>JACQYE010000158.1 GCA_016208355.1 Chloroflexota bacterium | reverse complement strand
CTCCTTGGTGTTAAAGCTTCGGAGGGTCGCAGTGAAATGGCTCTGGTGACTGGTTAACAAAACCACAGGTCTCTGCTAAGCCGTAAGGCGATGTATAGGGGCTGACGCGTGCCCAGTGCCGGAAGGTTAAAGGGAGAGGTTAGCGCAAGCGAAGCTTTGAACTGAAGCCCCGGTGAACGGCGGCCGTAACTATAACGGTCCTAAGGTTAACAATTCGCTAGCCTTAGTAAAATCGAACTATATGCGGGAAACTCCTCAACAGCCAGATGGTACTCGTCGTAATCAAATACGGCAGTAAAAATCCACTGGACACGGGGACAATCCGCAGGGAAGGCTTCCATGATAGATGATGAAATGTTGGAAGAACCCTCAGAGACTTCACGTTCGATCTCGAACTCTTCGAGATTGGAAGCGCAATGGGTTGTAGGGTTTGTAGATGGAGAAGGTTGTTTTTATGTCGGTGTCAATACCCAGCCTGAAATGAAGATAGGGTATCAGGTACTACCTGAATTTACAGTTGTTCAGCATGAACGTGATGTGCAACTGCTTTATGCCCTAAAACAGTTTTTTGGCTGTGGTGTTGTTCGGCAAAATCACGGTGACCGTATGGCTTACCGTGTGCGAGGTGTAGAACATCTTGCAGAACGAGTTATTCCGTTCTTTGAAAAACATCCTTTGAAAACGAAAAAACATCTTGATTTTTTGAAATTTAGAAAAGTCCTGATGATGATGCAGAAGAACGAGCATCTGACCCTTGAAGGGATCGAAAAGATCCGCCAAATCGCTTCTGAAATGAATCGAGGACGAGAAAGATAAAGTCCGGCTTCTCTGGAAACAGAGTGAGATATTCCGAGCGAAATTCCTTGTCGGGTAAGTTCCGACCCGCACGAATCGCGTAACAATTAGAGCACTGTCTCGACGAGGGACCCGGTGAAATTGAAATGGCTGTGAAGATGCGGCCTACCCGCAGCAGGACAAAAAGACCCCGTGGAGCTTTACTGCAACTTGGCATTGTATTTGGATATAATCTGTGTAGAATAGGTGGGAGGCTTTGAAGCTGGCGCGCTAGCGTCGGTGGAGCCTTCAGTGAAATACCACCCTGATTATGTTTAGATCCTAACCCCATTCCGTAATCCGGATGGGGGACCGTGCCAGGTGGGCAGTTTGACTGGGGCGGTCGCCTCCCAAAAGGTAACGGAGGCGCCCAAAGGTTCCCTCAGGTGGAATGGAAACCCACCATAGAGTGTAAAGGCATAAGGGAGCTTGACTGTAAGGCCAACGCGCCGAACAGAGACGAAAGTCGGGCTTAGTGATCCCACAGTACCGAGTGGAAGGGCTGTGGCTTACCGGATAAAAGCTACCCCGGGGATAACAGGCTGGTGAAGTCCAAGAGTTCACATCGACGCCGTTAAAGCGGTACGCGAGCTGGGTTCAGACCGTCGTGAGACAGGTCGGTCTCTATCCGCTGTGGGCGTAAGGGATTTGAAGGGAGCTGCTCCTAGTACGAGAGGACCGGAGTGGACAGACCTCTGGTGTGCCAGTTGTCGTGCCAACGGCATCGCTGGGTAGCTACGTCTGGCAGAGATAACCGCTGAAAGCATCTAAGTGGGAAACTTGCCCTAAGATTAGATCCCTGTATCCTATATGGAGTAAGACCGCAGGTAGACTACCTGCTTAATAGGCGATATGTGTAAGCACAGTAATGTGTTCAGCTAAATCGTACTAATGGTCGAGGGCTTCTTCGCGTGGTGCGGAGAACTTGATACTGTTCATCAGTCAGAACTATTCAGACACAACTTTGTGAATAAGTCTCTTTGGTGATTTGTGCGTCGAGGGTACACCCGGTCCCATCCCGAACCCGGAAGTTAAGCTCGACAGCGCCGATGGTACTTGGCGGGCGACTGCCTGGGAGAGTAGGTCATTGCCAAAGAGACTTTTCAATTTTAATCCAAAATTAACCTTTTCAGCCTCCTGTTCCTGGAGTATAATTCCGGCGTTCACAAACCAGTTTCGAGTGGGTTGCCCTTTGAGTGTTATTCCAGGCAATCAAGGAGAGTGTGCAAAGTTTGATCTGTAATTCGTTTTTGTTATCCGGATACGGGTCCCGCGAGCGCCTCGGCTGTGTTTGTGATGAGCCGAGTTTTTATTTTGCCCCCGGAAGGAGGTGAGACCATTGACTGCTGTCAATTTACGCAATAATGAGTCCCAGGATTCATTGCTCAAGCGCTTTCGCAAGAAAGTTGTCAAAAGCGGTGTTTTGAGTACTATACGCCGTAAGCGTTGGTTTGTTTCGAAGAGTGAACAGCGCCGCATGGATAAGAAGAAGGCTATCCGCCGGATCAAGCGGCGCCAATTTACCCGTGATTTCGAATAAACCAGGCACGGAACTGGAGGCTGTATGGCGAATGAAGATAAAATTCAGGTTGAAGGGACAGTGATCGAGGCTTTGCCGGGAACCCAGTTCCGGGTCCGGCTGGATAACGGCCACGAAGTGCTGGCTTACTTATCAGGTAAGATGCGCAAGTACTACATCCGTATCCTGCTTGGCGACAAAGTCAAAGTGGAGATGTCACCCTACGATTTGACCCGCGGACGCATCACATATCGCCAGAAGAAATCCGGTGGTGAGCCTGAACAGACCGAATAACTGGTTCCGATTGCACTCATAAAATTTGTTAGGGGTGTTACGGCAGGGTCTTGAACGACTTGAGGACTTTCATGTAGTTTGCACGCTCAAATGCTGCAGTTCCTTTTACATTTTGCTGGCTCAGGTTGCCCTGCATTTGTTGGATGGATACATATTCATGTTCATTCATCCAGGTTTCCATGTCGGCAAGGATTTGGGCGGCGTGGCGGATGCCTTTTTGAAGCAGGGCGGAGGCAAGCATAGCAACGCTTGCCCCGGCCATCATGGATTTGAGTACATCCTCCGCGGTGTGGACACCACTCGTCAGGGCAAGATCGGCTTTGATCTGACCGTAGAGAATGGCAACCCAGCGCAGAGGCAGGCGCAGTTCGTGGGAGTTGCTTAAGACAAGATTTGGGACGACTTCCAGGGCTTCGAGGTCAATATCCGGCTGATAGAAGCGGTTGAACAGTACCAGGCCTTTGGCCCCGGCTTCGACCAGGCGTTTGGCGAGGTTGGGCAGGGCAGTGAAGAACGGGCTGAGTTTGACCGCCACCGGGATTTTGACACTCTTGCAGACATCCTGCACCAGGGTGGTATAGTTTTCCTCCAGCACCGAGCTGGTGAGAGTCAAGTCTGTGGGCAGGAAATACAGGTTGAGTTCCAGCGCATCGGCACCAGCGTCCTGGATTTTGCGGGCGTATTTGATCCAGCCGCCGGTTGATACACCATTCAGGCTGCCGATGACGGGGATGTTAACGGCTCTCTTGATTTTGCCAAGGCTATCAATATAGGCGTCCGGCTTGAGCGTGTACGTGCCGCTCTGCGGGTAGAACGAGGTGATTTCAGGCGAGATCTCTGTGCCGGTGAACAGGAAATGATCCAGCTCGAGGCTCTCGTGGATGATTTGCTCTTCAAAGAGCGAGTACATGACCACTGCAGAAACCCCCGCTTCTTCCAGTTTCTGAACGGTTTCAACTTTTTCTGAAAGCGGCGAGGCTGATGCCACCAATGGGTTCTTCAGTTTCAGGCCAAGGTAGGAGGTATTCAAATCCGCCATCGGAAACTCCATTCAAAAGGGAAGGGATAGGGGATTGCCCCTATCCCTCGTGGGTTGTTATTTTTCCTCCGGCTGTCCGCCGTAGTGCATGGCAGCCAGTTGCGAGTAGAAATTCCAGCGGGATCTGGCATCTTCGGTTGATAGTTTGAGCAGGGCCTCGGCGCGATCTTCGTTGCTCTGCGTCAACATACGGAAGCGGGTCTCGTTGTACATATATTGTTCGACCGGGATGCTGGGTTCCTTGGAGTCGAGCAGGAGCGGATTCTGTCCTGCCTCGACCAGACGCGGGTCGTAGCGATAAAGCGGCCACAGGCCCGATTGGACAGCCATCTTCTGCTGGTCGAGCCCCTTGACCATGTCAATGCCGTGGTTGATGCAGTGACTGTAGGCGATGATGATGGACGGGCCGGGGAAGGACTCCGCTTCCAGGAATGCTTTCAGCGTATGCTGGTCGCTGTATCCCATGGCAACACGGGCCACGTAAACATATCCGTAGGCGATTGCCATCAGGCCGAGGTCTTTTTTCGAGAGGCCCTTGCCCTGGGCGGCAAAGCGCGCCACAGCGCCGCGCGGTGTGGACTTGGAGGCCTGGCCTCCGGTATTGGAGTAGACTTCGGTGTCGAGTACCAGCCTATTAACATTCCGCCCGGTGGAAAGCACGTGGTCGAGGCCGCCATAGCCAATGTCGTAAGCCCAACCGTCGCCGCCGACGATCCAGACGGATTTCTTGACCAGTGCATCGGCCACTGCCGCCAGGTTTTTAGCCTGTGGGTTTTTGGACTTCGCCAGTTTTTGCTTCAAGGCTGCCACGCGTTCGCGTTGCTGTTTAATACCCAGTTCAGATGTCTGATCGGCTTTCAGCAGACTATCCACCAGGTCCGCGCCGAGTTCGTTCACAAAAGTTGGGAGCATGTCGCGGGCATATTCCATCTGCTTGTCTAGGGTCAGGCGGTAACCCAGGCCGAATTCGGCGTTATCCTCAAAGAGCGAGTTCGACCAGGCCGGGCCGCGTCCGTCTTTGTTGAAGGTGTAAGGTGTAGTGGGCAAGTTGCCGCCGTAAATCGAAGAGCAGCCGGTGGCGTTGGCGATAATGGCCCGATCACCGAACAACTGGGTCAGCAATTTGACGTAGGGTGTTTCGCCGCAGCCGGAGCAGGCGCCGGAGAACTCGAAGAGCGGCTCGAGCAGTTGCGAATTCTTGATTGTGCCCAGGTTGAGCATTGTGCGGTCCACCTTGGGCAGGGACAGGTAGAAGTCCCAGTTGGCTGCTTCGCTTTCGCGCAGTGTTGGTTGAGGCGCCATGTTAATGGCTTTGCGCGACGGGTTGGTTTTGTCCTTGGCCGGGCAGGCCTCGATGCACAGGGAGCAGCCTGTGCAGTCTTCGGGGGCCACCTGGACGGTGTAGGCCATGCCGGGGAATTCCTTGAATTTGGATTCCATGTGCTTGAACGTCGTCGGAGCCTTCTCCAGGAATTTTTTATCATACACATTGTGCCGGATGACCGCGTGCGGGCAGACGAAGACGCACTTGCCGCACTGGATGCACAGGTCAGGTTCCCAGACCGGGATTTCCATGGCGATGTTGCGCTTCTCCCACTTGGTTGTGCCGGTTGGGAAAGTCCCGTCCACTGGCAGGGCCGAAACGGGGACCGAATCGCCCTCGAAGGCGATCATCGGGCCGAGCACCTTCTTAACAAACTCAGGCGCAGCCTCCGGGACCGGGGACCTGCGTGCCAGTTTGCTGGTTACTTTTTCCGGCACCTTGACTTCGTGCAGGTTGGCCAGCGTCTGGTCTACCGCGGCGTAGTTTTTCTGGACGACAGCCTCGCCGCGCTTGCCGTAGGTCTTCTTGATGGCCTTCTTGATTTGCTCGATGGCTTCATCCCGTGGCAGGATGCCGGAGATGGCGAAGAAACAGGTCTGCATGATGGTGTTGATGCGCGCGCCCATCCCGGTTTTCTCGGCTACATCGTAGGCGTTGATGACGTAAAACCGGAGTTTCTTCTCGATGATGTCTTTCTGGACTTCCTGCGGCAACTCATTCCAAATCTCATCTTTGCTATAGATGCTGTTCAGCAGGAAAACTGCGCCGGGCTGGGTGTATTTGAGCAGGTCGTAGCGTTCCAAGAATGTGAACTGGTGTACGGCCACGAAGTTGGCGGTATTGGCGGTGATCAGGTAAGGGGCCTGGATCGGCTTGGGACCGAAGCGCAGGTGCGAGGTCGTCATCGTACCGGCTTTCTTCGAGTCGTAAACGAAATAGCCTTGGGCATTATTCTCTGTCTCTTCGCCGATGATCTTGATCGAGTTCTTGTTGGCGCCAACCGTGCCATCGGAGCCCAGACCGAAAAACAGGCAGCGCACGGTTTCGGGGTGTTCCACGGAGAAGCTCGGGTCGTATTCCAGGCTGGAGTGGGTCACGTCATCGTTGATACCGACCACGAAGTGGTTTTTCGGTTCGGCCTTTTTGAGTTCATCGAAAACACCCTTGACCATGGTTGGGGTAAATTCTTTGGAAGACAGGCCGTATCGCCCTCCAACCACCTTGATGTCCTTGATGCCATTCTCGAACAGGGCGCTGGTCACATCCAGGTAGAGCGGATCGCCGTTAGCGCCGGGTTCCTTGGTGCGGTCGAGCACGGCCAAAGATTTGATGGTCTTGGGCAGGGCGGCCAGGAAATGCTCTACCGAGAATGGCCGGTACAGGCGGACGCGGATCACGCCGACTTTCTCGCCTTTTTCCAGCAGGTAGCGGACAGTGGCTTCAGCTGTCTCGCCGCCCGAGGCCATCAGGATGACCACGCGTTCGGCATCCGGTGCGCCGATGTAATCGAAAAGGTGGTAAGCGCGCCCGGTCAGTGTGGCGAATTTGTCCATCGCCTTCTGGACAATGCCGGGGACGACTGTGTAGAACGGGTTGACGGTTTCGCGGGCCTGGAAGAACACGTCCGGGTTCTGGGCGGTGCCGCGCAGGACGGGTTTATCGGGGGTCAGGGCGCGGGCGCGGTGGGCGCGGACGAGCTCGTCGTCCACCATGGCGCGCAGGTCATCGTCGGCGAGTTCCTCGATTTTCTCGACCTGGTGCGAGGTGCGGAAGCCGTCGAAGAAGTGCAGGAATGGCACGCGTGTTTCCAGTGTGGCAGCCTGGGCAATCAGCGCCATATCGTGGGCTTCCTGCACCGATCCGGAGGGCAACATCGCCCAGCCGGTCTGACGGCAGGCCATCACGTCGGAGTGGTCGCCGAAGATCGAAAGGGCGTGGGTTGCCACGGTGCGCGCCGAGACGTGGAACACGGTGGAGGTCAACTCACCAGCAATCTTGAACATGTTGGGGATCATCAGCAACAATCCCTGGCTGGCCGTGAAAGTGGTGGTCAACGCGCCAGTTTGAAGCGCACCATGCACCGCACCGGCTGCGCCGCCTTCGGACTGCATCTCGATGACCAGCGGGACGGTCCCCCAGATATTCTTCTTGCCGACTGCCGACCAATCGTCGGCGAATTCGCCCATGTTGGAAGATGGGGTAATGGGATAGATCGCGCAAATCTCATTTGTGCGATGGGCAACAGAAGCAGCAGCTTCGTTGCCATCAATCGTAACCATTCGTCGTGCCATATATCGGCTCCTTCAAGATGAGGTCAGAGCGTGGCTCTGTCAGGGTCTGTTCTACCAACCTGCAAGTTTATTCTGGCGGTTGTGCGGGCGATAGTAATTTAATACATAAATTCCACTGCGACTTGTCATAATAAAAAATGCTGTCAAATCGTCAAATTTGCGAGTTTTTCCAGATGCGGACGCGCCAGGTAGAACGCGGCCAGCGATTTGGCATCCGGCAAAACGCCGCGGGCAGGCATCTCCAGCGCCTCCCGGAGCGGGACTTTTTCCACGCTCAGGAATTCATCTGCGTCGGCCTCCAGTGGGTCGTGGTACAGGTTCGTGGCGAGGTAGACGTGCATGTATTCGGTGGAGTAGCCTGGGGCGAGATAAAACCCTCCTAGATATTCGAGCTTGCCCGCGGCCATGCCCGTTTCCTCCCGGACCTCGCGCCCGGCGCACGCTTCGGGAGCCTCACCAGCATCCAGGGTCCCGGCAGGCAGTTCCAGGAGGTCCAGCCCTGCTGCATGGCGATACTGACGGACGAAGAGAAGGTTACCCGAATCGTCTACTGGCAGGATCACCACTGACCCCACGTGTTCCACAATGTCGAGTTTCGTCTGGCGACCATCGGGTAGACGTATGTAATCACGGCGGATTGTGAAGGCGCGTCCGGGATAGACGATTTCAGAACGGAGCAGTTCAAAGGGCATATGGTATCTCCAGAAATAAAGACCCAGGCGAAGGGTCGCCTCCGCCTGGGTCGGTAAGCAAACGCTGATATTAGGGGATACTCAGTACTCTACCGGTTTGAATTACATAGGGTGGAACAATGTTGTTGTAAGCCGCCAGGTAAATCGGGTCAACGTCGCCAAAGTGGCAGGCGATGGAATAAATGGTGTCGTTTACCTGGACCGTGTAGGTGGCAGGGTGGGGGTTGAGGGCGCGTGTGCCGACAAATGGATTCCCAGTTTGAGGAATTTGCAAGATATAGCCAACTGGCAGGTTATCTGCCTCGGTAGTGGTCAGGCCATTCGCGGTTAGCAGTTCATCCTGGTCCACGTTGAAACGGCGGGCGATGCAGTATGGATGTTCTCCGGATTGCAACGTGTACGTGGCAGGCCGCCCAGGGGTCGGGGTGGGCGCGGAGGGGTTACCGCCGGTGGTCGGGATGGTGGTATTTGTCGGTGTCAGGGTCGCGCCGCCCAGGAGTGTTGCAGTCGGTGTCGGTGTTCCGCCAGTGGGGGTCGCGATCGGACCGCCTGGCTGCATGGTCATCACAAGCGCGGTGACAGTTCCCGCGGCGGTTTGGGTCTTGTAGGCATCTGGCAGGGCTACTGTTGACTGGCCTCCCGTTGTTTGTACTGTGGGGGTAGCTTGAGACTGAGGCGTAACCGCAGAGCGTTCGCAGGCGGAAAGTAACAATACCGCCGCCAGCAACACTGCAAGAATCCAAATGAGTTTCTTAGACATGCTTTCCTCCTGCAAATTCGGCGTTGATAAGGGATTTCGGGAATGATACTAGCACAACCTTTCTATATCGTCAAGCAATGGCGCTTCTGCCTTCACGGGTCACTTTTCCAGCCAGATGGTGACCGGCCCATCATTTTGGATTTCCACTGACATATGGGCGCCGAAAATCCCTGTCTGGGTGCGGACCCCCTGAGAGCGCAAGAGTCCAGCAAATCCCTCCACCAGCGGCGCGGCGACCTCCGGGCGGGCCGCATCAGAAAAGGAAGGACGGCGGCCTTTGCGCGCGTCCCCGTAGAGCGTGAACTGTGAGATTACGATAGCCTCCCCGCCCATGTCCAACAAAGACAGGTTGAACTTGCCTTCGGCATCCTCGAAGATGCGCAATTGGGCTATTTTCTCAGCCAGGAAGGCGGCTTGTTCTTTGGTATCGCCCTGCCCAATGCCAAGCAGGATGACCAACCCGTGACCGATGGAGGCAATGGTTTGGCCGTTGACAACAACTTTGCCGGATGTGACCCTTTGTAAGAGGACGCGCATAGTCAATAATTGTCGTAGGAACTCAGCGCCGCAGAACTCCTGCGAGAGAATTACGGTAGTTGCACGGCCGCCCGCACTTCTTCCATTGTCTTTTCGGCAATAGCCCGGGCGCGCCGGGCGCCGTCGTTGAGCGTGGCAGCTACCAGGTCCGGTTTGGCGGCGAGTTCAGCGCGTTTTGCGCGGAAGGGTTCAAGCGCTATGTTCAGATTTTCAGCAAAACGTTTCTTGCAATCCACGCAGCCGATGCCCGCCTTGCGGCATTCCACGTTGATCATTTCCACATCTTCTTTTGGGGTGAAGACTTTGTGCAGCGTGAAGACGTTGCATACGTCCGGGTTGCCTGGATCGGAGCGTTTTATGCGCTGCGGGTCGGTGACCATTTGCATGACCCGCTGGCGGGTTTCTTCGGGTGTGGCAGCCAGTTCGATGTGGTTATCGAGGCTCTTGCTCATTTTTTCCTTGCCGTCAATGCCGAGCACCTTTGGCACTTCCGCGCTCTTCATCTGCGGTTCGATGAGCACTTTTGTTTGGTAACGATGGTTGAATGAGCGGACAGTTTCACGAGCAAATTCAAGGTGCGGAGCCTGATCAACGCCGACTGGCACGAGGTCCGATTTGTATAGAACGATATCAGCGGTCATCAGCACAGGGTAGCCTACCAATCCATAGTTGACGTTGTTCGGGTGCTGGCGAACCATGTCTTTGAAAGTCGGCAGGTCGGTCAGTTTCCCGAGCGGGGTGACCATCGAGAGGATGGTGTGCAGTTCGGTCACCTGCGGGACGTGGGATTGCACGAACAGGATGGTCTCCTCCGGGCGGATGCCAGCCGCCAGAAGGTCGAGGGTCATCTCGTGAGTGTTTTGCTTCAGGTTGAGCGTGTCCTCAACCGTCGTCAGCGCGTGAATATCCACGATGCAGTAGACACAGTCGTAATTGTCCTGCAGGGCGACATAATTCTTGATTGCACCGAGATAGTTACCCAAGTGGGCGCGCCCGGTGGGGCGGATGCCGGAAAAGACGCGGCCTTTTTTAGCCATGATGACCTCTTCTTGATTTCAATCTTACTTTTTCAGGACTTTTTCCACCAGCCCGGCGACTTCGCCAGGATCAGCGTGGCGGCCAGTCTGAAGTTTGGAATATACCAGTGTATCGTTCACCAGGACTTCGAACCTGCCCCCGTCCGAAGGGATAAGCGCCACGCTTTCGATCTCCGGTTCAAACTTCTCCAACAGATCATTCGCCAGGCTCACGGCCCGGTAAGTATAATGTCAGACTGTGCAATAGGTGATCGAGATTTTCAAGATCATGGATTTCTCCTGAAAGGAACAGGAAAATTATAACATACGGTTTTGATAGTCCCTTTGCCCTTTGACGCAAGGCGGCCATCCATGTATAATCATTTCACGTTTTCAAATCTGCCCGCTGGCTCGAGGCCCCATGGCTCTTCGAGGTAACTTAAGAGACTTCACGATCACTCAACTGCTGAACTTAATCAACCTGGCGCAGAAGACCGGGACTTTGGTTGTTGAAGGCCCGACCGAAACAGCCCAGGTTGCTTTTCGTGACGGGAAACTGGCATACGCACAGGTAGGGCAGGGAGTCAGCGGATTGGCATACATCCTTCACAAAGCCAATAAACTCTCCTCGGGTCAGTTCAAAGCCATCCAGCAGCGCTCCAACCAGATTTCCGATAAAGAACTTGGTCTTCTCCTTATCAATGCGGGATATCTGACCCAAGAGGATATTCTCACCAACCTCCAGCAATATTTTGGGGATATCGTCCAGCGGCTGTTCACGTGGGTGGAGGGCTTTTTCCATTTTGAGAATGACATCCTGCCTCCCGACGACCGCATCAGCGTACGCCTGGACCTTGAGAATCTCATTATCGAGGGCTCGCGTCAAATGCGTGAGTGGGAACAGTTGCAGGATGAGATCCCCAGCCTGGATATGGCGCTCAAGTTTACCGACCGCCCGGGGACGAATCTGCGCAACGTCAATTTGAGTGTGGAAGAATGGCGGGTTGTTTCTTTTATCAATCCGCGTAATACGATCAAACAGATCGCCAATGCCACCAAGATGAATGACCTGGAAATCAGGCGCATCGTTTATGGCCTTCTCCAGGCTGGGCTGGTGGAAATCTGCCGTCTGGAGGGCGCCGCGCCCATTCAGCAAGTGCGCGTCTTCCCGACGGAGGACAAAGAAGAACAAAAATCTCTGGTAAACAGGCTCATTTCCCGCATCAGGTCTCTATAGATTTTTTCGAGGTCGCAGTTATGCAAACGGTCAAAATGGTTGTCACAGGCCCCTTTAGTGCTGGCAAGACGGAATTTATCCGTTCAGTCAGCGAAATTGATGTTGTTTCCACGGAGCGGAGGATCTCCTCCACTGCTGAGAAAACCGTAAAAGAAGCGACAACCGTCGCCATGGATTTTGGCCGCATCACTGTGGACGACGACCTCGTGTTGTATCTGTTCGGAACGCCCGGTCAGAAGCGTTTCGATTTTATGTGGGAAATCCTGTCTGAAGGTATGTTGGGTTTCATCGTAATGGTGGACAGTACCCGCCCGGAAACCTTTCGCGAGGCGCGCTCCATCCTCGAGACCTTCCGTGCTTACGCCCCCACCCCATATGTGGTGGCCGCCAACAAGCAGGATATGAAAGAGGCCTGGGAGCCGGAAGACATGCGCCATGCCTTGCGCCTCGATCCGAAAGTCAAATTCCTCCCCTGCGTTGCCACTGACCGGGATTCGGTCAAATCAACTTTACTAGAGTTGCTTTATAGTATCCTATCTGAAATGGAGAGTGGAGAGAAATAACCTCTCCATGGTTACTTGAACCGCTGTGTCTTCAATCACTACTGACCAGGGTATAGTCCATTATGAAGTTTATGGACGAGGCCGTCCGGTCATTCTGTTGCATGGATGGCTGGGCTCTTGGGGACTCTGGCAGGAAACGATGGCGTTTCTCGGCGCGTTCTACCGCACTTACGCGCTGGATTTCTGGGGGTTTGGCGAGTCTGAAAAAAAACGCGAAACCTACGCAGTGCAGGATTTTGTCAGCCTGGTAGACCAGTTCATGGATCGCCTTGGCATCGAGCGCGCCCCGCTGGTCGGCCACAGCATGGGCGGGACGGTCAGCCTGTCGGTCGCCGTCCAGTACCCGCAGCGCGTTAGTAAAGTGGTGGTGGTCGGTTCGCCGATCGTTGGCTCCTCGCTGGCCTTCCCCCTGAAGTTGGCCGGGCGGCGGCCGATAGCCGCCCTCCTGTTCAATATGATGTGGGCCTTCCGGCTGGCGATGCGCGTCGCCTCGCCGTTCATCTGCCGCGATGCGCGCTTCCCCGCTATGATGGACAATGACCTTTCCCGGACCACGGTTGAATCTTTTCTACTCAGCATTGCTTCCCTGCGGCGCACAGACCTGAGACCGCTGCTCTCGCAGGTCAGAGTTCCGGCGATGGGAATGTATGGTGATAAGGATAATATCGTCCACCCCTTGCAATGGCAGCCTATGCAGGACGGCATCCCGCACACGCAAGTGGAACGGTTCCACAAGGCTGGGCATTTTATCATGCTCGATGAACCTGATGCCTTCATGTGCAAACTCAAAAACTTCCTTGACGAAGAAAAAGTAACCGCATAATGTCCGCGCCCCTTTACTACTATCCCAATCGGATGGGGCGGATTGTGCTATTGGCAATGGAAGAAATCCTCGGCCACAACGGGGTCAACGCTGTTTTGAACCTGGCTGGCCTGCCAGATTACATTGACCATTATCCGCCTCACAACCAGGATTTGAAAATTCCCTTTGTTCACGTCAGCGCCATTCAGACCGCACTCGAAAGCGCCTATGGACCTCGAGCCGGGCGCGGCCTGGCCCTGCGCGCCGGACGCGCTTGCTTCAAATACGGCCTGCGCGAATTTGGTCCCGAACTGGGACTAACCGACCTGGCTTTTCGCCTGCTGCCCTTGCCTGTGCGTCTGCAGAATGGCAGCGAGGCCTTTGCCGCCCTCTTCAACAACCTGACCGACCAGAAGGTGCGGCTGGCGCACGATGAAAAGTTTATCTACTGGAATATCGAACGCTGTCCGTTGTGCTGGGGGAGGCAGGCCGAAGGTCCGGTTTGCATGCTGGCAGTCGGCCTTCTGCAAGAAGCGCTCTACTGGGTCAGCGCGGGGAAAAATTTCCAGGTTGAAGAGAAAAGTTGCCTTGCATGCGGCGATAGTGCGTGTACAATTGTGATAGACCAAACCCCGATGAGTTAATCCCATGCTAAAAGTCATCCTCCAGGCTCCCAGACATATCACTCCCTTCAACGAACCGGCGCGCGACCTGCGCATCCAGAACAAACCACTCTGGCTCAACCAGCGCGACCTGCTCGCGCCCTACGTTGATCGTGAAGTCGAACTCCCCCCTGGTGCACGCTTACCCATTGCGCGCGAACCTATGGTCGTCTACCGGGACAATCTATATTTTGATAAGCATTACATTACCGAGTTCATGAGCCGGGCGATGAAGCAAAAACATGCTGTCCGCGCCGCTTTCTCCATAGACGATGCTGCCTTCCGCGAACATGCCTTGCCGCTGTCCATCTCCTACACCCCAGCGGGCAATTTATACTTTGCTGATTTATGGTACTACCCTGAAGGCCCCGTCGCTGATGTGGAGCCGCTGGTCATTGACATGCAGGCACGCGAGATCGGTTATTACCATGTTCCCACTTACATGGCCACTGAAAGCGGCGACCTGGTTTATCAGGTCCCTCTGCGCGCCATGCTGGCAATTGACGCCTGGACGCATATTTTCATCTCCGATGGTGTTTTTGGTCTGTTCGCGCGTGGGGCGCGTTTCGAGGAGCGCCTGAAGAAGGACCTGGGCTTCAAGTTGAGAATGTTGGCCAAAGCCGTTTATGAGGGCCGGCAACTTTTGGAATGCTCAGAACTCGTAAAAATTGGAAAAAATTGCATCATTGACCCGACGGCGATCATCCATGGCCCCACCACTATCGGCGATAACGTTACCATCAACGCCGGCTCGGTTATCGAGAACTGCATCATCGGCAGCAATGTCAATATTTCGCAGGACTGCCAGTTGATGCTCTCAGTGGTCGGCGACGGCACCTTCCTGCCTTTCCGTGCCTCGCTTTTTATGACCACCATGATGGAGCACGGCATGGTGGCGCAAAATACCTGTTTGCAAATGTGCGTGATCGGGCGTAACACCTTCATCGGCGCGGGCAACACATTTACCGATTACAACTTGATCCCCGCGCCCATCCGCGCCCTCAATGGCAGCGACAGACTCGCGGTTGCCAACCGGCCGGTGTTGGGCGGCTGTGTCGGTCACAACTGCCGCATCGGGGCGGGCATGGTCATCTTCCCGGCTCGTACCATTGAGTCCGATGTGGTGCTGTTTGGGTCAAAAGATCGCCGCGTGATCGAACGTGATGTGAAGTATGAGGACAGTGACCACCATAAACAGAAAGATGCCAGCAAACACCCGCGTCCCTACCCCAGACGCGGCGAATCGGACCTTGCAACCTGGTAGCGCCTGGATGGTTTTGTGGACACCTTTGCATTCATCATCCATCCCATTGACCCCAAGCGAGATGTCAGCCGGAAATACCCCTTCCTGGGCAAGGTACTGACCGAACGTCAGATAGATTTCTTCTCCACATTTTTCCCACCGGTTTACATCTCGGAGATTACTGGCATCACCTCACAGTCCACCGGGAAGGAGGTGAAAGGCTGGTTCATTGCCTGTCCATATACACCCCGGCGCATGTTGGAGTTGCCAGAACGAATAGTTTATCGTAAGATTATTGAAACTGGCCGTTTTGCAGAGAGACTTGGTGCAAACATCCTTGGCCTGGGCGCATTCACTTCCGTCGTGGGCGATGCCGGGCTGACGATTGCCAAAGGCCTCAACCTGCCTGTCACGACCGGCGACTCCTATACTGTTTCCATCGCAGTGCAGTCCATCCGGGAGGCGGCGCGGGTGATGGGCATCCCTCTCCGGGACGCTACGGCTGCTGTGGTCGGCGCGACCGGCTCCATCGGGCGAGTCTGCGCCGAACTGCTGGCTGAGGATGTCCAGAGGCTGTTCCTGGTGGGCCGCCGGGAAGAAAACCTTGCCGAACTGCGCGACAGGCTTCAGGTCGGCCCCGAACCTGGTCGTGGGGCCCGCGCCCGCTGCGAAATGGTGACCAGCACCTCGATGAATGTCCTGGCTGAGGCAGATTTGATCCTGACCGTTACCAGCGCCATTCAGGACGTCATCCAACCGGAATTTCTCCGACCAGGAAGCGTTGTATGCGATGTGGCACGCCCCCGTGACGTATCTGCAATGGTGGCGGCAGTCAGAAATGATATATTAGTGATTGACGGCGGCATGGTGGACGTGCCAGGCCCCGTTGATTTCCACTTTAACTTTGGCTTTCCGCCGGGCAAGGCTTATGCCTGTATGGCTGAGATGATTGCCCTGACGCTGGAAGGCCGGTTCGAGGATTTTACTTTGGGCAAAGACATTTCCCGCCAACGTGTGGAAGAGATAACCGCCATCGCCGGGAAGCACGGTTTCCGGCTGAGCGGTTTCCGCTCGTTTGAGCGCGAGGTGACTGAAGAACAAATCGAATCTGTACGCAAGCGTGCCCACCAGGCGCGCAGACGCAATTGAACGGGAGGCCGTATGGGAAAAGCACGCCTTTTGGTGGTCGAAGACGATAATGACATCTCCAACATGCTGAAGATTTATTTCAGCGGGCTGGGCTACGATGTGGACGTGGCACCGCGTGGCAAGGAGGCGCTCGATAAGACGCGCCAGGTGCTGCCTCATCTGATCGTGTTGGACATCATGCTTCCAGACATTGATGGGTATGAGGTCTGCCGCACCCTGCGTACCAGTACGCGCACCAGCCATATCCCGGTCATCTTTCTGACCCAGAGAGATGAACGCAGCGACAAACTCCAGGGCCTGGAACTCGGCGCGGACGATTACATTACCAAGCCATTTGATATCGAGGAGTTGAAACTGCGCGTCCAGGGTGCCATCCGCCGTTCGGAGCGGGAAGCACTAACCGACCCGCGTTCAGGACTCCCTGCGGGCCGCCTGATCGAGGAGCAACTGCGTTCTACCATCAGACAGACCGGCTGGGCTTTTATGGACATCCGCATCAACTATTTCGACCAGTTCAAGGATGTTTATGGCTTTGTCGCCGCCGACGACGGCTTGCGTTTTGCGGCGATGCTGATGGGGGAGGTGGTGGACGAGATCGGCTCCAGCGGCGATTTCATCGGGCATGCCGGAGGCGATAACTTTGTCATCATTTCAAAAGAGGAAACGGCTGCCAAGATCCGTACCCGGCTGAAAGCGCGTTTCGCTGATCAAGTACAGACGCACTACAACTTCATTGACCGGCAACAGGGTTTTGTGATGGCGGCCAATGCCGAAGGCCAGATGGAAAAGACGCCGTTGATGACCCTCTCGGTGGGCATTGTTATGCCCAGCCAGCAGGTTTTTTCCGATATCCGCGAAATTACCGAGCTGGCTGCTGAAGGGCGCCGGCAGGATGCCTCCGGAACAGCAACGAAAGCATAAATTTTATGCACCTGAGCCCGGTCTTCCTGGGAATATTGCTTCTTTTGATCGGGGCAATCTTCTTTGCCTTGGTCTGGGGCTTGCTACGCCTCATCCCCAGGTTGCGCGCCGGACGCCCGATGCCTGTTCCAGCAACTGCCCAGCCTGAAACTGCCGGTCCGGAGAATGCTGTGATCGTTGTGCAGATGGGCGGGCGAGTGGAATATGCCAATGCCGCGACGCGGCAATGGTTCAACTTGCGGGAGGGGGAACAACCCAGTCTCGAGATCCTTGCCAATCGCATCCGTTCCAGCGAAGAATTCTTGAAGATCTGCGCGGTCGAAGGACAGGCACGTTTTTCGCTTAATGGCCGCCCTCTCGAATGTGTTTCTTACCAGATTCCCGGCCCTGTGCCTTCCCTCCTGGTCGCGATGAGCCGCCCGGAGATTGCTGCGGGTGTGGACATCGGCGAAGGCGCCTCCCTATCGGCGTTAAAGATCCTGACTGATTTCAATCGGGCAATCTCCGCCAAACCAGACATCTCATCAACAATAAAGGCAGTTTTGGAAAATGTGGAACAACTCATCCCGGTGGAATCCTTGCAAGTAAAACTTTGGGATGCCGACCAGGAAGGGTTAATCCCTTATCGGTTCGTAGCCGGACCGAGGTCCGGGCGGCGGCTCGAAAGGGAGGTACTCCAATCCCCGGGCGGCTACTCCGGCATCCTGGTCGAGAAACGAAAACCGTTATATTTGCCCGACGCGCAAGCGCCGCGCGATGCGGCGCTTAAACCATTTGCCGAGGGGGCAGGAATTCGCTCTTTCATCGGCCTGCCACTAATTGTTGGGCGGGAGTTCGTCGGCACCCTGGAAGCCGGGCTAACCGGTGCAGAGGCCTATTCACAGGAAGACCTGGAAGTATTGCAACTGATCGCAAACTCGACGGCGGTTGCTTTGCGCAACGCTTCCCTTCTGGAAAAGGAGCAACGCCGGGCGATTGAACTTAGTGGCCTGGCGGAACTGGCGCGCGTGCTTGGTTCGGCGCGTGATTCCAGCGACTTGTTCACACGTTTGGTGCAGAGTCTCTCCCCGCTTTTCGAGGTCAAGACGCTTGGCTTTTTGATTTATAACGAAACGCGGCGCGCCCTCGAAGCGCAGGTGCCGTTCACGGGCATGCCACCCCAGGTGGTCAATCTTTATCACATTCCCTTGCCCGTCGGCAGCCTTGCGGAAGAACGATTTTTGAAGCAGGAAGTTCTCACCACACACAACGCGATGGAAGATGAGATCTGGCGCGAGATGGGCTTTCAGGATTATGCCCGCGCTGCTTCCTGGCGTGATACGGCGCTCGTTCCGCTGGTCTCCTCCGGCCGCCCGTTGGGCTATTTGCAAATTGCCAACCACAATAAGCCTGAAACAGCCTTCTCACCGGAAGAACTGCGCTTGTTGAACATCGTGGCCAACCAGGCTGCCCCGATCATAGACAATGTGACTCTCATCCACCAGGCACGCCAGCGCGCCCAACGCTCGGAGACTTTGCGCCGGATTGTCAGCCTGGCCACTTCTTCCGCCACCCCCGATGAGATCCTGCGTTATACCGTCCAGGAACTCTCCCGCCTGCATCAGGCAGACATGGCGGCCATTTTCCTGCTGGATGAGTCGCGCGGCGTTTTGCGGCTGCACAACGAGTCGTTATTCGGGCTCACTCAGGATGCTGCTGACCCCCTCCGGCATTTGTTCGTAGACGAGACGCAATTTCACTTTTCGGTCACCGGAAGCCGCCACTCTTTCATTTCCGGGCATCTCTCGGAGGACCAACGCCTGCTTGCCGTCTATCGCCCGCTGGTGGAGGCGTTGGAGATGGAGTCCGCCATCCTCGTGCCGCTGGTGGCGCGTGAACGAAGCCTGGGTGAGTTGATCATCACCAGCAAATCAAAGGATTTTTTCAGCGCCTACGATTTGCAGGTGGTCTCCACTGCAGCCGGACAATTGGCGGCCTCTGTCGAGGGTTTGGCCCTCAGCGGCCAAACAGACGAGAGTCTGCGCCGGCGCGTTGACCAGTTGACTGCCATGACGCGTATTGGCCGCGAACTGAACACGACCATGGAATGGAAATACCTCCTTCAGGTGGTCTATGATGAAGCCCTGCGGACGACGCGCGCGGATTGCGGCACAATCCTGTTGTTTGACCTGGAGAACGATCATGGCGCAGATGCGGACCCGGAAGTGGTTTTCCACTTGGGTGACAAACCTGGCCCGGAACTCCTGCCCATTGAAAAGGAGGCGCTGCGAACGGGGGACTCGGTGCTCGTAGCCGACTTCCCGGAGGGGGGAGATTCCCCTGCACATGAAGGGGTCAAATCTGCACTGGTTGTGCCCATCGCTTACCAGCAGAGCACGGCTGGCCTCATTCATCTCCATTCTTTTACATCCTCCACTTTCGACCAGACGGCTGTGGACATTATCCAGACACTGGCAGTCCAAGCCGCGATTGCCCTGGGGAACGCCCAGCGTTTCCAGGAGCAGGTGCGCCGCAATGAGTTGCTGAACCGCCGGGCGGAGACCCTCTCCAAACTCTTTGAAACCGCCAATGCCCTGGATGTGGACAAGCCGCTTGAAGAATCGCTTGAGGCATTGGCTTATGGTATCCAGGAAGCCACGCCTTTCCAGGTCGTTCTCGTCAGTGTGGTGGAGCCAGAGACCATGATCCAGCGGCGTGTGACCGGGGTGGGAATGCCGCTTGATACGCTTATTATGTTGAAAGGTCACCACCAGCCGTGGTCGGCTGTCCAGCAACTGCTGAGACCCGAATTCAAAATTGGACAGGCGTTCTTCATTCCCTATGAGAAACGCCCCCTTCTTTCTGCAGAGGTCCAGATCGTTAAAATCATCCAGGATGAGGCCAGTGAGGTGCCCAATGCCTGGCATCCTGAAGATACGCTCTTCTTCCCGTTAAATGACAGTGAAGGAAATCCCATTGGCTTGATTAGCTTGGATGCCCCTCGTGATGGGATGCGCCCCGACCGCACCACGCTGGAGACGGTGGAAATTTTTGCGGCCCAGGCAGCCCTGATCATTCACAGCGCCCGCCGTCTGGTCAGTTATAAGACCCAGGTGGAAATTCTATCCTCCAGCCTGGACCGCCAGCAGCAGTTGAACTCCATCAGCCAGAGCCATCTGCCCACCCTTCTGCACAAAGACCTGGAGCAGATGATCGCCATCCGCAACCTGGAACGGCGCGCCTTGCGCATCCGCGCCGGCCTGGAGATTACCGAAACAGTCAACCGCCAGGTGGACGGCCCGTCAGCATTGCTTGCCTTGGGGCGTGAGCTGCTGACCCGCCTTGAAATGAGCGTTTCCATTGTCGCGGAGAATACCGCCGAGGGGCCGCGCTTGCTGCAGGCGCTGGGAAACATCCCCCGGGGCACCAGCCCGGAAGCATTGTTCGGGCAGCGCAACCCCTTGCGCACCAGCCTCCAGACGGGCGAAACCCTCCTGGTAATGAATCTTGACCAGGACGACACATGGCGGGAAACGCCCTTGCTGAATGGCCTGCATGCCAAAGCGTTCATCTGCCTGCCGATTTTGTTGGAGGAAAAACCCATCGCTGGCATCCTGGCGGTCAGTTTGGAACCTTTGCCGCCACTGACGGAAGAAGACCGCCAGATCTATTTCCAGATTTCTCGGCAGGTATCCATCATTTTGCAAAACATCAGCCTGCTGACTGAAACCCGCCGCCGCTTGCGTGAAGTCAACCTCCTGCTTGATTTCAGCCGCCAGTTGAGTGGCCTCGATGCAGACAGCATCGTGAACGCTTTGGTTGAAAGCGCCCTGCGGGTGGTCACCGCTGCCCACGCCGGGGCTGTCCTGCTTTATGATTCCACTGCCGACCTGCTCGTACCTCATGCTGCCCAGGGGTATGCAGACGTGTCCAGCCTGATGCAGATCACGTATAGGCCCGGCGAATCGCTTCCGGGTCAGGTTTTTGCCGGGCGGAAACCGCGCCGCGTGGACGACGTCAATTTTGCCCGCGATTACAGCCTGCCCGCTGAATTCCTGCTCCGCTACCGGGAAGCCACTTCCGGGCGTTTGCCGGTTTCCAGTCTCCTGCTCCCCATCCAGACCGGTGAGCGGCAATTGGGTGTGATGGTGCTGGATAACTTCAACACCCCCGCCGCATTTTCTGTAGATGACGAAGCCTTGCTCCTTTCACTCACCCAGCAGGTCGCGCTCTCGCTCGAAAACGTGCGCCTGATGCAGGTCTCCCAGGAACACGCAACCCAATTGCAGGCGCTCACTGATGTCTCTGCCACCATGGCTTCCAGCCTGAAATCAGGCGAACTGGTTGCTTGTCTGCTGGACAGCCTGCACGAGGTGATGCCGTACGATACCGCCATCTTGTGGTTGCGCGAGGCTGGGCATATGTCTGTAGCCGCCGCGCGCGGCTTCCCGGATAACGAAGAGCGCGTTGGCCTCACGGTTGCCATCGAAGATTCGCTCATCCTGGCAGAAATGAATCGCACATCGCAGGGTATTGTCGTCGCTGATGTGCGCACCGACCCGCGCTTTCCGACCCTTTTGGAAGCAGAGCGTCTCTCCTGGATGGGCGTTCCACTTGTTTCGCATGGCGAGGTGATTGGTGTGATTGCCTTGGAAAAGACCGAGCCGAATTTCTTTACGCTCGAATTGACCCAGATGGTCACCACCTATGCCAGCCAGGCCGCCATTGCCCTCGAGAACGCCCGACTTTACGAGGATAGTCTGCGCCGCGCAGCCGAACTTGACGAACGCTCGCAACGCATGGCTTTGCTGAACCGCATCTCCTCCGAATTGAGCGGTTCCCTGAACGAAGATCAGGTCTTGAGTTTAACCGCTTCAGAATTGCATCGGGCGCTCTCTGCGCAAAAAGTCTCCATGGTCGCCTTCGACCGGGCTGGCACAGCGATCCTGCGCGTCGTTGTCCCAACCGGTGACAAGACACAACCGCGCAACCTCCCCCCCGCGCCGATTTTCGACCGTTTGCGGGAGTCTCTGGGCGTGTTCAGCACCGACGATGTTCATAACGAGCCGGATCTCGCGCCGTTGCTCGAATTCCTGCCGGAAACCCGTTCCCTTCTCATCCTCCCGCTGGCTGCGGGCCAGACATTGCGCGCCCTGGCATTCCTCCACCCGGCAGAAGGGCATCGCTCCTCTTCGAGCGAAATCGAACTAGCGCTCACCATCGGCAACCAGGCGGCTGTGGCGCTCGAAAGCGCCCGCCTTTACCAGGCAACGGTCTCCCGCGCTGAGCAGTTGGCTACCATCAACCGGGCCTCTTATGAAATTGGCTTGAGCCTTGACCCTGAAGAAATCTACACTGCCATCCACCGCGCTGCTGCACAACTGATGACGGTTGAATCCTTCGTCATCTCGTTGCTGGATGAGGAACGGGATGAGATCGAAGGAGTGTACCTGATGGACCCTTCCGGGCGCGCTCCCAACCAGCGTTTGCCCAGAGATCAGGGACTCAGCGGACGGGTGATCGGTTCCGGCAGCACCCTGCTCGTTCAGGATGCCTTCGCGGTGGAGACGGGTGGGCAAGTGTACGGAGAGGGGAAACCGCGTTCCATCCTGGCAGTGCCTGTGACAATCGGCGGCAAAGTTATTGGGATGCTGTCGGCCCAGAGTTACCAGCCGAATGTTTACACCGATGACGATCAGCAAATCCTCAGCACACTCGCCAACCAGGCTGCGGTTGCCGTCCAAAACGGACGGTTGTTTGCGGAAACCAGCCGGCTGGCGGAAAAACTCGAACAACGTGTGGTCGAACGCACGGCTGAACTGGCCCGCGAGCAGCGCAACACCGAGACTCTGCTCCGCATCCTGACCGAAGCCTCCTCGACTCTCGACCTGGACCGCGCCCTCAACCGCACCCTGGCCCTGCTCAATGATGCCATCGGCGCCGAACAGGGCAGCATCCTGTTGGTTGACGAGAAGGACAATACAATCCATCATCGGGCCGGTTACGGTTACGTGACCCCCGTTATGACGGAAGGCAGCCGTCCCACCGGGTTCAAGAGCGGCGAGGGACTGGCTGGTTGGGTCATCAAGAGCCGTCAGAGCATCTGCATTGCAGACCTGCGGAAGGATGAACGCTGGAAAAAGATTCCGTTGAGCGCCGCCAGCCACCGCAGCGTGATCGCATCGCCTTTGATGGTGGGTGAGGAAGCCATCGGCGCGATCATGGTTTTCCACCGCCAGACTGGATACTTTACTCAGGAACACGTGAACCTGGTGCAGGCAATCGGGACGCAGATTTCGGTGGCGATCAACAATGCCAAACTCTACGAATTAATACGTGACCAGGCCGAGCGATTGGGAGCCATGTTCCGCAACGAGCAGGTGGAAGCCAGCCGTCAGCAGGCCATCCTGGAAGCCGTGGCCGACGGGGTACTGGTCACCGACGCTGACAACCGCATCAACTTTATTAACTCACCAGCCGAACGCATCATGATGTTGAAATCCGGGGCCGTCCTCGGTCAGCCGTTGGAAAAATTTGCCGGCTTGTTTGGCGCGGCGGCCCAGACCTGGATGCTGACCATTCGTTCCTGGTCAGAGAATCCCACCGGCCACCAGCCGGGGGATACCTATGCAGAACAATTGAACCTGGAGAACGGCCGTGTTGTGCTGGTGCACCTCGCCCCGGTCATTTGGAAGAACGAATTCTTAGGTACCGTATCCATCTTCCGGGATATTACTCACGAAGTCGAAGTGGACCGTCTCAAGTCCGAGTTTGTGGCTACTGTCAGCCATGAACTGCGCACCCCGATGACCTCTATCAAAGGGTACGTGGATATTCTCCTGATGGGCGCGGCTGGAGCATTGAACGAGAACCAGACCCACTTCCTGGATATTGTCCGCAGCAATACCGAGCGCTTGAGCGTCCTGGTCAACGACCTGCTCGACATCTCGCGCATCGAGGCCGGGCGCGTTTCGCTGTCGCTCCAGCCGATTGACCTGCGCGAAGTGGCAGACGATGTAGTGGCCGACATCCTGCGCCGTTCCCAGGAAGAGAACAAATCCATGTTGTTGACCGTGGATGCCCCGCCCGACTTGCCGCGTGTCACCGGAGACCTGGAACGCGTCCGTCAGATAATCGGCAACCTGGTGGACAATGCATATAACTATACGCCTGCCAATGGCAAAATCCATATTTTGATGCAGCCGGTGGACGGGATGATCCAGGTGGAAGTGCAAGATTCCGGGATTGGCATCAACCCTGCTGACGCCGAGCGCGTCTTTGAACGATTCTATCGAGGGGAAGACCCGCTCGTATTGTCAACGCCGGGCACAGGTCTCGGCCTTTCGATTGTCAAACAATTGGTTGTTATGCACAAAGGTAAAATCTGGATGGAAAGTACAGGGATGCCAGGCCAGGGATCTAAATTCTCGTTCACCCTGCCTGTGCATCAGGCTAATGTCGAGGAGTAAAGGCATGACAAAAATTTTGATTGCTGAAGACGAACGCGATATCCGTGATTTGATCACTTTTACTCTCCAGTTCGCAGGCTACGAGGTAGTGGCGGCGAGCAACGGGGAGGAGGCCTTGAGTATGGCCAGCCAGGAAACCCCGGATTTGATCCTGATGGATGTACGCATGCCGCGCATGACTGGCTATGAAGCCTGTGCGGCCATGAAATCCGATCCGAAGCTGAAAGATGTGCCGGTCATATTCCTCTCCGCAAAGGGCCAGGATTCCGAGATCCAGGTCGGTTTGCAGGCAGGCGCGGCGGAATATTTGCTCAAGCCTTTTGCCCCCGACCAGTTGACCCAGCGTATTCAGGCTGTCTTGCAAAAGTTGGGAAAATAGTATCTTCCTTATCTGGTATGAGCGCAATCCTCTTCGACGATAAGATTGTCCACTATGAAGTGCTCGGGCGCGGGCGTCCGGTCATCTTCCTGCACGGCTGGGTCGGTTCGTGGCGGTACTGGGTTCCTGCCATGCAGACCGCGGCCGTATCTTTTCGCGCCTACGCGCTCGACCTGTGGGGCTTTGGCGATACGGCCAAAGAGCCGGACTTTTATTCCCTGGAACAACAAGCAGCCCTGCTTGACCGGTTCATGCAGGAAATGGGGATTGGCCGGGTTGCACTCGTCGGTCACGGACTGGGCGCCCTGGCAGCCATCCTTTTTGCCCGCAAGTTCCCCGCAATAGTGGACCGGGTGATGGTCGTCAATGTGCCGTTTGAGATTAAATCTGTCGCCGCGCGGCTGCGCAACCCCGCTTCCCCGTCTGACCTGGCCGAATGGTTGCTCGGCAAAGCCCCGCTTACCGAACCGGTGCGCGCCGATGCCCCCAAGTCCGATCCGCAGGCCATCGTTGCTTCGTTCAACAGCCTCTATGCTTCCAGTTTGATGCCGATCATGGACTCCCTCGCCACCTCCTGCCTCATCGTCCACGGGCAGAATGACCCCGCTGTGCAGTTCACAGATTACGAACGTGTCATGGCAATGCCTGAAACTGTCCACCAGGTGGTGCTCGAAGAATCCGGCCACTTCCCCATGCTTGATGATAGCCCCACCTTCAACCGCCTGATGGCTGACTTCCTTGCCCTGGACTCCGGCGATAGCCCGCGCCAGTTGCAGTTGAAAGAAGAATGGAAACGCCGCGTGCGCTGATTTAGGGTAAAATAGGCCCGCAACTACAACCCAACGGGGAGCCTGCCTGCACTCGGTCTTCGAGTGTGAAACAGGCTGAGAGGAGCGTACCACGCTCGACCCGCATCACCTGATCCGGACAATGCCGGCGGAGGGACGTTATCCTGTCACCAACCATCCTCTCCGCAGGATGGTTTTCGTTATTGACCAGGAGTCAGTAATTGAAATGTCTCAAAAACGCGCTTTGATTTTTGCCAACGGCTCGCTCCCCCACCGGGAGTCTGCCCACCGTTTAATTGACTCTGCTGACACCCTCCTCGCTGCTGACGGAGGCACGCGTCACGCCCTTGCACTCGGATTTACGCCTTCTGTCGTCATTGGCGACCTAGATTCTGTGACGCCGGACGAAAAACAGCGGACAATGGAAATGGGCGTTCACCTCATCCAGCATCCGGCTGACAAAAACCAGACTGACCTCGAATTGGCCCTCGACTATGCCATCGAGCAGGGTTTCGATCCAATCATCATCATCGCCGCCTTGGGCGGACGCCTCGACCAGACCCTCGGCAACTTGTCCCTGCTGACCGATCCCCGCCTTGCCGGGCATGACATCCGCCTCGACGATGGGGTGGAGGAAGCCCTTTTTACGCGCGACAGAGTCGAGGTCGAGGGCGCTCCGGGCGACCTCGTCTCACTACTCCCCTGGGGCGGGGAAGTGGCCGGCGTCTGCACCGAGGGATTGCGCTGGCCTTTGGATGGCGAGACTCTCTACCCGCACCAGACACGCGGTATCAGCAATGAAATGCTTGCTGGAGTGGCAACCGTTCAAATCCAATCCGGACTCCTGCTGATTGTCCACCGTCGTGTATCCTGAATTCAGGTTAACTTTTAGTAACCCCGAAAGGAGATTCCCATGAAACGCTTCTCACTTTTGCTGCTTGTTTTTTGCTTTTCGCTCCTTGCGTCCTGCACCCCCAGGCCAGTCACCCTGACCGTGATGACCCACGACTCCTTCGCCATCAGCGAAGACGTGGTGACCGCCTTCGAGCAGGCCA
>JACQYE010000157.1 GCA_016208355.1 Chloroflexota bacterium | reverse complement strand
TGCACTCCCGCCAATTTGGGGGCATCGTCCAGGTCCACCCAATAAAACTCAAAGACCAGCGACCCGGAGCCGTCGCTGGCGTGTTCTTCGGTGTGCAGCCAGCGCTCAAGAGGGGTCTCGACACACACCAAATGATAGAACCGCTGACGCTGGGTCTCGTCCATCCCAAAATCGGACATGTCGCGCGTCTGTTCGCCCCCCAGCCCAACCAGTTCCAAACCATCCCCAAGCCCGGTCTCTTCGCGGACCTCGCGCCGGAGCGCGGCCTCGAAAGATTCACCCGTTTCCACTGTCCCGCCCGGGACCTGGAGGCCCGCCTCCGGGTAGTCCACATGCCGGAAGACCAGCAGGCGGCCTGCGTGGGTGATGTTCGCGTAGACTTTGCGCTTATAGGACATGTAAAACAACGTTTTTCACCGCCAAGTCGCCAAGACGCCAATTTTTCGAGAGTTCGCCAAGTATTCTTGGCGTCTTTATGTGAATCTTGGCGCTCTCCGCGTCTTGGCGGTTAATTTTGTGATCACCCTTGCTTGATCACAGGCTTATCGCCAGTAGAGCGCAATGACCCCCAGCAGGAAACCGATCACCATCACTACCACCCCTGCCCAACGGACGAGCGCCGGATTGCGCATCCGCTTCCGGTATTGAAAACTGGCGACCAACAGGACAATCCCTGCCAGAAACGTACCGATGCCAAGTCCCAGGAGGGCAAAGAGGAGCATGGCTCTGCCTACTCGTTTTCGACCTTCAACCCGCTGACCGCTTCCTCAATCGTCCCGCCTTCCTTGCGCATGCCGGGGGCGGGTGTGCCGCAGAATGGACAGATATTCCACGATAGTTCCATCAATTTGCCGCACTGATGGCAGGGTTTGCGCAGTTTCGTCTGGCAGGTGGGGCAGACCAGCCAGTCTTCGCGCACGCGCCGCTCACAGCCGGGACAAACCGTCTGATCTTCGATGGATTGCAGGAGCGCCTCTTCTTCAAGCGTCTGCTGGTACTCTTCCTCCAGCGTGCGCGGCGGGCGCAGCACCAGGTAGACGAGAACGCCAGGCAGGTTCAAGATGGCGACCAGCGCGGCTGCCAGGATGTGCACCAACCGGTCGCGGGCGCGGGCGCGGATGTCGCGGTAGGTCCAGATGACGAGCGCCACCCACAGGGCAGCCAGGAAGGCTCCGGCAAAACCGGTCAGGACGAGGGTGAAACCGCTCAGGGAGGTGGGGTCGAGGATCATGGATTGTTTCTCCGCATTGAGTCTATCACAATCTCAAAATATTTTTTCATACTCCGTCGCTCGAGCGGTGCCCCGAGCTTGTCGAGGGGTAGGCGGCGGGGACGCCGCCAAGAGCATGTTGCCGAGAATGACAGCCGGGAACTCACGGCTCCAGCCGGAAGGATTCGAGCGCCTGCATCCCGCCGGGCAGGTCGGGGCCGGAGAGGCCGGGAACGGCCAGCAGGAAGCGGGTCTGGAGGAAGAGCGGCAGGAGGGGGAGGTCATCCGAGAAGATGCGCAGGATTTCCTGGCGGGTGGACGTGTACTCCGGCGCGCCGGGCAAGGCCACGCGCGCCGCGGCGCAGGCCGCGTCGAAAACCGGGTTGGAGTAACCGCTCAGGTTCGTTCCGCTCCAGCCATTGGCTTCGGAAGAAATCCCGGCTGTCCCTGCCAGGGCGCACAGGGACTCGATCCCGGTCGCGGAAGAAATCTCGGCCAGGTCGAACCTGCGCCCGGAGAGCACCGCCTCGGGCGTCTGCGCCAGGAGGTCGCGCGCCGGGGACTGGACGAGGGTCACCTCCATGCCGCAGGATCGAAGTTGGAAGGTGATCCAGCGTCCCAGCTGGTCGCGCAGGGGCGCGTCGGTGCTGGTGAGGGTGAAGCGCAGGGGTGTGTCCTCGGCAATTCCGGGAATGCCGACAGCCTGGCGGATGCCGTCGCCGTCCGTGTCCCGCCAGCCGACCTGATCGAGCAGAGCCAGCCCATCCGTTGTGTTATACGCGTAGGTCGTCAGGGCTGCATCGGCGAGGAGGGGATGTTCGGCCGGGAGGGGCTGGATGAGCGCCGGGACAAACCCGGCATGGACGGCATCGGTCAGCAGGGTGCGGTCGAGGCAAAGGGCCGCGGCGCGGCGGGTGCGCACGTCTGCAAAAATGGGGGCGACGGCGGGGTCGGCCGGGGAAACGTTAAAAACCAGGTACTCGAAAACAGGCTGCGGGTCCGGGAGGAGGCGGGCGGTGCCAGCGTTGGCCATCTCGAGCATGGCCAGGTCGAACGTCCCGGGGAGGGCATCCGGGAGAATCAAGTCGCACGTCCCGGCCCGGAGACTGGCAAGGTTGGCGGCGGTATCCTGTCCGACGAAACGAAAAACGACCTGGTCGAAGGCGGGCAATTCGTCTGTGCGGCGGAAATAGTAAGGGTTTGGTTCCAGGGTGATCTTCTCGCCAACCTCCCAGGAAGCCACCCGGTACGCCCCCCACGAGGTTGGCTGGTAGAGGGCTTCGTTGGAGGCCAGCAGATCGTACAGGGGATAAACTGCAAGGATATGCTCGGGCAGGGGGCTGAAAAAGTTGACCGGATAGTTGGGGTCGAGGAAGCCTGGCACGCCGGTCCACTGGACGGTGAAATCGTCGAGAGCGGAGTAATCGGCGGTAAAGAGCAGGCTGGTTGTGCTGCCCGAGGCCAGGCCGTTGTTGCCAAAGAGGGTTTCCGTGTCGGAGGCGATACGGTAACTGAAGACCGAGTCCCAGGCCTTGACCGGTTCGCCATCCTGCCAGTAGACGTCCTGCCGCAGGTGGAAGAGGACGCGCATCCGGTCCATCGCGAATTCGCCGCCCTCGTAGG
>JACQYE010000015.1:34642-45745 GCA_016208355.1 Chloroflexota bacterium | reverse complement strand
GAGCGCGAAACAGCCGCGCCTTTACGACGAGCACCACCTTGACCTGCTGGTATCCATTGCCACTCTGGTCGCAACTGCTATACAAAACGTCCAACTATTCGAAGAAACGCAAAAAAACGGCTATGAGGTTGAAATCCTGAACGAGATGGCGCGTGCGCTATCAAGTTCCTTGAACCGTAACGAAATCGTAGATTACATTTACCAGTACACGACACGCCTGGTGGATACCAGCAGTTTCTTTATCGCACTTTATGATGTTGAAGAAGATACTGTGTCCTTTCCAATCTTGCTAGAAATGGGGCAAAAGGTTAATACGCCAAGCAGAAAGTCTGGCAACGGCCTTACAGAATATATCCTTCATCGGGGCGAATCTCTTTTGATCGAGGAAAATTCAAAAGACAAACTGTCTGCCCTGGGAGTAGACGTCATCGGCAGTGTATCAAAATGCTGGTTGGGAGTGCCCATGATGAGGGGAAACCACCCGATCGGTGTAATTGCCATTGAAAGTTACACTGACTCCCACGCTTATGACTTTCGTACTCGCGGACTGTTGATTTCCATTGCCAGCCAGGCAGCCATTGCACTCGAAAATGCACGCCTCTTTGCAGAATCTACCCGCCGGAACAATGAACTTGGCGCCCTAAACGAAATCATCAGTTCCGCCGCCACGACCCTCAATCTCAAGGAAATTCTAACAACTGTTCTCCAGAAGGTCATCCCCACAGTAGGATTCGACGGCGGGTTGATTGCCATGTACAACCCATCAAGAAAGAAGCTGGAAGGAATCGTGAGGATTGGTTTGCCAGGCGAAATGCCTGCAGACCTGTCCGAGGGCATGGAGAAATCTCTCCACGCGATGGTATTCGAAAGCAGGGATGTTCTTGCAATTGAAGATTTCCGGCTAGGAGCGCCCGTTGACGTCGGCAACGAAATTCATGAAGGATTTCACGCCTACCTCGGCGTTCCGCTCGAAGCATCCGGCCAAACGCTTGGAACCCTGTGCGGATTCCGCCGTGCGCCAGGCCCATGGGAACAAAATGCAATTCCTCTCTTACGAACCATTGGCCGGCAGATTGGCTTCACCATTGAAAATGCTAACCTATTCCAGCAAACTCAACTGCGCGCCGAAGAAACTGCCGCTATCAACGACCTCGGTCGCGCCCTCTCGTCCCGCCTGGACCTCGATCGGGTATTGAACGAGGTCTACCGCGGAGTCTCACGCCTTCTGGATACCACCAATTTCTATATTGCACTTCACGATGCCGACAAAAAAGAAAACGTGTTCGCTCTAAACGTTACAGAATCGACTCTGGACAAAAGTATTATCCGCTTGCCGGCCGACAGAGGAATCACAGGTTACATTGTACGGACGCGCGAACAGGTATTAATTACCGACGGGGCAGATAAGTGGATGCAAGCCAGGGGAATGGTTACTGTGGGTGAGCCTGCAAAATCCTGGATGGGCCTGCCCTTGCTCGCGGGTGATCAGGTATTGGGCGTAATGGCTGTTCAAGATTATCGGGAATTTGAAGTATACGATGAACACGACTTGTATATCTTCTCGGCCATCGCAAACCAAGCCTCCATTGCTATACAAAATGCCCGCCTCTTTGAAACGGAGCAGCATCGGCGACAAATAGCCGACTCGCTAAGCCAGATGGCCCGCTCGGTAAGTTCCGTCCTGGATCTTGAACCAATCACTGAGATTTTGCTCGATGAGATTGGCAAGTTGATCACCTATACATCCGCATCCGTTCAAATGATCAGAGAAGGGAAACGCAGCGTTATTAGAGGCCGCGGCATCAATCTCAAAGCGACTTCCGAAGAAGGGGCAACCATACTCTGGAGTCCTGTCGCAGAAGATAAGATCGTCTCCGGCATTGTCAAGTCGCGCCAGCCTGTCGTCATTCCGGATACGCATAAAGATAGACGCTGGGCAATTAACAAAGACACCGAACGAGTGCGCTCCTGGATTGCAGCCCCACTCGTAGCTGGCGACGAAGTTGTGGGGATACTTACAATTGATAGTGAGCAACCCAACGCCTATGATCACGAAACAGCAAACCTTGTTTCGGCATTTGCGGCGCAAGCCGGGGTTGCCATCCAAAACGCCCGTTTGTTCCAGGATGTGGAACAGCGAAGCAATGAACTTTCTTTGATCAACCGGGTCGTCACGACCGTTGCCCTTTCGCTCAACCCGGAAGAAGCGTTGCGCGTTGCCATCAGTGAAATTTCCGATTCCATCCCCAGTGTCGGGCGGGCTGGCGCTACCCTGCTTAGTAAAGACCATACAGAATTAGTTGTTGTTGCAGAGTATTCAAAGCAAAAAACAAAATCTGCTTTAGGCTTGAGAATACCGCTTAAAGACAACCCATCTTCAACCCTGGTGATTGAAACCAAAAAGCCCTATGGCATCGAAAACGCCCGAACAGATAAAGGCCTATCGGCCGCGCTTCGAAAAGAATTCAAATCATTGGGTATCTATTCCACCATCATCTTCCCATTGGTTGCTGGAAACGATGTTGTCGGTACGATAGGCCTGGACATTATTGAGGAGGGGAAATCTCTCAGCCCAGAACAAATCCGCCTGGCCGAAACCATTATCACCCAGGTTTCCAATGCCATCCAAAACGCGCGTCTGTTTGAACAAATACAGGCGTCAGAGAACAGATTCCGCGATGTTTCAACCATCAGTGGTGACTACATCTGGGAAACGGATCTGACATGGAACTATACCTATGTTTCTGAGCGGGTAAGAGACGTTCTCGGTTACGCCCCCGAGGAAATGATCGGTACAAGTAATTACCTTCCCCACGATACCGAACAGGCCAAGCACCTCAACCAGAAACTCATCGAGGAAATTGAAGCCAATGGCCGTGCAGTAGATATCGAAAACGAAGTAGTTTTTAAAGATGGGCGCCATGGTTTCATGCTTACCAGTGCGGTTCCTATCCTCGACGCGAGCGGAAATCGGGTCGGGTATCGAGGCGTTGATAAAGATGTCACTGAAAGAAAATACACCGAACACATTCAAGATGCCTTGAGAAGCATCTCGGAATCGGCGCTCTCCGCCCCAGACTTCCACACCCTCTTGCACTCCATACACGAAGCGCTTCAAAAGCTGATGCCGGCAAAAAACATGTATGTCGCTTTGTATGATGAGCGCACTGAATTACTGACCTTCCCGTATTACTTGGACGAATATGACGAGCCAATGCCTCCACAGAAACCAGGGGAGGGTCTGACAAGCTATGTTTTGAGGACAGGAAGGCCATTACTTGCAACGCCTGAGGTGTACAAACAACTCGAAGACGCCGGCGAGGTGAAAGGCGGAGGCACAATCGGAGTGGACTGGCTCGGGGTCCCGCTACGAAGCGGTGATGAGATCGTCGGTGTCATTGCGATCCAGACCTACTCCGCCGACCAGCGTCTGACCGAGCGCGACCGGGATACTCTTAACTTCATCGCCAACCAAGTAGCAGTTGCCATTGAGCGGAAACGCTCCGAACTCGAACTGCGTGCCTTGTTCACATCAATGACCGATGTCATCATTGAGTATGACAAAGAAGGCCGCTATATTCGTATTGCGCCCACCAACCCATCCCGCTTGTTCCGCCCGCCTGATTTTCTTCTTGGAAAGAAAATCACGGAGGCGCTGCCCCCTGAAACTCACGAACCCTTTATGAACGCCATAAAAACGGCACTTGAAACAGGCGAAACGGCCAAGGTCGAATATCCTCTTGAGATCGAAGAAAAAATATATTGGTTTGACGCCACCGTATCCAAACTGAGTGATGACCAGGTTTTCTGGGTTGCGCGCGATATTACCGACCGCCGCAATTTTGAAGAGACCCTGCGAAGGCAAAATGAGTACCTGGCAACTTCCGCCGAAATTGGCCGCCTTGTTACATCTACGCTCGACATGGATACGCTTTTCTCGCGGACCGTGAACCTGATCCGCGAGCGATTTGGCTTCTATCATGCTGCGATTTTTACCATCGAAGAGACCGGCTTTAATGCGGTACTAAAATCTGCCACCGGGAAAGCCGGTGAAGAGATGCTGAACCGTGGTCACTCTTTGCAAGTTGGTTCCCGCTCTATCGTTGGAACAGTGTCATCCGCCGGTAATCCTTTGATCGTAAATGATACCTCCGCGGATCCTATCCATCGTCCCAATCCACTCCTGCCGGACACGCGCTCCGAAGCAGCAATTCCTCTTCGGATCGGCCGTCGGATTGTTGGTGTTATTGACATCCAATCCACCCAAACTGATGCCTTTACCGAAGACGATATCAACGTCCTGCAAACCTTGGCAGACCAAATCGCCGTCGCCATTGACAATGCGCGCTCCTACGAACTCGCCCAGCAAGCTATTACAGAAATGCGAGAACTGGACCAATTAAAAAGCCAATTCCTGGCAAACATGAGCCACGAACTGCGCACACCTCTTAACTCGATCATTGGCTTCTCGCGCGTTATCCTGAAAGGCATTGATGGACCTGTTACGGAACTGCAGGAGCAAGACCTTAACGCCATCTACAACTCCGGCCAACATTTGCTGCGTCTTATCAACGACATTCTTGATCTTTCCAAAATTGATGCCGGTAAGATGGAACTGGCATTCGATGATGTCAACCTGTCCGAACTTCTCCAAGGTGTTATCCCGACAGTGGGCGGGTTGATCAAAGATAAGCCCATTAAACTTGTGCAAAATATTTCGCCTGAAATCCCCATCTTGCGCGCAGATGCCATGCGCATCCGTCAGGTGATGATCAACCTGCTCTCCAATGCCGCTAAATTTACAGAGCAAGGCTCAATCACCATTTCCGCCAATGTGGAGATTGGCACAAACAACCAGCCCGAAGTGGTCGTGAAAGTAACAGACACCGGCCCTGGTATTGCTCCCGAGGATCAGGGTAAACTCTTTCAGCCATTCTCGCAGGTTGATTCTTCTCCCACCCGTAAGACCGGCGGGACCGGTCTTGGTCTATCAATTTCTCGGAGACTCGTTGAACTCCATGGTGGAAGAATTGATGTTGTCAGCGAACCGAACCAGGGCAGTACTTTCTTTTTCACACTCCCATTGCCCAAAGTCAAAGAGAACAGGTCCAAGGTCGAAGGGTTGCGCGGCGAACAGATCATACTCGCGGTGGATGATGATGCACAAGTCATAAGCCTCTACGAACGATATCTCCAGCCCCAAGGCTATCAGGTCATTGCCGTCACCGACCCCACTTTGGCTGCTGAACGCGCTAGGCAACTTAAGCCTTTTGCAATCACCCTCGACATTATGATGCCCGGGCGCGACGGCTGGACTGTTCTGGCAGAATTGAAAAACGATCCTGAAACACGCGACATCCCCATCGTCGTTTGCAGCATACTCGAGGAGGAAGAAAAAGGCTTTAGCCTGGGCGCGGCAGATTACTTGGTAAAGCCCATCCTTGAAGATGACCTGCTCAATGCTCTAGGCCGGCTGAACAAAGAAAACGACATTCACAATGTACTCGTCATAGACGACGACCCCAAAGATTTACGCCTTGTAACTAAGATACTTGAAAGCGGCCAATTCCACGCCATTCAAGCGCAAGGCGGAGAGGCTGGATGGGCGCGGCTCGAAAAAGAAAAGCCAGATGCGGTCATACTGGACCTTTTCATGCCCAACTTGAATGGATTCTCGATCCTTGAAAAACTCCGCTCCGATCCAAACTTGAGCGATATTCCTGTGATTGTTATTACGGGAGCGGACCTGAATCCTGAACAGCAAAAACTATTAACCGACTTTGGCAAAAGCCTGCTGCAAAAAGGCACGTTAAACGAAAATGAATTGCTCTCCCTGCTGGAACGCGCTCTGAGGCGCATCAAACAAGATTAGAAAGGTTACATGACTTCCATGTCTTTTGTTGTCCGTTGCATTGACTGTGGTCATAAAGCCCCGTATTTTCCCACATCAATAAATTGTCCGCGTTGTAATAGTCAATGGCGCGAGGCAGAATATGACTTTGAAACCATAGCCAAAAGCCTCCCCCTCCAACTGCCCGCGCGTCTCTTTGACCTGTGGCGTTACAAGGAATTATTGCCTGTGCGCAACCCGAATCCCACAATCATGCTTGGCGAGGGAGGCACACCACTTATCCAGGCGGTTAATTTGGGCATGATGCTGGGCTGCCCCAATATTTTCATAAAAGACGAGCGTCAGGGGCCAACATCTTCGTTCAAAGACCGACAGGCAGCTGTAACAATCGCTGCTCTAAAGGAAGCAGGGATTACAGAGATGGTTGCCGCGTCTACCGGTAATGTGGCGATTTCGTACTCTGCTTATGCTGCCCGCGCCGGCATTAAACTATGGGCGTTCGTTACCAGTCTTGTTCCAGCCGTTAAAATGCGGGAAATTGCCCTCTATGGCAGCCAGTTGGTTAAAGTTACTGGTTCGTATGACCAGGCCAAGCAGGTTGCTGCCGAATTTGCACGCCAACGGAATCTCTACCTGGATATGGGAGCGCGTACCATTACTTCTGTGGAGGCAATGAAGACGCTTGCCTTTGAAATCGCCGAGCAGCTAACGAACGTTCTGGGGCTCTCAACAAAACCCAATAAGAAGACACGCGCTGCCTGGCGGTCACCCGATTGGTATCTTCAGTCAGTCAGCGGCGGGATGGGGCCGCTCGGCGTGGCAAAAGGGTTCTCTGAACTGCAAAAAATGGGCTTCATCGCCCAGGTACCAGCCATTGCTGCAATCCAGGCAGATGGCTGCGCGCCAATGGTGCAAGCCTGGAAAAACAATGCCGAGACCGCCGAACCTGTCACCTCTCCACGCACACATATCGAAACTCTCGCAACCGGCGATCCGGGTCGCGCCTATACGCTGCTTCGAAAACACGTCAGCGACTCCCACGGCGTTTTTGAAAGCGTGAGCGACGAGGAAGCCTTTCGTGCCATGCATGTTCTTGCCAAAATGGAGGGTATTTCCACCGAACCGGCCGCAGCTGTGGCTTTTGCCGGTCTGTTCAAATTGGTACGCTCCGGCATGATTAAACCCACTGATGTAGTCGTAGTTAATTGCACCGGTCACACCATGCCCACGGAACCATTCGTCCTTGGCGATAACTGGGCGCGAAACGTAGTGCTTCCCTCACGCGTGATGGAAGAAACCCCCCAGGAGGGTTTGTTGGCCGCCCTCAGCCGCGTTGCGCCAGATCGCTTTCCTCGTATCGCTATCGTTGACGACAGCGAGGAGGCGCGCCGTCTGATTCGCCGTATCCTGCAATCACAAGGAAATTTCACCATTTTCGAGGCCGAAAGCGGCAAGAAGGCACTGAAATTGGCCCGAAAGGAACTGCCCGATCTAATGATCTTGGACCTTATGATGCCGGAAATGGACGGATTCGCCGTTCTTGATGCCCTCCGGGCAAAACCAGAAACAGCCAGTATCCCGGTCATTGTTACAACAGCCAAGGAACTTACGCCTGAGGAAAAGGGCAAATTAAAAGGTCAGATCCAGGCCCTGATGCAAAAAGGTGATTTCTTAAGCGACGAATTCCTTGAAGAGGTGCACACCCTTATTGGCTGATAAGCACAAGGAATAAAATTGAGCAATAAAAAGACAGGCAACAGACAGGGGATATGGGCTGCATTAGCCTCTGCCCTTTTTCTGGGCCTAGCGCCAATTTTTGGCAAACAAGCCATAACATTAGGGTTCTCCCCGCTCGCCGTCGTCGCACTTCGAACAAGTATGGCAGCGGGGCTTCTTTTGGTTTTGGTCGCGATTTTCAAACGCTCATATCTTTATATTTACCCGGCTGGCTTACTTGGGTGTAGCTTGGCAGGCGCTATTAATGGCATTGGCTCACTCTTATACTACCTTGCATTGGAGAGATTAACTGTCAGCGTCGGCCAATTACTATATTCCCTTTACCCGGTTTTTCTAGTCCTCTGGTTCTTGGTAGACCGCCAATCGCCCAGTCGGTTGACCTACCTGCGCCTCGGTTTGTCATTGGGTGGAGTTATTCTTCTCACCTCCCCAAAGAGTAACCCGATGGATTGGGTGGGGATCGTCCTCATGCTCGGCGCATCTGCTTTGTATGCGCTGCATCTGCCCATCAACCAGCGCGTACTCTATGATATACCTGCCCCAACAGTAACACTTTACACCCTGCTCTCAATGAGCGCCATAACAATTCCTGCCTATTTGATATTCGACCATACTCTTCCCTCCACAAACACTTCGTGGGGACCTGTTGTCTGTCTTACAATGGTCACAGTATTTTCCCGGCTGGCACTGTTCCTGGGGATAAAACACCTGGGAGGAATACAGACTGCTTTGCTCGGCCTAAGCGAATTATTGGTATCAATCATTATCGGCCACTTGTGGTTGGGAGAGTATCTGATGCCGATCCAGTGGGCCGGCGCTGTTTTACTTTTCACAAGCATTGTCTTGATTGGCGCCGAAAAAATACGCCCCGAAAAACGCCGGGGGAGTGGCGGTCCGCTAGGCTGGCTAAGGCCCCCAGATATTCCTCCCGAAATCTCCTGGGGAGCGGACAAATAACACTCAGTTGTTTTCGAAAACGTAACCCGTGCCGCGCACGCTGACAATCCGTCGAGTCAAAGTGGGGATATTCATCATTTTTTGTCTTAACCGGCTCAATTCCGTCGTCAAGCGCAATGACAGCATGCTCCTCTTCCGAGCCGGAGAGTGCGCGCTCCCGTGCTTGTAACTTGGCCTGGCGGCGTGTCAAGGCACGCTCGACACTTTCCAAGATTTGGGCCGGTGACGCTGGTTTGAGAAGGTAATCGTGAACTCGATTGCGCAGTGCGTCAATGGCTGTCTCTATCGAACCATGAGCCGTCAATAAGATGATTTCCACATCCGGCGAAATCCGGCTGACAACCTTAACAACATCCAATCCGCTCATGCCGGGCATACGCAAATCTAAAATCATCACATCCACATTGTTCAGGCGGATATAATCCACCGAAGCCTCGCCATTTGCCACGGAAGCAACATAATACCCCTCAAGCCGTAATATCTCGGTCAACGCCTGGCGTTCGATTGGCTCATCATCTACAACAAGAATATTTGCTTTTGTGGTCATCTTTCTCCTTTGACCGGCAAAATTATCCTGAAACAGGCGCCTTTCCCGCGATCCCGGGCCAAGTCAATACTTCCGCCATGCGCAGCGATGATACCATAACTGACCGAAAGGCCAAGCCCGGTGCCGTTTTGCTTGGTGCTAAAGAATGGCTCGAAAATGCGGCCGCGGTCCTCTTCCGAAATTCCTGGCCCTGTATCCTGAAAAAGGATTTCCACCATCTCGTCCCGCACAGGGCGCGCACTGATCCGAAGTTCCCCGCCTGCGGGCATGGCGTCGTAGGCGTTGAGGATAATATTGAAAAAAACCTGTTCCAATTGGCTATTTACTGCCAGAATTGCCGGCAACTTCGACGAGAACCCTGTAGTCACCCGGATTCCACGCTCCTCCATCTGGTGGGCTAACAGGCTGATGACATGTTTCACCAGGACAGCCACATCCACCCTTTGAGGATCAACGCCTCCGGGCCGATAAAAATCCAGCATCCGTTGGACGGTGACCATAAGGCGTTCCAGCTCCGTGTTGGCAAGTTGGATATATTCTTCCCGTTTTTCCTGGGCAAGTTCTTTTCGTGTGGCAAGGTGCAGGCAGTTTTGTACAGCCTGCAATGGGTTGTTGATCTCGTGAGCAATCGAAGCCGTGAGGCGGCCAGCCGCAGCCATTTTCTCTGCTCGGATGAGCGCCTGCTGGGATTCTTCAACCCGCCGAACATATTCCCTCAACTCTTCATACAGCCCCGCGTTTTCCATTGCTACTGCTGCCTGGCGCGTCAGCAGGAGGAACATCTCAATTTCCGCCTCGCGGAATGCGGAGGTGCTGGCGCTACGCCCAGCATAGAGCACCCCGCGTAAATTTTGCCGAACCACGGGGGCAGTTATCGCTGAGGATAACCCCAAATTTGCAATAACCGTTTTCAGGTCCGATTCGCCCGGGCCATCAACGTTGACCCAAATCGGTGTGGACATGGCATCTGTCTGCCCAATCATTCCAGATTTCTTTGTACTTTTATCGCCTGGCAGGGAAAGTCCGCGAATTGCAATCGGGTATAGGTGATTCGATTCCGCAGAATATCGGTAGAAGGCAGCATTTTCACAATGCAGATAGCCGCAGACGGCATTCAAGACAAGTTCGAGCAAACGTTCCGGACGGGTTTCAGCAAGCAAGGACTCGGTGATATCAAATAGGGGTCGCAAAGCCTGGATGCGGGCAATGTCCCGTTTTTGCTGACTATCTACAAGCGCCTGTTGGACAGCACGAATCAATTCATCCCCCGTCTCAAAAGGCTTAAGAAGCAAACCATCCACCCCCTGGCGTAAGGCCTGGATGGCCGTTTCCACTGTCCCAAAACCGGTCATAACCAGGATGGCCATATCCGGCTGGTACTGATGGACGCTGGCGATCAGGTCGAAGCCGCTGATATCGGGCATGCGAATGTCCACCAGAAGAAGATCGATTTTCTCGTGCTTCAGGTATTCAAGCGCGGTCTTGGGTTGTGTAAACACGACCACCTGATAGCCAGCGCGGACAAGCAGCCGCTCGCACAACTGGGTAATACCCGGTTCATCGTCAACAACAAGGATGCTTATATCGGCCATCAATCAGCCTCGATGGGGAGCCAAATCTTAAAAGTAGAACCTTCTCCGACCTTGCTTTCGACTTCAATATCGCCGCCATGGTCAACAACAATACCGTAAGACACTGAAAGACCCAACCCGGTGCCGCCCTCTCTGGATCTGGTAGTGAAGAACGGTTCAAAGACCCGCTCCACATGGTCCGGTGGGATGCCTACACCAGTATCGCGAACGATGGCAAACACCCCGTCCTGGCCATCACGCCGGCAAAGCACTGTCGAAACATACAGGTTACCTCCTGCCGGCATTGCATGCAAAGCATTATGAATTAAATTCAAGATTACTTGCTTGATTTGATTCCGGTCAACCGAGGGCCAGGGCAGGCCTTCAAAGAGTTCTGTTTGTAACAGGCCGCCGCTTGTACGCAACAAATGGTTGGTGAG
>JACQYE010000015.1:26425-34605 GCA_016208355.1 Chloroflexota bacterium | reverse complement strand
ATGATTTCGTTCAAATCGCTTCGGGTGCGCACACTTTCGCTTTGCCGAGCAAAATCGAGCAGGCGGCGGACAACGCCGCGTGCCCGTTGCGCTTCCCTTAGTACAAGTTCGAGGTCGGCGCGCACCGGATTATTATCTGGCAAGCTTTCCAGGGCAAGTTCTGTAAACCCCGATACTGTGGTTAAAGGATTGTTCAATTCGTGGGCAATACCGGCAGCCATTTCTCCCACGGCAGCAAGTTTGGCCGCCTGTACCAGCCGACTCTCCGCCATTCGCTGGGCGGCAATCCGTTCTTGCAATTCCAGGCGGGCAGCCTGTAATTGATTTACAGTTGCTTGCAGTTTCTGATATTGACCTGTATTAGAAAAAACGCTCGCAAGAATTCCCGCCAAGGATTCAAGAACAAGCAGGTCGTTGGCCGTAAAAGCGTTCTTCTTCTGACTTTCCACATCAATTACCCCAAGAATAGTGTCCCCGTCTTTCAGGGCCACGCACATTTCCGACCCTGCCTCCCAATCGGGAAAAGGTGTATAGATTGGTTCCTGGGCAACGTCATTGACAAGAAGGCTCTGACCGGTTAAAACGACACGCCCTACTATTCCCTGGCGTTGGCTGGCTTCTTGTCCTAGCAAATACTGTCTGACCAGATTCGCCGCGCTGCCCCCGAGCCCCGCTAACCGTAAACCTTGATCGGCATCCAGTAAAGCCACACCTGCTAACTCGTAAGCGAAGTTCTTCGCCATAAGTTCGGCAGCGATCTGCGCTACTTGTCCCACATCAGTCAGGCCGATAACCTGCTCGACGACGTCATGGATGAGACTTAGGTTGCGCGCCCGCGCCTCTGCCTCCTGCCGCAGACGTCCGTTCTCCAACAGCCCGGCAAGATGGCTGGCAATCACCGCCAGCAAATGCTCATCATATACCGTAAACGCGCCGCCCTTGGCATTCTCCAGCCCAAGAGCACCGATCACTTGCCGGCGATATTTTAGAGGGACTATCAACGCCGAGGACGAGTCAGAATAGAATGGACGATATTCATTTTCTGCGGTGATAGAATCCACCCGTAGAATTTCGCCTTTTTCCACCGGCCAAAATATGGGCGCGTCCGCCGGGGACATCAGATGAGAAATGGCTGCGTCTTCGCCCATAAAATATTGGTGGAAACTAAAGCCTTCCAGGGAACGGGCTAACAAAACTATCCGGTTCGTTTCAAATGCTCTTTGTAATAAAGCAAACAACCGCTGAACGATCTGCCCCACTTCAACAGCAGAGGAAATGGTAACCGCAAAATCATTCAAAAGCGCCATGCGGCGCAAATGATCAGACAGATCATCAAATACGATACTACCTTCCACAGAGGGGGCAATACCCGTCACAACTTGGTTGGCGCGTTCCCAATTTTCCGTTTCGGGCGAGTCTTCTAACCACAATCCAACCAAACCTATGATTCGCCGTCCAATGACAAGGGGCAGAGCCGCCCAAAAACTCGCTTCGGCCAAGAATCCCGCGCGCGGCACCATCGCCCATTCCACATCCCTTTTTCCAACCAACCGGGGACAGCGATCCTGCATAATTTCCCTGAGCAGAGGATTGGCCTCGATCGAAATCCTTCTTTCATTACCATCCAAGCCGCTGGAAAACACCTTGATGTCCAGGTAATCGCCCGAACGGATCGCCAGCCACCCGCCCAGGCTGCCAACAGGTTGCGAGACCAGGGCCAGAGCCTGGTTAAGCGCCTCAGGCGAATGGGAAGGGATTCCCATACCCGGTCCCGGTGTAGTAGAGACCGGGGCAGAAGCCCGGTGCAGGAAGGGACGGCTAAAGTCACCGTATGCTATAACTCTCCAAAACCGCTGCGCGGCAGTAGAGAGGTCAGTTGCGCCGACAAAGACGACCCGCTGAGTTAACTGGTCGGGAAAAATATACAATTTCGTGCATTCCAAGCCACTCTCGGAACCAATCGTTCTTGAACGGTTCCTATTTCCCGTCAATGCGCCGTTGACCCAACCCATTACAGGGGCCTGATGAAGATATTCTAATAATTTAGTCCGCTTTCGATTATCAAGACGATGTCCAGCTCGAACAACCCACCCATCATCCCTCTCCAGCCATGCCGCCCAATTTGCGCCGGTCAGTTGGCATGTCTCTTTTAACTGCACATCCAATGAACTCTTTGACATTAACAAAACCTCAGAATCATTATATTACACAAAACCAAAATGGTACAATTCCGCTGTGATAACAATACCTACCATAACTATTATCGGGGGCGGGTTGGCTGGGACGGAAGCCGCCTGGCAGGCCGCCCAACGCGGACTGCGCGTCTGCTTGTATGAAATGAGACCGGAAATCTCCACCGGAGCACACCAGACCCCGGACCTGGCCGAGCTCGTCTGCTCCAACTCTCTTGGTTCAAACCTCTCCGACCGCGCCTCGGGCGTACTCAAAAACGAACTTCGCAGGCTTGGTTCTTTTCTTCTCGAATGTGCGGAAGCCGCCGCCCTGCCCGCCGGAAGCGCCCTGGCCGTAGACCGGGGTCTCTTCGCCCAAACCGCCACCGAGCGAATCAAGTCCCATCCAAATATTACGCTCATTCGGCAGGAAGTGACCGACATCCCTGCCGGACCTGTCATCCTGGCCTCCGGCCCCCTTACTTCGGAATCACTCTCGCGCGCCATTGCTGCTCTGACAGGTGAACAGCACCTGCATTTCTACGATGCCATTGCGCCGATCGTTGCCGCAGACTCGATCGACATGGACATTGCGTTCCGCGCATCACGCTTTGGGCTAGGAGAGCAGGAAGAGGGCGATTACATCAACTGCCCCTTTAGCCAGCGAGAATACGAAACATTCGTAGGAGCCCTCGCCGGCGCAGAACGGATTGCCTTGCGGGATTTTGAAGCCGAAATCGAGCAAGGCGTGGACGCTGGCGCGCACCATTTTTTTGAGGGCTGCCTGCCGGTAGAAGTCATCGCCCGGCGCGGGATACAATCTCTGGCATTTGGTCCGATGCGCCCCATCGGCCTGAAGGACCCACGCACCGGGAAAGGCCCCCATGCCATCGTGCAACTCCGCCAGGACAACCTGGCCGGAAGCCTTTATAACCTGGTGGGATTCCAAACCAATCTGACTTACCCGGAGCAAAAACGGGTTTTCCGCACGATCCCGGGTTTGGAAAGCGCTGAATTCGTCCGCTATGGCCAGATGCACCGAAACACGTTCATCGCTGCGCTAAAAATATTATCTCCCACCCTGCAGTACCGCGGCCGCTCCAATTTGTTCTTCGCTGGTCAAATCACTGGCGTGGAAGGTTACATGGGGAATATCGCCACCGGCTTACTGGCTGGGTGGAATATCGCCCGTCTCCTTCAAGGACACTCGCCCCTCTCCCTTCCGCCGGAAACCATGCTCGGAGCATTATGTCATTACATCACTCACGCCGACTTGAAAGATTTCCAGCCAATGAAAGCCAATTTCGGTATCCTCCCCCCACTCCTCGCCAACCAGCGGATGGGTAAGCGTGAACGTTCACGCCTTTATGCAGAACGGGCCTCCAGGCAACTTGATGAGTTCTTGAACGAAAACGAGCAGGAGACCAAATGAACTCTCGCAAATCCCGGATGTTTATTATTCTCGCAGCCGGCTTATTGCTTGCAGTAGTCTCCTTATGGGTAGTTGCCGGGCTGACCGCCCCCACTCGTTTCGATGGCCAGCGCGCCTACCAGGACGTTCTGGCACAGGTTGCGTTTGGACCGCGCATACCGGGGAGCTCCTCCCACGCCCAGGAGGTTATTTATATCATTTCAGAACTCGAAGAGGCTGGCTGGCAGGTGGTTCTCCAGAATACAACTTGGGAAGGTTTTCCCGTCGAGAACATCATCGCATACCGAGGAATACAAGGTGAAGCACCAACCATCCTCCTCGGCGCGCACTACGATTCGCGGCTTTTTGCCGACCAGGATACAGGTCCGGGGGCGGGCGAAGCCGTGCCCGGGGCAAACGATGGCGCCTCCGGGGTAGCAGTCCTGCTCGAGTTGGCGCGTACGCTGCCGGAGGATATCGCCCCGGTCTGGCTGGTCTTTTTCGATGCCGAAGACAACGGTGGGCTGGAAGGCCGGGACTGGGCAATGGGTTCGCGGGCATTCGTGGCAAGCCTGGCTGCCCCGCCGCAGGCCGTTGTGATCGTAGACATGGTCGGCGATGAAGACTTGAACCTTAACATCGAGGCCACCTCGGACCCCGCACTTGCCGAGGAGATTTGGGGGTTGGCCGCAGACTTGGGATATGAGCAGTTCATCCAGGAAACAAGGTTCAGCCTTCTGGACGATCACACGCCGTTTCTGGAGGCCGGCATTCCGGCAGCGGTCATCATTGATTTTGAATACCCGTTCTGGCATACTACGGCAGATACCACCGATAAAGTTTCGCCCGCAAGCCTGCAGGCTGTTGGGGATACATTGTGGGCCTGGGTCAGGGCGAAATAGCATCGAATTGCAATTGCCAAAACGCTCATCCTGACTTACACTTACTCATATGAACGTCCCTGAAATTCTGGCGGAGATTCGTTCGTCCTGGATCCGCCGTGTGGTCAACAGCATGGCCCGCGGCGCTGGTGTGCGCGAGAATTTCCAGAGTCAACTCGAGAGATTCTATGACCTATTAAATCAGGCTGTCGTCACCGGCGACCCGGCCTGGGTGGACCCCATCCTGTACGATTGGGCTAACGCTCCCACGCAAAGCGATTTGCGCGAGGGCGAGAAGAACTTATCAGCCGTCCTCAACCGCATGTTGACGACCACTTACGATCTGGGGCGCGAGGACCTGACCGAGCAGGATGCTATGGAATTGCTGGGAGCGGTCCTTCCGGTGTTCACCTACGCCCTCGAAAAGGCCGCCCGATATGAGATGGAGACACGGATTGCCTATATCTCGAATGAACTGGTTGACGTGCAAACGAAACTGGAACGACTCGACCGCAGCAAGTCGAGTTTCATTTCCGTTGCTGCCCACGAACTAAAGACACCGCTTACGCTCATCGAGGGATACACTTCCATGATGCGTGACATTGCCAAAAGCGGGAATGGCGGCGACGGGCAACTGGATTCGCTCATTGATGGCGTCAACACCGGGATTCGCCGCCTGCGCTCCATAGTAGATGACATGATTGACGTCTCATTGATAGACAACAACCTTTTGTCGCTCAATTTCCAGCCCATCTTGTTGAACCAGATTTTTACCTTGATCCACAACGAGTTGACCGAATCCATTGAAACTCGTCAGTTGATTTTTGATTTACAGGAATTTCCCGGCAGCGATGTGATGTTTTTTGCCGACCCGGAACGGCTTTACCAGGCTTTCCGCAACATTCTCAGCAATGCAATCAAATATACGCCCGATGGAGGCCGAGTCGCCATCGCTGGGAGGATACTGCCCGGATTCATTGAAGTCACGGTAACTGATACCGGGATTGGTATTTCAGCCCAGGATCAGGAAACGATTTTTGAAAAATTCGGCCAGTTGGGAAATGTTTCGCTCCATTCCAGCGGGAAGACCAAGTTCAAAGGTGGAGGGCCTGGTCTGGGCCTGCCCATTGCACGCGGGATTGTTGATGCGCACGGCGGGACAATCTGGGTGGAATCCGAGGGGCATGACGAGAAGAAGTGCCCCGGCTCTACATTCCACATCCTGCTCCCCGTCCGTACCGAACCGCCCGACCCAAAGATTGCCAAACTCTTTGGCGTGGATAGTAAACAAGAAAAGGAGAAATAGGAGCCCGCCCTGTAAGAAAGGGTTTCTCCACAGCCAAGTATGCCTAAACGCTCCCCTGAACCAACTACCCCACCGCGCGAACGCGCCTTCCTGGTTGGCGTTGAGTTATACGGCCAGGAATACCTCCTGACTCTCGAAGATTCACTTACCGAACTATCGCTACTATGCGATACCGCCGGGCTGGATGTGGTGGGAGAACTGACCCAGAAACTGGACCGTCCCAACGCGCAAACGTTTATTGGTTCGGGAAAAGTCGAAGAACTCAAAGCCCTGGCAGAAGAAACCCTTGCCGAAGTAGTGGTCTTTGACAATGAACTCAACCCGCGCCACCAGCGCGAACTCGAGGAGGCACTCGGCGCGAACGTGCGCGTCCTGGACCGGACTGCGGTCATCCTCGATATCTTCGCCCAGCACGCTCATACCAGCGAGGGACAATTGCAAGTCAAACTTGCGCAGTATGAGTATTACCTGCCGCGCCTCACCGGGCGGTGGACACATCTTGCCCGGCAAGCGGGAGGCGGGGGCGGGCGCGCTGGCTCGGTCGGCGGGGTGGGTCTGCGCGGCCCCGGCGAAACCCAGCTCGAAGTGGACCGGCGCGCCATCCGCCGCGAGATCACCCGCTTGAAAGAGGAACTGGAAAAAGTCCGCGCCCACCGTGAAAACTACCGCTCGCAACGCAAACGCGCCCGTCTTCCTACTATAGCCCTGGTTGGCTATACCAACGCCGGTAAGTCCACCCTGCTCAACCGGATGGCGCGGGCAGATGTCTACGTAGCAGACCAGTTGTTTGCCACCCTTGACCCCACCACCCGGCGCGTCCACCTGGCCGGAAACGAAACCGCCCTCTTCACCGATACGGTTGGTTTCATCCAAAAACTCCCTACCACCCTCGTCTCGGCATTCCGCGCCACCCTGGAAGAGATCGCCGCAGCCGACCTGCTTGTTCATGTGGTTGACATCTCCCATCCCAATGCGATGAACCAGGCCGAATCGGTCCAGCAGACTCTGGAAGAGATTGGCGCGGGTCACATCCCAGTAGTGGTAGCTTTGAATAAAATTGACCTGCTGCCGGACCCCGCCGCTGCCAGCGATTCCCTTGAGAACTTCCCCCAGGCCGCAGCCATTTCTGCCCGCACCGGCGAGGGTCTGGAAAAACTGTTAAGTTTGATTCGCTATTCGTTATACGAATCGTTTGCGCCCATCCTCGTACGGCTTCCCTATCAACAGGGGCAACTCATCTCCCTTTTCCACGAATTTGGTCAAATCGAGCGCATCGAGCACGGACGGACAGGAGTTCTACTGCAAGGCCGCATTCCCGGAAGGCTGGCGGCGCAATTCAACGCCTGGAAAATAAAGCCCGGCGAGACTATCGAGAAGGAGAATTCCCATGATGCAGTGGTTGAGTAAATTGGTGGACAAATCCTCCGAATTCTTTGCTCCGCGCAAGGGTCTCTTGCCGATGATCGGCATCCTTTTCATTGCGACCAACTTCATCGTCCAGTTTTTTGTCCCCGGTTGGTTTGGCAGCAGTAATCTTCTTCTCCACCTGGGACTCGTCATTGCCATTTTTGGGTTGATGTTGGCCTGGGCGCTGTAATCGTTTAGCCGCAACAGTAAAGCCCCTGGGCGTGACGCGCACCCAGGGGCTTTTGATTCTAGTGAGTGATCAGTTATTCACTGTAGGTGACCCGCGCGGCAATCCAATCCAAATAGAAATCGCGGGAGGTTGAACTGGAAACGTCAATAATGCGGATTCGGAAACTGCCATCACCTAATTCCGCCGGAGTCCACGTATGCCCCCAAGTATCGGAAGCCCCACCGAGGAAATAGGTCTTTTCGGTCTTGGACAGGTTTGGCGTGGTTCGAATGGTCGTCCAGGTCACGCCGCCGTCCCAAGAAACTTGAATGCACATCTTGGGCGAACCGCTTGCGTTGTCTACCTTTGCTTGCAATTGGAGTTCCAGACCATTGACAACTGCGCCGCTCGGTATGCTGAACCCAAAGCTATAGAAGCGATGGCGGTCTTTGCCGGCGTCCGTGCAAGACGTGCTGGTGGTGGTGCCGCTGTTGAGGTCCACCGCAAAAGCGGCGTTGTCGCTGAAGGCGTAGGTCGGATTGGTCTGATAACCATTGTTGTCACCACCAGTATCCGCTGCCTGGGCCGCGGGACTCATCCAGGAGGTCGTGACAGTGCAAATCTGGTAGAGCGGGTCACAACCGCCATTGGGGGCAGGTCTGACTGACGCATTCGTATCCAGTGGATCCACTTCCACGAAGTAACCGTCGGCGTCGGCGTCCGTACGCGCCGGTTCCGTGGCCGTGTACGGGGTCCCGTTGACTGTGTAGGTGCTGCCATCCGTCGTCCGGATGACGATATGGCCGGCCACGACGGCGTCGCCGATGTTGGTAGT
>JACQYE010000015.1:0-26372 GCA_016208355.1 Chloroflexota bacterium | reverse complement strand
GGTCAGATAGACGTCGCTGGTGGCAAGCAACAGGTCCATCACCGGCTGGCGCGGATGGCCGTAGGTGTTGTCGTCACCGACGGAGATGATGGAAACTTCCGGGTCAAGTTGGTTGATGAAAGTGGGGTTATTGGAATGGTCGCTGCCGTGATGGTTGACGCGGTAAACATCCACATCGCCAACTTCGGGGGCAACACTGAGTTCGATGTCATGGTAGATGTACCCAAACTCGCTGAGATAATACTGCCCGTCGAGGTCGCCGCCAATCCACTCGTCGAAAGCGCCATAACTGATCACCGCGCCGATGCTGTAATCGTTCTCGGCCGGCGGGGTGGGATCTGCACTGAAGTCGCCGGGGATAATTGCCCCATTGCCGTCCAGAGTGACAATTTTGAAAACAACGCCGCCACCCAGGTCCACCTGGCTTGTCCCCTCAACCGCCTGGACAGGATTCAGTTTGGCCGCGCCTTCTCCTTCGATGTAGGGCTGCCAGTTCTCGAAAGTACCGCTCGTCGTGCCCATGTAGGTGTTGTAATCGCGCAGCAACGACTGGCCGATGGTAAAGCCCTGCACCTCCACCAGGTGCCACAGCCCGCCATAGCCAACGTATCCAATATGGTCAAGGTGGAAATGGGAAATAACCAGGTAATCCAATTGTTTGCAGCCCAACACCCCAGCTCCGCCATCCGGTAGCCGATACCAGGAAACATCATAGGCTGTGGAAGGATAGGTATAACTATCCAAGACAGTAGCCTGGTCGTCCAGCAGCAAACGAACATCATCGCCGCCGTTGTTGAAATAACTGGAGCGGTCCATCGTCCAGAAACCGTGCGCCGGGATGGTTGTCCCTGCGGCAATCTGGATGGGCGCTCCGCCGCCCCCTGAAATATCGTCAATGTAGCAGTCACTGACGTCGAGCGTGGCATCGGTGGTGTTGTACAACTCCACCCAATCCACACCGCTGGTGGCGGCTGGCAGGATTTCGTTGATCAACACCTGACCGGCCGTCAGGGCGCAGGTCCCGGCTGCGCTCACAGGTACTGCCGGTTGAAAGACCCCGATCCCGGTCAACGCAAGAATCAAGAAAGGAGTCAATATCAAATTGATCTTTTTCATGTATGCGCCTCCTGGCATAGTTGGGAGAATAAGGAGAGTAGGTTGGACAACTAAAGTCTATAACAAAAAGCACGCGAAAGCAATACGGTTGCAAAACATCTCGAAGGTAGTTTTCCTTTGAGATGTTTTGACTCAACAACTTTCTACATTTTCGGTCCCGCCGCGAGCACTTCCTGCGGTGTATCGGCCTCGAATTTCTTCATGTTATCTATAAAGCGAGAGGCCAATTGTTTATACCGTTTCCAATACTCATCCTGGCTATGCCAGGCGCGCGCCGGGTACATCACGTCTTCCGGGACTTCGGGACAGGTCTTCGGGACCTCGAACCCAAAGACTGGGTCAGTGTAGTATTCCACGCTGTCGAGGGCGCCTTCCAGGGCAGCGTTGAGCAGGTTGCGGGTGTGACGAATACTGATGCGCTTGCCCACGCCGTAGGGTCCGCCCACCCAGCCGGTGTTGACCAGCCAGCACTTGACGCCGTAGCGTTCGATCTTGCGGCGCAGGAGTTCGGCGTAATAAGCCGGTTTATGCACCATGAATGGGCCGCCGAAGCAGGCCGAGAAGGTGATCTCCGGTTCGTCGCGCAGGCCAACTTCCGTTCCGGCAATTTTGGAGGTATAGCCGGATATGAAGTGGTACAGGGCTTGCTCCACCGAAAGACGCGCAATTGGCGGCATTACGCCAGAGGCATCGCAAGTCAGGAAGATGATATTCTTCGGGTGCCCGCCACGTTTGCTCTCGACTGCGTTCTCGATGAAGGTCAACGGATAGGCAGCGCGCGTATTCTCAGTCATGGAAGCATCGTCCAGGTCAACGAAACGGGTCACCGGGTCAAAAACCACGTTCTCCAGCACCGTGCCGAAGCGGCGGGTGCAGGCATAAATCTGGGGTTCGGCGGTCGGCGAAAGTTCGATTACCTTGGCATAACAGCCATCCTCGAAGTTGAAGACACCGTTGTCCGACCAACCGTGCTCGTCGTCGCCAATGAGACCGCGCCTGGGGTCCGCGGAGAGGGTTGTTTTGCCCGTCCCCGAAAGACCAAAGAACAGGGCTGTGTCGTCTTCTTTTCCGATATTGGCCGAACAATGCATCGTCATTACCCCGTCGCGCAAGGGCAACAGGTAATTCAGCAGGGTAAAGACCGATTTCTTGATCTCACCGCCATAACCTGTGTTGCCGATGATGCATAATTTCTGGGCAAAGTTCAAGACGATGAAGGTCTCGGACGGTGTCTGGTCAATTTGTGGAAAAGCCTTGAAACCGGGAACGGAAATAACGGTGAACTCGGGGACGTGCCGCCGGTACTCTTCCGCGGTCTGCGGCTTGATGAACATGTTGCGGGCGAACAGGCTGTGCCAGGCCAGTTCGGTCACGATCCGGACCGGGAGCCTGTAGTCCGGGTCCGAACCGCCATATGCGTCCTGGATAAATATATCCCGCCCTTGCAGGTACCCCTGGAGACGGGCGAACAACTCGTCGAATTTCTCCGGCGCAAAGGGGCGGTTGTATTGTCCCCACCAGATGTTTTCCTCGCTGGTGTCCTCGCGAACGACAAATTTATCGCTGGCGGCGCGGGCAGTATGCTTGCCGGTATTGACAATAATCGGCCCCATCTGTGAAATGGAGGCTTCGCTACGGAAGATGATCTCTTCATATAGCGCCTCCGTCGGCAGATTCCAGTAAACCTTGCGCAAGTTGCTCAAACCGATGTTGTCCAGCCCATAATCGCTGCGGATGGCTTGCGCCTGTCCTTCGGCGGGAGTTTTTATATTCAGAATATTATTCATGGAATGGTCTCCAATCATCACCACAGAGCACACTGAGTTCACGGAGAAAAACAAAGAGAATCTCTGTGTTCTCTGTGCTCTCCGTGGTGAATTCCAGATCTATAGCCAGTCTCGCACCAACTTACGGTCGCCAATGTAGATCTCGCTCGGCGCGTTCGGGTCGAGCGCCCACTTCATGCGCTCGATGCCTTCCGTCAGGTCTTTCACTGACCCGGCATAACTCAGGCGCAGGTGACCTTCAATGCCGAATTCCTTACCCGGCACAGTGACGACCAGCGCCTTCTTGAGCAGGAACTGGGCCAACTCCGCAGAAGAATTTGCCACACTTTTTCGAATATAAGCCCGGAAATCCGGGAGAGCATAGAAAGTGCCCTGCGGCTTGATGCAATGCACATCGGTGAAGGTGTGTAATTCCTGCATTAACACATCGCGATTGTTCTGGATGGTCAGCCGCAACGCCTCGACAACAGACTGCATCCCGGTCAATGCCCCCTCCGCCGCCGACTGCATGACCGGCGAGACGCAGGTAGTTGTCTGCGACTGTACGTTGGTCATGATTTCTACCAATTTGCGCGGAGCAGTCACCCAGCCAATGCGGAAACCGGTCATGCCATAAAGTTTTGCCACCCCATTGACGACGATGACCTTTGAATTCTCGACGTCCTTTCCGGTATATTTATAAGCCGGGACAGCCACTCTGCCATCGAACACCAGCTTGTTGTAAATATCGTCGCAAATCATGTAGATGCCCTTGCTCTCGCAAAGTTCCACAATCTTGGCAATCAATTCTTCGGGATACACCATGCCGGAGGGGTTGTTCGGGCTGTTGACAATGATTGCTTTCGTGTACGAGGAGACCACGCGTTCAATTTCGTCAAAACGTGGAACGAACGTCCCATCTTCGGGTGTGACCACCACCGGGATGGCGCCAATCATGCGTATCATTTCCGGGTACGAGACCCAGTACGGCGCAAGGACGATCACCTCGTCCTGCGGATTGCACAACGTAAAGAGTAAGTTCCACAGTGATTGCTTGGCCCCATCAGAAACGATAACGTTATATGGGGCAGCGGCGCGGTTGTAGTTATCTTCCATGTAGCGAACAATTGCCTTTTTAAGCGAAGGTGTGCCGTCCGTGGGCACATACTTTACGTCTCCTCCGCTTAGTTTTGCAGCCGAACTCAGAATCGCAGTAATAGGGGTCTTATTCTTTGGCTCGCCAATGCCAAGGTGGATCACCGGCTCTCCTTTTTCGCGCAATAGCCGCGCCTCCTCATTCAAGGCTATGGTCGGCGAAGCGGGAATCGAACTCGCTACCTGGCTTAGACTCATGCTGCTTCTCCTATAGAAAGAACGCAAAATTCTGGTCAGCCATCCAACCAGATGCAATCCGGGGAATGCACAGTCACCCGTCTCACAAGCCTATTATAATTTAGATGTCTTCCTTCCCAAGTGAAAGGTGTCATATATTTCCCGCAAAATCAACACATCTTGCTGAGTGTAAGAAGATAATGAAACAAAAAGCCGCAGCACTTGGCGCGGCTTTTTTAGTGTATGAGCGTAAAACTACTTCTTCTTATCTTCTTTTTTGATCTCGATGACTTCGCGGCCTTTGTACTGGCCACAATTTGGGCAAACAACGTGCTGCAGAATCATCGTCCCGCAATTCCCGCAGGCCACCAAATTGGCAGTTTCCAGGGCATCGTGGGCGCGGCGGCGATCGCGGCGGCCTTTCGAGTGTTTACGCTTTGGATGAGGGGGCATTTCAAACTCCTAATCTTGAAACATCAACTGGATTATTCCGGTTAAGCGGGTTGATTATAAGCACGAAGTCCAAGAGCGTCAAGCCTGCCGCGCTCCACGCAGATAGGCCTCCATGAAACTGTCCAGATCCCCGTCCAGGACAGCCTGCGTATTCCCGGTTTCATGTTCGGTGCGATGGTCTTTGACCATCTGATAAGGGTGCAACACATAGGAGCGGATCTGGCTGCCCCATTCCGCCTTCGTATACTCGCCGCGCAGGACGGCGATTTCATCTTCCCTTTCGGCTTTCTTGATCTCCAGCAAGCGTGCCCGCAGGATACGCAAGGCAAACTCGCGGTTCTGCGACTGGGAACGCTCATTCTGACAAGTGACCACAATCCCGGTCGGGAGATGGGTGAGGCGGATGGCTGTCGCATTCTTCTGGACATTCTGCCCCCCCGCGCCGGATGACTTGAATACATCCACCTTGATTTCCGCAGGGTCTATCTGGACCTCGGGGCTGTCAAACGCGACCTGAGGCAGAATCTCCACAAGGGCAAACGAGGTATGCCTGCGGTGCGCGGCGTCAAACGGGGAAAGCCTCACCAACCGGTGGACTCCCTTCTCGGAACGCAGGTATCCATAAGCATGTTGACCGCTGACGGCAATTGTCACCGTCTTGATCCCGGCCTCTTCGCCCAGAGTCGTATCCAGGATTTCTGCCTGGTAGCCGCGCCGTTCCGCCCAACGCAGGTACATGCGCTGGAGCATAGCAGCCCAATCCTGCGAGTCGGTGCCGCCCGCACCGGCGTGGATTGCAAGCAGGGCGTCCCCAGCGTCGTAGGGTCCGGAAAGCATCGCGGTGAAGGAACGCTTTTCCAGTTCAACTTCGACGGCGGCGATCTCGGTTTCCAGGTCAGGACGCAAGGATTCGTCATCCAGCACAGCCAGTTCAGCGGCGTCATTCATACGGCGCTCAAGGCCGCGCCAGTCCTCCGATTGCGTGCGCAGGGAGGCAGCTGCCTTGCTCACCTGCTGGGCGTGGACCGGGTCATCCCAAAAATTCGAGGCGTTGATCTCTTTGTCGAGTTCGGCAAGTTGGGTCTCTTTGGCAGGCAGGTCAAAGACGCTCCATTAACTGACGAAGCATTTCCCCCGCGGTCTTTAAACGTTCGAGTAAATCTTGCATCTTATTTATCCTTTCCGTCATTCAGTATATCCGAATTTTTGAAACCGTCGGGAAACCCGGAGACAATCTGCGCCGCCTGGTCGTGGAGGTGTTCGTGCTTTGCCCAACTAATCAATTTACCCTGCACCTCTCCATCAAGTTTTTTCATCTCGACCCAGAATAAGCGCCTCCTGCTGGCGAAGCACAAGATAGCGAAAACCTGCCTTCATCCGGGCAAGCAAGGTAACATAATCCTCCCCTCCGGGGAAGGATGTGTAAATATCGCCCCGTTTCCAGGAATCCAACACGCCAAAAAAGAGCGTCCAGTTTTCCGGGCTTGGCGGTTGCTTCTCCAAATCGCCGTCATCAAGTTCTCGAAAGAACTCCAGAGGCGTCACCGGTAAATTCAAATGCTTGCCAATTACTTGAGCCGTTTCGACGGCCCGCTTCAACGGGGAACAATAAATGGCTGTTATTCTCGCGCCACCAAAATATTCCGCCGTTTGCTGCGCCTGGAGAATGCCTTTCGGTGTCAGCGGGCGATCCACCAGGCGATGGGAGAATTCCTTTGTCAGGTTGACCTCGCTCTCGCCGTGACGCACCCAATAGAGATGGTTCATGCTGCCAAAATCCCCTTCACAAATGCATCCGGGTCGAATGGCGTCAGGTCCTCCGGCTTCTCGCCCAGTCCGGCAAAAAGAATGGGCAGGCCGAGTTCGCGTTGGATGGCAAATGCCATCCCACCGCGCGCCGAGGAATCGAGTTTCGCCAGGATCACGCCGGTTACACCAACGGCCTCCTTGAATGCCCGCGCCTGGGCAAGCGCATTCTGCCCAGTGGTGGCGTCCAGGACAAGCCAGACATCATGCGGAGCACCCTCCAGCGCCTTCCCTGCCACCCGGTGCACTTTCTTGAGTTCTTCCATCAGGTTATAGCGCGTGTGCAGCCGCCCGGCAGTATCCACCAGGACCATGTCATAGCCTTTTGAGATCGCTGACTTTATTCCGTCATAGACGACCGCGCCCGGGTCCGATCCCATTTGACCGGCCACAATGGGTAATCCCAGCCGTTCCGTCCAGACCTGCAACTGATCCACCGCGGCAGCGCGGAAGGTATCAGCCCCGACGAGCAGGACGCGCTTCCCTTCGTCTGCAAAGCGGCGGCCCAGCTTGGCAATTGTGGTCGTTTTCCCAGAGCCGTTAACGCCCACCAGCAGGATGACCGAAGGTGTAGAGGGAAAATCCAGTGTGGGGGGCGCGTCGAGCCGGGCGCGCAGTTCGGCCTCCAACTGGGACTGGAGTTCGGTAGCGCGTGTCAGGCCGCGGGTCCGAACAGCCAAGCGCAGCGACTCCAGGATGGACTCGGTGGTATCCATTCCCAGGTCGGCCTGGATCAACAGTGCTTCAAGTTCATCCCATGTATCGGGCTTTATCTCGGTTGCGCCAAAAACGCCTGCCAGCCGCCCAAAAGCGGTTTTGCTGCTGCGGGCCAGCCCTTCTTTCCAGCGTGAGAAATTTTCAGCCATAACGGGGCGATTATAACCGAATGCAACCTTTTTTTCTTCCGCGCATCCAAGTTATGATATACTCGCGCCGTCGCGGAGGCTAACTTGACCGATTCATGGACTGAAATAATCGCCACCTGGAAAGGTGAAATGACGTTTGTCGGGCAGAACGAAGCCGGCGGGACAGTGCAAATGGGCACCCTGAATGGAAAACCCGGTGTAGGTCCGATGCAATTATTGCTTGTTGGCCTGGCAGGCTGCACGGGAGTAGATATTGTCGGCATCCTACAGAAAAAGCGTGCCCGGCTCGACGATATGCAAGTGAAAGTGCGCGCCAAACGCGCCAGCGACTACCCGATGATCTGGACAAACATCCACGTCACCTACTTGCTGTGGGGCGAAGGCATCCGCCCGAAAGATGTGGAACAGGCTGTGCAGCTCTCAGAAGAGAAATATTGCTCGGTCGGGATCATGCTTGGCAATTCAGCAACGATCACATCGGAGTATAAAATCCTCAAGCCCGGCGAAAAGGTCAAATAATCTCAAGATCTTATCTATAGGAGTGATGAACAATGAATAATGAACCCATCCATGTTACCGATGCCGCTTTCGAGAAAACAGTTTTACAGAACGCCCTGCCTGTTATCGTGGACTTCTGGGCCCCCTGGTGCGGTCCTTGTAAGGTAATTGCCCCTATGCTGGATAAAGTTCTAAAGGAAAACCCCGGTAAATTTATCGTTGCCAAAGTAAATACCGACGAGAACTCCGAATGGGCCGGAAAATATGGCGTGCAGGGCATCCCTACCTTGCTGTTTGTTTACGGAGGCAAGATCGTCCATCGTCAGGTGGGTGCGCTCCCGGAGCGGATGCTGCGCGAGGTCGTAACACAGTTCCTGGATGTAGCAAAGTAGCAATCGGTCATCAACAACCAGACAACAAATTTAGAAAAGAGGCTCTCTGTGAAGAGCCTCTTTTGCATTATTCAGATTACCGATTATTTCTCGGCCACGCGCTCGATCTTTGCGCCCATCAGGCGCAGTTTTTCGTCCACGCGCTCGTAGCCACGGTCAATCTGCCCGACATTACGGATTACAGTCTGTCCCTCTGCGGCCAGGGCGGCCAGCAGGAGCGACATGCCAGCGCGGATGTCCGGGCTTTCAACCTTTTCTCCATATAACTTGGTTGGGCCATTGACAATACAGCGGTGCGGGTCGCACAGGATGACCTGGGCACCCATGCCCTTGAGTTTGTCGGTAAAATACATGCGCCCCTCGAACATCCAGTTATGGAACAAGACGCTACCGCGCGACTGGGTGGCAACCACAATCGCGATGCTCATCAGGTCGGTGGGAAAAGCCGGCCAGATGTTAGTCTTGATCTCGGGGATGGCTCCTCCAAGGTCTGATTCCACTCTCAGTTTTTGACGGGACGGAATAACAATATCTTCGCCATCTACGATCCATCCCACCCCGAGACGCCGAAATACCATGCTGATCATATCCAGGTACTGCGGACCGGCTTTGCGGATGCGGATCTCGCCGCGCGTCACGACCGCCGCGCCGATGAAACTAACTACTTCCAGATAATCCGGCCCGATGGTGAACTCGCCGCCGTGAAGTTTGTCAACGCCCTCGATTGTCAGCGTATTGGACCCGATGCCCGAGATGTTCCCGCCGAGGTTATTCAGAAGATGGCAGAGTTCCTGAACGTGCGGTTCCGAGGTTGCATTGCGAAGAATTGTGGTTCCCTTCGCCGTAACGGCCGCCATGACGACATTTTCCGTGCCGGTGACAGAGGCCTCGTCGAGGAGAATCTCGGCCCCTCTCAGCCGCTTCCGGGCTTGAAAGTCGAAAGAGCGCCGATAGTGAACTTCCGCGCCCAGGGCTTTCAGGGCAAGCAGGTGGGTATCCAGCCGGCGGCGTCCGATCACATCCCCGCCGGGCGGCGGGAGATGGATTTCGCCGGCACGGGCGATCATCGGACCTGCAAGCAAAATTGAAGCGCGGATACGGGCGCACAGGTCCGGGTCGAGGTCGGCAGGACGGACGGTCCGGGCGGTGATACGCCAGGAATTGTTTCCCAGTTCTTCCATCTCTAGCAGCGGATTGTATGCTACTTTTTCCGTTCCGCCAAGTAATAGGATCTGAGAGATATTTCAGATACACCTGTCTGGCTACGCGCATAACATATCAATCCGCGCGGGTTGATGCCCCATTTCAGAATATAATAGGAGTATGAATATTCTCATGATCATCATGTCCGTTCTTGTCGGCTGGCTTTGCGGTTGGGTGGTCAATGATCTTTCCGATGTCCTGCCAGCCACGCGCAAGCTGGGCCACCCAGCCTGCCAGAAATGCCAAACCGCTTTCAAGTGGACGAACTACCTGCTCATGCGCCGCTGCGCCCAATGTGGGGCAACGCGTAACATGCGGACATGGGCGGTGCAGTTTCTGTTTCCTCTCGCCTCGCTGTTGATCTGGGTGTTCCCCCGCCCCATCCTTCCCTATGCTCTGGGTATGGTCCTGCTGGTCTTCTTCAGTGTAGTAGCTGTGATTGACCTGGAACATCGCGTCGTACTACACCCGGTCAGCCTGTTTGGCGCGGCGCTGGGCCTGGGAGTTGGGATCTACCTGCGAAGTGGCAATTCCATCGCAAGTGGAATTCTTTCCACACTGACTGGCGGCGTGGCGGGCTTCGGTATCATGTTAGCGCTTTACTACCTGGGGGTATTCTATGTGCGGCGCACTGCCAAGAAAAAAGGGCTGCCTCCGGATGAGGTTGCGCTTGGTTTCGGCGACGTCAACCTGGCAGGAATCCTGGGCCTTATGCTCGGCTGGCCGGCTATCAGTGTATGTTTGTTCCTGGCCATCCTAGGAGGAGGCATCATCAGCCTGCTTGTAATCCTGGGAATGTTGATCGCTAAAAAGTACCATGCCTTCACTGCCATCCCCTACGCGCCGTTCCTGCTCCTCGCAGCCCTCTATTTGCTATTCAGTTGAACAGCTTACGTATTTTTCTGGCTCTATAAGAATCGCCTCAGCAGAAGCAGGGAATTATATAATCTATTGATCCTCCTCCGCCTGCGGGTTGAGAGGGGCAGTTCCCAGGCGATAACCAAAACCGCGCACGGTGCGCACCCAAACGGGATGGGAAGGCGTTTGCTCTACCTTCTTGCGCAGGAGCAGGATGTAACGGCGGACAAGGGACGGGTCGTCCCGGTCAAACCCCCAAACTTCATGCATCAAATCTTCATCGGAAACCACCCCACCCTTTCGCCGCACCAGCGCCTCCAACAGTCGGAATTCAGTCGGGGTCAACTCCAGCGGCAGGCCGCCCACTGTCACCTGGTATTTTTTCAGGTCGAGCACAATGTCGCCATGAACCAACAAACCAGTGCGTTCCTCAGAGACTTGCAAACGGCCTAGAACGGCCTGTATGCGCGCCACAAGTTCAGCAAAACTAAAAGGCTTGGTCACATAATCATCCACGCCCAGGCGAAAGCCGCGCAGTTTATCTGCCTCGGTAGCTTTGGCGGTGAGCATGATGACCGGCACATCGGTCATCTCGCGCAGGCGCGCACAAACCTCCCAGCCATCCATGCCTGGAAGCATCACGTCCAGCATGATGAGGTCCGGGCGTTCAGCGTAGGCCAGGCGGAGTCCATCTTTTCCATTGGCAGCTGTATACACGTCAAAACTGCTCTCGCGCAAATACTGGCTCAGGAGTTGCAGGAGTGTATGGTCGTCGTCTATCAACAATAGCCGTGATTTCATTGGGTCACCTTTACCGTTCTATGTGGTGCTCTGCAAATCGAAGTAAAAACGGGCGCCGCCAGCCAGGGGAGTTTCATAATGAAGATCGCTCTTCAGAGAGCGCAACAGTTGTTTGGACAGGTATAACCCCAAACCGTATCCGTAGACCGACTGTGAATCGCCAGCGTCAAGGCGCTGGAAACGCCGGAAAAGCAGCCTGCGTTTCTCGGACGGGATCCCCGGCCCTTTGTCCGTCACACGGACCCGCAGCCAGCCGCCAAGGCGCAGGGCATCCACCACTACCGGGCCGGAAGGCGCATACTTGAGGGCGTTATCCAGCAATTGGGTCAATATGCTGTGGATAAAGCTTTCGTCAGCCAAGACTCCCGGCAGGCCGGCAGGAACCTTTACCCGCACCCGCTCCACGCCGGGGAGGGCGCTCATCGCACGGAGAACATCCTGAACGGCCAGGTTCAAGTCCACCGGCTCTACACGCGCTTCCAGGCGACCGGCCTCCATCACAGAAAGGTTGAGAACATTTTCCACAAAATGTGTCAGGCGTTGGACCTCGTTCTTCATCAAGCGCATGGCTTCCTTGTCTTCCGGGCGGCGCCCCGGGCGCGCCAACAGGAGTTCCAGGCCGCCGTTCAAGCTGGTGAGCGGGGTGCGTAATTCGTGGGAGACCATGGAGACGAAATCACTTTTCAATTGGTCGAAAGTCTGGAGCATTTTATTCTGCTCTTCCAGCTGCCGGTACGCTTCGCTCAATGTCTGCGTGCGTTCAGTCACCTTCTCTTCGAGCTGGGTATTGAGTTCCTCCAGCCTTCGGGATACAGCCTTCAAATCGGTATAAGCTTTTTGGAGCGCTTCTTGTTGGCTTTTTTGCTCGCTGATATCGTATGCCACGCCGGCGATCAGTACCTTACGGTCGCCAGTTAAAATCGGACTGAGGGAGAGCAGGTAAGGGGTCTGGGAAGCATGGAGGTAGACTTCAAGGCTGGAAGCGGAATGAGCAGCGCGTTCCAGCAGGTTGGCAGGAAAGGTTTTTTTGTCGAATAATGAGAAAAGATGGCTATTTACAACCTGGGCGTCGTTCTTCCGGCCAAGCGCACGCACCAAAGCCGGGTTGGCAAGCAGGATGTTGCCGCGGGCATTGCAAATAAAGGTAGGCTCCGCCAAGCCGCTGAATAGTTGCCAGTATTTGTACAGTTCCGCTTCTCCAGCGCGCACCCCCAATCGGACGATCAACCCCAGTCCCATCACGAGGGCCATCCACAAGCCAAAAGTGGAGGGTTGGCCGCGCAGTCGCCAGTCGGCGAGGACGAACCAGATGAGCACAATCACGAGGACAATCGGCAGGATATTCTGAAGCCGGGCGCCGGTATCGGGCGGGGATTCTTTGACGTTCTTTTTTGGATTGGCCGTGGCTTCGATGATGATGCTCATGCCAAACAACAGGCTGCCCAACGTCCAGCCGAGGCTTTCAGGACCTCCAGCCTGATAATCCTGGATCAAAACCTGGTAACTGTAAACATAGTCCGAGACAAGGAAAGCCAGCAGACTCAAGCCCCACAGGATCGAGGTCCGGCGGGCCCTGGGATTGGCAAGCAGGGTGTTGAAAAGGATCATCAGCAGAACCAAGTCTGCAACCGGGTAGGCTAGCGGGAGGAGATTGAGTAGGCTGTCCGCGCTGGTCTGGGCGGCCGGGCGGGCGATCACCAGCCAGCCAAGGGCGGCAATGACCCCGGAGGAGATGGCCGCATCCAGTATAAAGCGAAAGCGAGAAGGGAGATAGCGATTTCCTGGAGGGTAAAGGATGAGCGCCAGGAACATGAAAGGATAAGCGAGAAAGTTGAAACCATCGGCCAGGGAAAAGGTTGGCAGGGTAATATTCCGAAGCACCAGGTAGTATGTGCGGATAAAGCCGCCCAACACCCAGCATAAGAGTGCCAGGCCGAGGAATATCCAGGAACGCTTCGAGGCTTTCTCAAAGAACGGCTGCGCCCACAAAGTCAACACCGCGGCATTTGCCACAGGCACAAGCACCGCCAGACTGCCAATCAGGGCGCGGCTGGAAGAATCTGGGGAACGAAGAATCAACCAGGTAATGTACGCCGCCAAGAACAGGCCAGATTCCAGGAGGGTCCGCCTCCAGGTGAGTTTCCACGGAATGAGCCTGCGCAGGAATTTTTGCATATTCAATTATTATACTCAACACGCTCGGCTTTTGCAGTTTTCGTTGTTGTGGTCATGCTTTCAAAGTTCCCCTCGTACTCCGAAGGGGTAAACAAGTAAGGGGCAACACAGCCTCTCCCTTGGAAAAATCTGCAGAATGTAATTTTGTCCCACTGCTGTCAGGAAGAACGGAGGCCTGCCGAATGCAGGCCTCCGTTCTTCATCATTCGTCCATCTTCCCAAATCTTTAGCAGTCTGTACAAATGGTTTTGGATGGAGTGGGTGTATTGGTGCGCGAGGGTGTCACCCCGGTATTGGTGGGGGTGAACGTGCGCGTGGGGGTGCGGGTCGGGGTGTTCGTAGGTACTGTGTTGGTGGGAGTAAAGGTGTGGGTGAAGGTGTTTGTTCTGGTAAATGTCCTGGTGGGCGTCCTGGTTATCGTGAAAGTGCGCGTGTACGTTGGAGTTGGAACCGTATTGGTGAATGTAAAGGTCGGCGTCGGGACGGTATTGGTGCGCGTATAGGTACGCGTGAAGGTCGGTGTGGGGACAGTATTCGTGAAAGTACGTGTGACCGTAAACGTAGGGGTTGGGACAGTGTTTGTGCGAGTGAATGTACGGGTGAAGGTCGGTGTTGGGACAGTGTTGGTAGGCGTAAAGGTGCGCGTGAAAGTCGGCGTTGGGACAGTATTGGTGCGGGTAAAGGTGCGCGTGGGCGTATTGGTGATGGTAAAGGTGCGTGACGAAGTGGGTGTATTGGTGATGGTGAATGTGCGCGACGGGGTAAATGTGACTGTGGAAGTACGCGTGGATGTCTGAGTAGGCGCTGCCTGGGCACTGATGGACACAACACAGCCGTTCCCCAGAGTAACGGTCAGTCCAAAGGTATTGGCTGGAACAATGCCAGGCCAGGAGCCATCAACATAAACATAGTCAAAGTTGAAGCGATCGTTTTCGCCGTGGTTTAGCATATGCGCTGCGCCAGGCGCACCGCCCAGGGTCCAGGAGGTTGGTGAACTGGGATCATCGGTGCCGGATATCAAATTACCATCAAAGTACCAGCGGTTGAAGGTCTGACCTGGGTTAGCGGCATCGTAGGCGTCCCAGTCGAATGAAATTGACTGAATATAGGTATCTTGTGTGCTGCTGTTTCGCAGGCTGATATATACACGAGGCCTGCTGCTCGCAGTCGTTTGCCCAAAGCCGGTGCTGAAATTAAACTGGGAGCATGACCAGGTGGGCGTCCGCGTGGGAGTGCGGCTAAGTGTGGGAGTACGGGTATTCGTTGGTGTGCGGGTGTTCGTAGGCGTGCGAGTGATGGTGTAAGTCCGGGTGATTGTGGGTGTATCCGTGAAAGTTGGGGTGGCCGTATTGGGTTTCATGATTTTAAAGCGACGCACCACCGTGGATTCCCGGCCATCAGGGGCGTGCGCGGTCACAGTCATATAGTAGTCGTTGGCAGTACTGAATAGATTTGAATTCGGCAAAGAGTCGAACAATCCGGAATCCATTGGATCACACGGGCCGTTGCCGCCGAAGGCGCAATAGGCTGCCATGTATTCCGCTGCTCCCGGAATGATCCCCGGCCCCGAGAATGAGAAGGTCAGGTACTCGATCCCGTCGCCGTTGGCGGTGCCGACGTCCGGGTCGTAGGCGATGGCCTCGAAGTTCGTATCAGCCAGGTCAATAATCTGGCGGCCATCCAAGTCGGGCCAGATGATTTCGACGTAGATTGGCTGATTAGTAGGGGTATCAGTAGGCGTGTCGGTATCTGTTGGCGTATTAGTAATTGTGAACGTGTTGGTTGGCGGGAGAGGGGTATCGGTCGGTAATAAGATCTGAGGCGGCAAGTTGACCAGGCGCGAGACGCGGAACTGCTCCACAATCCCTTCGTGAAAGGATGCCAGGTGTACCATTGGCCAGACTTCGTTCAGGAAAGGAGTGAGATAAGGATGATTGAAATCCACCATCACGATGACCGGATGTCCCGGCTCGCCCGGGTGTTCGTCGGGGCTGCAATCGCCATATTGAGCCGAACCCATGCGCGGCAGGATGGTAACATAGGGCGCGCCGGTGCAGACCGTGATCTTCAGGTAACCAACGTCGCCTTGGGCAATGGGATCGAAACCAGCCACGCCTTCAACAAATAATCCAGCGGTATATCGCCGGGCCTCATCATAAATGGTTTGTAAACGGGCTTCGTTCTCGTCTTCGTCCGTTATACACCCACCCACCGGACAATAAGCAGTATCAAACTGCCCGGTGACAGCATAACGCACTGCCTGGCGCGCCATGTTTTGGATAAGAAGCCAGGCCGAAAATAACAAGGAAAAGTCTATAATGGCAAATAACAACATTAACAAGATTGGCAGGGCAACAGCGAATTCCACCATGCCCTGTGACCGGCTCCGGCCCTGCCAGAAACGGCCCTTCAAATTGCGATAAATCGTTCGACGTGTAAGCATGGACCAGTCTCCTTATTGCGAGAGACGAATAGCAATATTGTCAGCAATACGTTGAAAGATGGCTTGCAATTCCGTGGCGTCAGGCGCGTAATAATACAACCCGGCATTACCAGGGTCGCCATCGCCCGTATTGGCGGCATACAATAACAATTCCTGACCGGCATCTGGATCGCCAACGCTTGAATTAACCACAATATTACCCAGGCCAATTGTGTATATATACGCTTGCTGGTCATAGGCAACGAAATCCACCATATCGCGGGCGTAATCATCCGCGTCATAATTGTCCGGATCCCAGGCTCCACCGGCATTCGTGCAACGCGCGAGGGTATCTGCATCGGCGCAATGGCGTGTATCAGCATAAGGGTCGCGGCACCACAGCGTGACCCAATCCGCTTCATACGGCTGTTCTCCCCATGTCGAGCGCGGGCAGGCGCCAGCGTTGGCGGCGCCATCCGTCAGCATGATAACCGCCCAAAGCGCATTTTGACGGATGGGAGGAGTGGCAAATTCATTTCCGGCGAGCAGCATTCCGGCGCCGATATTGGTTGAAGGGCACTGGCTGGGATTATTGATATCCTCGTCAAAGGTGCCCGGATCGCGAGGATCGTCCGGGAAGAGGTAGGGATCACCATAAGCAAAGCTCTGGAACTCGTCAAATTCATCATACACCCGGCACGGCTGGCCATTGGGACATTCCCCCTGCCCTTCATAAACCATCAGGCCTTCGATGGTACTGACAATTGTCGCTTCAATGGCAGCTATTTCAAGCGGGTCAGTCGTGGAGTAATCAATATCCGCAAAACTCAAGTTTGTGACCCCGATTTTATTGAAAGATATAATGGATACCCGGTCATACGGAAAATAGGTCGCTGCCCGGACGAAATCCACCGCTGCCTGTTTGACCTCCTCGAATGGATGGCACTCGCCCGGCATCCCGTCGCCGGTATCTTCATAATTACATACGCTCGGGTCACGCAGCGGGTCGCCGTTCGGGGCGTCATAGGTCATCGATTCGCCGGTGTCAATTACCAGGACAAGGTCTATGGAGGCAGTTTCGGAAGTCGCGTTGGCGTTGATGTTCGCGTGGTCAATACCGATGACAGGCAGGAATGCCAGATTAACTTGATCGTGAGCAATGACGCGTACCATCTTACGCGGCGGCGAGGTGCAAAGGTTGGAATTATGGAAGACGTGATTGCCGGGAGATAGCCCGGCTAATTCTTCCGCGTTGTGAGACGACAGCCAGGCATTATAAGTGGGAAGAGTGGAATCGCAGATCTCCAAAACAACGAGGGGGTCGTCAACGCTGTTGAGCGCCAAGATTTCAATTGCCGAACGCGCCAAGTCCGCGCGCTGGTAATTCTCACGGAATTGCAAGGCCGCAGCCAGCGCAGCCGCATCCACGGCGCGGCGCAGGCGCGCATTGTCAATGAACATCAGTCCTACATCCAGTGCCAGGCCAACAATGGCTACAATAGCAACAATCGCCAGGGCCACGATGACAAGGATCTGGCCTCTTTCTTTCTTTGCCAGGAATTTCCGGACACGGCGAAAGGGATGCGCTTTTCGCTTCTTCATATCACGGCCTCGGGGTAGGGGTTGGTTCTGCGGATGAAAGCGGCATTACCGAATAGGTGTAAACCGGAATGGGATTAAGAAAATCGGCGAAGAGAGGCAGTTCCAGCACCTGCGGGTAGTTGTAGAAGATTTCGACAAGCAGGATGCCCGATGGTGGAGCCAGCACATCCATGAGAGCCATGACCTCGGCAGTTGTAAAATTGGAGGCGCGGTTGCCGTAGCGGCTCCATCCATTTGCGTTGGGGAAACGGGCATCACGTTTTCAGCCTGAATCGCAGTATTCTCGTAAAACGACATGATAGAGGTACCATCATCGGCAATAGCAACCGAGTTCGCTGAGTACCGCGCCGCCTCGCGGGCACCATCCAAAACGTGCAGGTAATTATTCATCAAAAAGCCAAACTCCACCACCCCGGCCAGAATGAGCGCCAGGACGAGCAAGATGAGCATGAGTTCAACGAAACTCTGCCCATGTTTATTGGTCTTTATCTTTTGAAAATTAACCCGTATCATTTTGCCTTCAATGGCGACTTAATAAGATTAGAATTATTGTAATAATAGCAGACCACTAGACAGGTGTCAATTCATTCGCCCAAACTGTATATCCACACGGACATTTTTTTCACAATATTCCGACACTTAACGCAATAAAATGCCAAATTGGGATATAATCCCCGCCAATCCGTCTTCAGGAGGTCAAACCAGAACACTTTGTAAAAGGGAAGCCAGCGCATGAGCTGATTGGCTCTATCAGACCGATCAGCTGACGAGGATGAGGGTTCTCCGCCGCGAGGCGGAGCCAATCGGACCCTGTAACTGGCCCGAAAAAATCGAATGATCAGCGGAAGCCCTCCGGGGAGACCACCTCCCCGCCCCTTTCCCTCCAAATCGAAATCCCGCGTACAACGCTCCCGGGCGACCGGCGAGATAAAAGCACGGGAAGTGGGACAAACCCAAGAGAACAGAAAAGAGAGAGCAGAGATCAGCGATTGCTCTCCGGTCTTTGTTCTCTACTCTCTAACCTGGAGGATTCCATGTGTGGAATTGTTGGCTATATCGGCCCGCGCAACGCGACGCCGATCATCCTCTCCGGCCTGAAACGGCTGGAGTATCGCGGCTACGACTCTGCCGGCCTGGCTGTGCTGCAGGACGGCAAAATCGAAGTTCGTCGCGAAGCGGGGAAATTATCCCAGTTGAATGGCTTGGTGAACGAATCGCCCATCAGCGGCGCGCCCGGCATCGGGCACACGCGCTGGGCCACACACGGCGCGCCGTCGGCCCGCAATGCTCATCCCCACCTCGGCGCGACCGGGCGTGTGGTCGTTGTCCATAACGGCATCGTGGAGAACTTCCTCGAACTGCGCGATGAACTGACTTCCGAAGGCGTGGAGTTCAACTCCGACACCGACACCGAAGTCATCGTCCATCTCGTGGAACACCATCTCGCCACCGGCCTTAATCTCACCGAAGCCGCCCGCCGCACGTTCAAGCAGATCCAGGGCGCGCACGGCATCGTCCTCATGTCTGCCGACGAACCGGACAAAATGGTCTGCGCCCGCATCGGCAACGCCGGGGGCGTCGTCCTCGGTCTGGGCGAAGGCGAAAACTTCATCGCCAGCGACATCCCGGCCATCCTCGAACACACGCGGCGTGTCATCTTTTTGGAATCGCGTCAGATGGCCGTAGTCATTCGCGACGCGGTCAGTGTTGAAACGCTCGAAGGTGCAGCGATCAGGCCCGAGGTCCATACTGTGGCGTGGGACTCGGTCGCCGCCGAAAAGGGCGAGTACCGCCATTTCATGCAGAAGGAGATCCACGAACAGGTCCGCTCGCTGACCGACACCCTGGCCGGGCGCGTGGACTTCCAGTCCGGCCGCGTGCGCCTGCCTGAACTCAACCTGACCCCCGATCTGGCGCGCAAAATCCAGCGCATCGTCATCACCGCCTGCGGCACCGCCGCCTACGCCGGGATGGTCGGCAAGGTTCTCATCGAGCGCATCGCCCGCATCCCGGCCGAGGTGGTCATCGGCTCGGAACTCCGTTACAGCGATCCCATCCTGGACGGAAACACGGTGGTGCTGGCGATCTCGCAATCCGGCGAGACGGCCGACACGCTGGCCGCCATGGAGGAGGGACGCCGCAAGGGCGCGCTGCTGTGGAGCATCGTCAACGCGGTCGGGTCGCAGGCCATGCGCATCGCGGACGGCTCCATCTCGATGCAAACCGGACCCGAGATCGGCGTGGCCTCGACCAAGGCTTTTACCGCCCCGCTGGTGGACCAGTACCTGCTGGCGGTGCTCCTGGCCGACCTGCGCGGCGTGCTGGACGACTCGACCTGCCGCAAACTGGTGGCCGACCTGCGTCTCATTCCCGATATTGTGGGACGGGCGCTGGAACGCGAGCCGGAAGTGGAAAAGGTGGCGCACGCGCTGAAAGACTTACGCGACTGCCTGTACCTGGGGCGCGGCATCAACATGCCGATCGCCTACGAGGGGGCGCTGAAACTGAAAGAGATCTCCTACGTTCACGCCGAGGGCTACCCGGCTGGCGAAATGAAGCACGGACCGATTGCCCTGATTGACGAAAACATGCCGGTGGTGGCAATTGCACCACGCGATCCATGGTACGAAAAAATGGTCAGTCAGATCCAGCAGGCCAAAGCGCGTGGCGGCCAGGTCGTTGCCGTGGCAACTGAAGGGGACGAATTAATCCCGCCGATGTGCGACCATGTGTTCTGGGTGCCGCAGTGCCCGTGGATGCTCTCTCCGGTGACGACGGTCATCCCGCTGCAACTGCTGGCTTATCACATCGCGGCAATCCGAGGCTTGGACGTGGATCAGCCGAGAAACCTGGCAAAGAGTGTGACGGTGGAATAAGAGTGGAGTGAGTATGAACCAGTTAAATAGCAGGACTATAAAACGGTCTCTGTAGATGTGTTCCTATGTAAATAAATCCTGAACCATTTCTAAACAACTTCTGAACATTTTCCTACTATCCTTGAGGGGAAAGGAGAAAAATATGAACCGAAAACTACTCCCCCTCTTGATGATATTATTCTTGCTCCTGGCAGGTTGTGCACCTGCCATAGAGGAGACCTCTTCTACGCCAATAGAAGAGACCACTTCCACGCCGTTAACAGAACCTGCTTCCGCGTCCACGCTCACATATCCCATTGTGGACACCTCCCAGGGCAAATGTTACGACAACAACACAGAAATTGCCTGCTCTGAGACCAGTTTCGCTGGCCAAGACGCCCAATATACTGGCAATACGGCTCGTTACCAGGACAATGGCGACGGCACTGTTACAGACCTGGTCACCGGTCTGATGTGGCAGCAAGACCCAGGCGAGAAGATGACCTATGATGAGGCCGTGGCGGGCGCGGATTCCTTCGAACTGGCAGGCTACACTGACTGGCGACTGCCCACCATTAAGGATCTTTACTCACTGATCCTTTTCGACGGGACAGACGTAAGCGGCTGTAGTGGAACATGTACAGCCACACCATTCATTGACACGCGCTACTTCCACTTCTCGTATGGCGACGAAAGCGCTGGGGAACGTATCATCGACTCACAGTGGGCGACCAGCACCAAATATGTCAGCACGACCATGAACGGAAACGAGACCATGTTTGGAGTCAACTTTGCGGATGGGCGCATCAAGGGTTATCCCACAACAAATATGTTCTACGTCCTGTATGTGCGCGGCAATCCCAACTATGGGCAGAACATCTTCGTGGACAATGGGAACGGCACTATTACTGACAATGCGACGGGTCTCACTTGGATGCAGTCGGACAGCGGCTCGGGCATGAATTGGGAATCCGCTCTAGCTTATTGCGAATCCCTGGACTTTGCGGGGGTAACCAATTGGCTTCTGCAGGACATCAAGCAACTACAAAGCATCGTGGATTACAGTCGCTCGCCGGATACCACGAATTCCGCCGCCATTGACCCAATCTTCAACACGACCGCAATCACCCGCTCGGATACATGAACAATACCTGGATTGATGTGCATGGCGCGGGTGCCCAGCGCAGCGACCCGAAATCGGGCGACGCCTCACAATATCCGCAGGGACGCGGCCCGCAGGGCGACGCTACCCGCATCGAGAACTACGTCCGCTGTGTGCGCGGCGGGAACGTCACCTCCACGCCGGATGGCAATCCCGACGCCACGCGTCCGACAATGGAAATCCAATCCACGGGTATCATGGAACAGCCTGGCGCCATGCCCAGTCAGGGTGGTCCGCAAAGCGGCACGCCTCCCCAAGAAGCCATTGCCGCCTGCGCTTCGAGCTCACAGGGCGCGTCCTGCACATTCACCACTTCCGACGGAACTGTCAATGGAACGTGTCAATTAATCCAGCAGCAGTTGGCCTGCGCCCCGAACGGTGGACCGTCCACCAATCCGTAGAAGAAAAGAAACTCTTAGAACTGCCCTTGTGAAGGATAAGATTTTAAACCTCCCGCAGGCTAAGCATGGCTTCACGAGCGAAAACCGTCATCACTTTACCGTCGGGGCCAGTAGGAAGGCTCGTTCAGCCTGCGGGAGGTTGTCCATCGAATTGTGGGAAATCAACAGGGGTGGGCAGTTGCCATCTCGTGCTAGAATATAACCATGTCCAAAACCATTCTCGTCGCCGATGACAAAGCCAACATTCGCAACCTGGTGCGCGAGTATCTTGAAGCCGAAGGCTTTCGCGTCGTCATCGCTGCCAACGGACGTGAAGCGCTCTACGCCGCCCGCCATGAAAAGCCAGACTTGATCCTGCTCGATATCATGATGCCTGAAATGAGCGGCTACGACTTCATCAAGGCTTACCGCAAAGAGCGCGAAACCCCAATCATCTTACTAACTGCTAAACTTGATGAAACCGATAAAGTCCTTGGCCTCGAACTCGGTGCCGACGACTATGTCTCTAAGCCATTTGGCATGAAGGAACTTGTTGCTCGCATCAATGCTGTGCTGCGACGTGCCAGCCATACTGCCTCCGTCAGGGAAAATGTATTAACGATTGGTGACATCCGCCTTGACCAGGAATCCCACACTGTCTATGTAAGCAGTCGACCCATCAGCCTGACGCCATCCGAATTCGATTTGCTCCACATCTTGATGTCCGCACCGGGTCGGGTGTTTTCCCGATCCGAGTTGCTGCTCAAATCGCAAGGTACCTCATTCGAGAACATCGAGCGGACAATTGATGTTCATATTCACAACCTGCGAATGAAGATCGAACCTAACCCATCGAAACCAGCCTATATCGAGACGGTTTTTGGGATTGGGTACCGCTTCCGCTCGGAGAGGCGAGATTCTGTCCAGTTCCCCTGACCATGAAACTTACTTATAAACTCACCCTCGCCTTTCTTCTCGTCACTCTGATCGCCATTGGATTGGCGGCTATCTTCGTGTGGATAACAACATCCACCGAATTTTCCAAATACCTGGTTGACCAGCACCTGTCGGAGTTCGTCTCCGTTGTGACGGAATACTATCAGACCAATAGCAGCTGGGTGGGCGTGGATGAAGTCCTGCGCTCCAAGGGACTATTGCCGCCTCTTCCCTTGCCCGGATCCTCGCCCCCTGAACCGCAGCCCTTTGCATTGGCCGATCAGAACCAGGTGATTATCATCCTTGGTGGGGGCTACCACCCTGGAATGATAGTCAATAGTGCGGTACTTGCAAAGGGGATCAAGATCGAGGTCAACGGTCTGGTCGTTGGTACGGTGCTGACAACCGGGGAGATGCCAGCCCGCAGCGCGTTAGAACAAAGATATATAACCAGCATCAACACGTCACTGATGGTGGCGGCACTTGGGGGCGCGGTGATTGCTTTCATGCTCGGGCTCTTGGTGGCCCATTCACTCACGCGCCCGGTTCGTGACCTGACAACTGCAACCCGCGCCCTGGCAAAGGGCGAACTCGAACAACAGGTCCCTGTTCATTCAGCGGATGAATTGGGCGACTTGGCTCAATCATTCAACCAGATGAGTACCGACCTGGCGCGCGCCAACAAGTCTCGCCGCCAGATGACTGCCGATATTGCCCACGACCTGCGCAACCCCCTGACGGTCATTGGTGGCTATCTGGAATCACTCCAAGACGGCAAACTCAAACCCACCCAGGAGCGTTTCACCACCATACAAGCAGAAGTCCAGCATTTGCAGCATCTGGTCGAGGATCTGCGGATCCTGTCCCTGGCGGATTCAGGCGAACTAGCACTTCACCCGCGACTGATTTTGTCAGGCGACTTGCTACATAGGGTGGCAGCGTCGTACCGTCACCAAGCCGATAAACAGGGGCTCACTCTGTGGATTGATGTTGAACCAAATCTTCAGGAAGTCCACCTCGACTCGGAACGCATGGAGCAGGTGCTCGGTAACCTCGTCAGCAATGCCTTACGATATACGCCCGAAGGTGGCGAGATTCGGTTAATCGCGAGGCATGCAACCGGTCAGGTAACATTCATAGTTCAAGATAATGGGCGCGGCATAGGGCCTGAAATCCTGCCTCATATCTTCGAGCGTTCCTTCCGCGGCGATCCATCCCGTAGCGGCAATGAATCCGGGCTGGGATTGGCAATTGCGAAATCAATTGTTGAGTTGCACGGGGGAAAAATCCAGGTTGATAGCAAGCCGGGAGAGGGAAGTCGCTTCTTGATAACAATTCCTATTTGATACATGGCGAATTGTATTCAATTTCTCACTTCTTTGGATTCTCTATCCACCGCATCGGAAAACCGCTCTCAGGGTTATCGTATAAAATCCGTAAAGGAAGAGGAGAGCGTCATTGACAAGCAAACTGGCATTGAACTGGCAAGGGGATGAAAGCCAGGTCTATTCTTCGAACGCCGAGATTACCCGTGCCCTGCTGGAGTTGGAGAAACCTGTCTTTGTCATTCTCAAGGATGGGCAGACCTGTGTCACCACACAGGGAGGCCTGCATCCAGGAGACCAGGGGATTGAACTCCTGGCATTCGCCTCGCCCCTGACTCCCGACCTGCTCGGCGACCCGGGCTTTGGCGCCACCTACGGGACGCGTTACGCCTATTACACCGGGGCAATGGCAAACGGCATCGCCTCCGCGGACCTGGTCACTGCCATGGGCAAGGAAGGGTTTCTCAGTTCCTTCGGTGCCGGAGGCCTGGCCCCAGCCCGCGTCGAGTCAGCCATTCAGCAGGTCCAGGGGGCACTGCCCGGGGGTCCCTACGCGTTCAATTTGCTCAACAGTCCCAACGAGCCGGCGCTCGAAGAGCGGGCGGTTGACTTGTACCTGAAATACAACGTCCCGGTGGTGGAAGCCTCGGCTTACATCGCCCTGACCGCGCCGCTGGTGTTGTACCGCGTCTCCGGTCTTTCGCGCACGGCAAAAGGCGAAGTGGTCATCAGTCACAGGGTCATCGCCAAGTTATCCCGTCTGGAAATGGCGCAGAAATTCCTGGAACCGGCCCCGGCGGAATTTGTTGCCCAACTGTTGGATCAGAAGAAGATTACTCCAGAGCAGGCCGAACTCGCCCGGCAAGTTCCCATGGCCGACGATATAACCGTGGAAGCTGACTCGGGTGGTCACACCGATAACAGACCCTTGGTCTGCATGATACCGGCCTTCTTGTCCCTGCGGGATGAAATGCAGGACAAGTATCGCTACGCGCAGCCGGTTCGCATTGGCGCGGCGGGCGGTATCGGCACCCCAAGCGCGGCATTGGCCGCCTATACGCTGGGAGCGGCGTACGTGGTTACGGGGTCGGTCAACCAAAGCTGCGTCGAGGCAGGAACTTCGGAACACACCCGCAACCTATTATCGCAAATGGAAATGCCGGATGTAGCCATGGCCCCGGCCAGCGACATGTTCGAAATGGGCGTCAAGGTGCAGGTACTCAAGCGCGGCACCATGTTCCCCATGCGGGCGCAGAAATTGTACGAACTCTACACGCGTTACAACGCCTGGGAGGAAGTTCCTCTGGCTGAGCGTGAGAAATTGGAGAAAACCGTTTTCAAGCGTGATTTCGAATCCATCTGGGAGGATACGGTCAAATTCTTCATGGAACGGGACCCGCGTCAGGTAGAACGCGGTAATTCCAATCCGAGGGACAAAATGGCGCTGGTCTTCCGTTGGTATCTGGGACTATCTTCGCGTTGGTCGAACAGCGGCGAAAAAGGTCGCGAGATGGACTACCAAGCGTGGTGCGGACCAGCCATGGGCGCGTTCAATAATTGGGTGAAAGGGACTTACCTGGAATCCCCCCAGAACCGGCATGTCGTTGATGTAGCAAAACACATCCTGCGTGGTTGTGCCTACCTGACCCGGGTGCGGATGCTGGAAGCCCAGGGAGTGGCATTTCCCCCGGAGGTGCAGCGCTACATCCCAGCGCAAGAGGGAGTATAAAAGTCAGGCGTGCTGCTCGACGAGTGAGACGGATAACGGTCCGGGATGCTCCGTGAACCCGGCAATGGTCATCAGGAAATCGCCCCTTCGCTGCCACCAGGCAGTCCAGGGGCGGTTTTTTCGTCGCAGATCACTGACAATGACTTCCTGCCAGTCCCCACGGTTTTCATTCCTGATTTCGCGAATTTCCACCTGGCGGGTGTCCCAGCGAAGGCCGATGCCAAGGGCTTTGAGCATGGCTTCTTTTGTGCTCCAGATAAGCGTGACGGCTGTATGTTGTTCTTCGAGGGGGAAAGAAGCAACCAATCGTTGCTCGGCCTGGGTGAAATAGTCTTTCACAAAATCAATTGAGCGCGGCTCGATCTTCTCCAGGTCAACACCCACCTTAAGAGCAGGGGCTTGCGTCAGTGCACAGAAAGCCAGTGAGCCTGAATGGCTGATGGACAGACAATCAGGCGAGGTCCGCCCGCCAGGCAGGCAAATTACCGGAACGCCCTCCGGGGTGTTTTTAATTTCGATCTCAGGCATGGAGTAATCCTGATAACCGGGCAGGTTGTGAACCAGCGATTTGGCTGCCCAGCGTCCCAGCAGCCACTCGTCCCGCCTCTTGGGAAAACGCATCGCCAACAGTTTCTGGCGCTCTCCAGCAGAAAGGAAAGCCCCCGCCTCGCTATGCGAGGCGGGAGTTCTTTCGA
>JACQYE010000014.1 GCA_016208355.1 Chloroflexota bacterium | reverse complement strand
ACTGCGATGGCGGTAAAGTAGAAAAGCAATTTCTTCTTGGACTTTGTGAAATCGGCGATCGTTCCCAGGACTGGTGAGAGCACCGCGACGAAGATCGCCGCAATTACAACTGCATAATTCCACAGGGTCGTCCCTGGCAGGTTCGCATCCCTGGCAACTTCCTCCACAAAATACCTGGAAAAGACTGCCAGGAGAATGACCGCCGCATAGGCGGAATTGCCAAAATCATACAGGTACCAGGCCCAATGCTGACGCTTCTGTTGTCTTATTTCACCGATGTTTTGTGCCATTTTACACCTCGCAAGTGGGATGGGCCAATTGTACCAACGCTTGGCCGGGAATCTGTTATGATTAAATTAACAAATCCGTTGCAGAAAGGATATGACTTTGGATAACTCCACGAGATTGGCAAACGAGGAAACCCGCCGCGCCTGGGATGCCAACGCTTCATTCTGGGATGCGAAAATGGGCGAAGGCAACGATTTTGCCAGCCTGCTGTGCTGGCCCGCCCTGCGCTCCCTCCTGGACCCGCAGCCTGGTCGCCGTATCCTCGATATCGCTTGTGGCAACGGCCTGTTTGCGCGCCGCCTGGCGGAACTGGGTGCGGAAGTCACAGCCTTCGATTTCTCTGCCGAACTCGTCAAACTTGCCCAGGGCCGCACCTCACCTCCGCTGCACGTTACGTACCACGTTCTTGACACCGCGGACGAGTCCGCCCTGCTTGCGCTCGGCGAACGGGATTTCGACTCCTCTTTCTGCAACATGGCTCTTTTCGACATGGCAGATATCGAACCCCTTTTCCGTGCTCTCCCCAAATTGCTCAAACCCGGTGGAACCTTCGTCTTTACGCTGACACACCCGGCGTTCAATAATGCCACAGCCATGCACGTCGTCGAAGAAGTGGACGATGAGGGTGAGATAAAAACCGTCTACTCGATCAAGGTCTCCCGTTACATGACCGCCTCCCAGTCGCGCGGCCTCGCCATCCGCGGCCAGCCTGAACCGCAGCTCTACTTCGACCGTCCGCTCCAGTACTATCTTAATCTTGGTTTTCAGGCTGGTTTTGTATTGGACGGCTTCGAGGAGCGCTCTTGCCCTCCGGGCCACCCGCAGGGCAGTCCGATCGGCTGGGGAGGAAAATTTAGCGAGATCCCGCCTGTCCTCGCCGCCCGGATGAGGCTCATGGATTAGTACCCCAATTCTGACGATGCTTTTCTTCTCTTTTATCTGTGGTTAATTTCCCTTTCCTCCTCATCGAATTCTTGGACGAACTCGTCTTCGGCGTGACCGACGCGGCCTGGCCGTACATCCAGACCAGCCTGCGCCTGAACTATACCCAGATCGGCGTCCTGCTGACCGTCCCGGGACTTGTCTCGACCATCGTCGAACCTTTCCTGGGTATCCTGGGCGATGTTTGGAAGCGCCGCCTGCTCATCCTGGGTGGAGGCATACTCTTTACCCTGGCGCTCCTGCTGACCGGTTTGAGCACCGGCTTTTTTCTCCTGCTGATTGCTTTCTGCCTCTTTTACCCTGCCTCCGGCGCGTTCGTCAGTTTGTCGCAAGCCACGCTCATGGACAGCGACCCCTCACGTCACGACCACAACATGGCGCGCTGGACCCTCGCCGGGTCGCTGGGTGTCACCCTCGGCCCGCTCCTGTTGGTTGGGCTTTCGGCCATCGGCTTTGGCTGGCGCGGCGTTTTCCTGGCCTTGAGTTTGCTGGCAGTCATCGTGTTGTTATTCGTCTGGCGGAAGATCCCAGCCCCGGCAGTTGTCCATCCTCCCTTGCCACGCTGGAGCGACCTGTTCGCTGGTTTTCGCGCCGCATTCCAGGCGCTCAAACGCCGCGAAGTCCTTCGCTGGCTGCTCCTGCTCGAATTCTCCGACTTAATGCTCGACGTTTTGCTCGGTTTCCTGGCGCTCTACTTCCACGACGTAGCCGGTCTCAGCGAGGCGCAGGCGGCCGGGGCGGTGCTGGTCTGGCTGGTAGCCGGTCTTGCCGGCGATTTCCTGCTCATCCCCCTGCTCGAAAAAGTGGACGGTCTGCGTACCTTGCGCTGGAGTGTACTGCTCGAACTCCTGCTCTTCCCGGCCTTCCTGCTTGTCCCCTGGCCCTGGCTCAAACTTATCCTGGCTGGGCTGCTCGGCTTCTTCAACTCCGGCTGGTACGCCATCCTGCAAGGCCGGCTCTACTCGGCCATGCCGGGACAGTCCGCTTCGGTGATGGCCCTAGGCAACATCGCCGGACTGGTGGGAGGCCTCCTCCTCGCCGCGTCTCTATCAGCGCGGGTGATGGAAGTTAGTTTTAGTACTCGTTACCGGGTATATACTCTTCTCTGATTTCTATGAACTATTCTCTTTATTTCCACATCCCTTTTTGCACCCATCGCTGCGCCTACTGCGACTTCAACACCTATGCAGGGCAGGAAGCCTTCATCCCTGCCTACGTCGATGCTCTCTGCCGCGAGATCGAAATCCTGGCTCGTTCCCTCCCGGAGAAACTGACAACACACACAATCTTCTTTGGCGGCGGCACGCCCTCCCTTCTCACCCCCAAACAGTTCGAGCGAATTCTCCAGACAATTTCCAATTTTTTCGATTTGTCGGCGCCGGAGACTTCCCTGGAAGCCAACCCCGGTACCGTCACACCTGACTACCTGCGGGACTTGCATTCGCTTGGTTTCGACCGCATCAGTTTCGGGGTCCAGTCTTTCCACCCGGATGAACTGCGCCAACTGGAACGCATCCATGACCCGTTCGACGTGTTCGATGCTGTGACCTGGGCGCGCCGCGCCGGATTCGAAAACCTGAACCTCGACCTCATCTACGGCCTCCCGGAACAACCCCTCGACCGTTGGTCTGCCACCGTTAAGCGAGCGGTAGATTTACACCCTGAGCACCTCTCCTTGTATGCCCTGACGATTGAGCATGGCACACCTTTTGGCCGCTGGGCGGTGCGCGGCCTGATGCCCAGTCCAGACCCGGATGCGGCCGCGGAAATGTATGAATGGGCAGGGGAATACCTGGGGGCGCACAGGTACGAGCAGTACGAAATCTCCAACTGGTCGAAGCCGGGCCGCCAGTGCCTGCACAACCTGCAAACCTGGCGCAACCTGCCGTATCTTGGGCTTGGGGCGGGAGCACACGGATATGCCGCAGGGACTCGTTATTCTAATGTCATTCGGATAAAAACTTACATAGAACGGCTGGCATCCTCTTCCTTTGATTCCCTCTTTCCCCTCACGCCAGCAACTGTAAATCAAACCAAGATTACCTCCCGCACAGCAATGCAGGAGACGATGATGCTTGGCCTGCGTCTGACACGTGAGGGGGTATCGGCGCAGGATTTTATTGCCAGGTTCGGGGTCCGGATAATGGATGTGTTTGGGGAGGATGTCGAAGATTTGCTCGGCCTCGGGTTGTTGGAGTGGGTAGATGAGAAAATCCTCCCGCAAGTTCCACAACCTGCGGGAGGAGCCCGTCTTTGTCTTACCCCTCGTGGCCGTCTGCTCGGCAACCAGGTATTCCTGCGCTTTGTGGGCGATTAACCAGTTGAGAGAAACAACCCCACTTTCGATTGATTCAGGATGTTCTTATGACATAACAAAATAACCCATCCCGGAATAAAGGGCGGGTTATTTTGTTGAGCAATTCTTCGCTTTCACGAAGTGCGCATGATCAAAACGATCAAAACTGTGGCGCAGGATAGAATACAGGTCAGGATCACAATTGTGGATGCAAGGATGACAGCCTTGCTGTTATCGTGTTCCTTCTTGGGTGTAATGGATTCGTTCATTTCAGCCTCCTGAAAGATAACCGGTTAATCTACCAGTCTATACGATTGGCATCTGTTCCGGTTGCGGAGGCTTTTACGCGGCATCAAGCGCGGGCCGCAGCCAATTCCACCTGGGTGTATTTCAGGCGTTCGAGTACGGCGGCGGACACGTTCCGCATCAGGGCGTACCCTAACAGTTTATCCACCTGCATCAGGGCGCGCACAGCCGGGCCGTCTATTTCCACCACCTTGACCGGGACCGTGGCGCGTGCAGAGGATATGTAAGTGTACGGCTCGATGAGTGACGAGACACCCAGCATTTCACCTGGAGCGATGGAACCAACCAGGGCATTCGAGATTGCGCCCTCGCCGCCGCCGCTGTAAATCAGGTCAACGTCGCCCTCCAGCAGGAGGATGAGCTTGTTGGCTGCTGTATTTTCTTTCAGCAGTAGGGTCTCTTTTGGGTAGGTTTTTTCTTCAGAAACCAATGCCATGGCTCTTAATTGCTCGTCGGTGAGCAGGGCGAAGAATGGATAACGACGGAGAAGTTCAGAGGAAACCATTTTTCTCTCCTTTTTATTCTAGCAACTTTAGAACGGCTTCCACCGCCAGGGGGACAGCCGCTTCCACTGGCCGAGTGAGTTGCTCTGAGAAGTCGTAAACTGCCTCAGCCTCGATTGCCACAACCTTCACATCTTCATCTTTCGGCAGGGTGATGTTCATGCTGCGGCCTATGCTTAAAGCGTTGCGCAGGGAGGTATCGTGGACTGCGGTGGTATGGCCGGAGGTCGAATCGGGCAGGTCGGCTAACGGGAACAGGCTTACGGTCCCGATCGGTTTTGTGCCGGTGTAGATGGAGTCGATGAGGATGGCGCGCTTGCAACCGGTCAGTTGTTCCATCAGACTGAGTCCACCGAGGGCGAAACATTCCACGCGGACCTCGGTCCTGCCAGCTGTCAAGTTGGCAACTTCCTCCGCCACGCGCCAGCCGACGCCGTCGTCGCCGAGAATGGGGTTGCCGAGACCAATGATCAAGGTTTTCATCGTCAGTAAGTCTTACAAGTCTGGCGGTCATTCCCGACCAGTTAGGCCTGTCAGATCTAATTTAGATAACAAACTACTCCAGTTCAGAATTTCACCGTTGCCCTTGCTCGCGAAAGGTGCGCTCTGTCTGTTGGAATTCTTGCGGAGTATTGAGATTTATAAAGGCCTGATATTGCGGAGTATATTTTTCTGTTTCATCAGGCGAAAGTACGTGGACTTTAACCTTATGAAACCAGCAGATGATTTTTCGTTCTCCTGCTTCCAGGGCTGATTTTATAAATGGCAGACAGGTTTCACGCCGGTAAATGGCATGGAGTGGTTCAAGGCCCTGAGGGGTGGATGGAATTACAACATCTACTCCCAATTTCAACATGATATCGCGTTCATATTCAAACAGCGGTAAACAAGCAAATGGCATGTCGCAGCCCACAACAGCTACAAGTGAATTCCTCGCTCTGCTTAACGATGTAAAGATGCCACCCAAGGGGCCATGTCCGGGTTTGATATCCGGGTGGAGTGGCAGGCCAAGGAATAAAAAGTCCGCCGGCTGGTTCACCACAACAAAAACGTCTTCTGATAAGGAGCTGAGTCGTTCAATGATATGCAGAATGAGCGGCCGCCCCAAGAACGATTTGAGGGCCTTATCCTGCCCCATGCGGCCGGATTTTCCGCCGGCTAATACGGCTAAAGAGATCATAAAGAAGGAATCGCACCCTGCATATCACACCTGCCGGCTGCAGATGAGCAGCCGGCAGGCATTCGACAGCGCGGAGATTATTTGCTGGTCTTGCGGTTATACACAAACCAGTAGACCAGCCCCACCATGATACCACCGCCAATGATGTTACCGATAGTGACTGGAATCAAATTGGCGATGAAGAAATTACCCCAAGTCAGGTGCGGGAAATCTGCAGCGGTCTTGCCAATCGCTGTGAAGAAAGCCGGATCACCCCAGTTCTTGACAAACAGGGATAACGGGATGAAGTACATGTTTGCTACACTGTGCTCGAAGCCGGCGGCAACAAAACAGGCGATGGGCGGGATGATAGCCATGATTTTATCGACGGTGCTGCGGGCACTGTAGCACATCCAGACAGCCATGCAGACCAGGGCGTTACACATGATTCCCAGGGCGACAGCCTGGATGAAGGTCAGGGCGGTCTTGCTTTCGCCAATGTTCAGCGCAGTCAATCCGATGGCGCCATTGCCAAAAGCATACTGTTTCCCCAGGAATACAATGAGGGCCGTCACAATTGAACCGACAAAGTTTCCAACGTAGACAATGGTCCAATTCCGCAGAAGCTGCAACAGGGTTACCTTCTTGCTGGCGTAGGCCATCGTGATCAGGTTGTTGCCGGTGAAAAGTTCTGCACCACCGACGACAACCAGGATCAGGCCGGTTGTAAATACCAAGCCAGTGAGCAGGCGCACAACTCCATAGGGGAGACCAGTTGCGAATGCTGCTGCACCCGCAGGGTCCTTAATGGATATGCTGCCGGCAGCGACGGTGGTGGCGAAGATAGCGCCGATGCCAATGAACGCGCCAGCCAAAATGGCCAGCATGAACATGTTGAAGGCTTTCAGGTTGGCTTTCTTGACGCCCAAGTCTTCAGCTTTGGCCGCCATGGCGGGTGGCAGGAGGGCATCAAATGAAATTTGTTCGCTCATAGAAAATTCTCCTCTTTATTGGAAATTTTGGTTTTTCTAGGGATGAGACTTGGTATTGGACGGGTATCAATAGATAGATTGTTTTTGAGCCTCCTTTGGCGGTTTATATTCAAACAAACCCTCGGAATGCTGCAAGATCCGTTCCGAGTGTGTGTAAACCACAAATTGTTCCCGGCGTGCGTAGCCGATCAGGGTAATGTCCCACTTTTCGGCCAGGGAGATAGAGAGCGAACTGGCAGAAGTGCGCGAGATAACGATGGATGCGCCAATGCGGGCAGCTTTTTGTATCATTTCTGAACTGATTCGTCCGGTGGTGATGATGATTTTGCTTGGCAAGTCAATTCCATCTAACAAACAGCGCCCGGCTATTTTATCCATCGAATTATGTCGTCCCACATCTTCCGCAGAGACGACAACGCGCTTGCCGTCGCTCAAAATTGATGTGTGCACGCCGCCAACCTGGCGGTAGAGTTGTTGAGCACCGGATAACTCCTCTATCCAATGATTGACCAATTGAGGAGCCAGGGTTATCCCGTCCTGAAGGTCTGGGCGGGCCAGATCAATGGCAACAGCAGTTTTGCCGCCTGTGCACCCGGAGGTACGCCGCCATTGTTGGGGTTGTTCTACAGGGTGTTTTAGCCACACGTCTACGTTATCTTTTGACTTGCAGACTTGCACCAGCTCAAGTTCGTCCCGGCTTTTAATGACTCCTTCATTGAAAAGAAAGCCAACTGCCAGGGATTCCAAGTCGGTCGGTGTACACATGAACGTCAACCACGCCTGCCCGTTGACGGTCAACGAGACAGGTGTCTCTACAATCACTTCCCTCCCCAGCGGCTCCCATTTACCTGCATGGTAATGCAGGAATCGAGGCGGATGGGCTTCAAGTTTCATCGGACAGGCTCAGCCTCCACAAGGCATCCAGGCATAGGCCTCGTATGCCTTATCATGCATGTTCCTAAATAGCACCTCATGCGTTCGTTCCCATTTTGCCAGTAGCTGCAGGATTTTTTTACCTCGCCTTTAGCCTTTCTGGCGGAGTTTTCGTAGAATTTGGCAAAGTCGAGTTCGATCAGATAAGCCATACGCAACACTGGCAGATCAGGAACCATGGCCTCCAAGACGGTTTGATCTAGCATCTCAGATGCAGCCCGCTTGGAGAAAAAATCGCCCTCTTTCAGTTCTTTGCTCAAGGTCTCACCGCTGGCTGGTTGGCCCTTATCCAGGGCGACAATTTGGCTCTTGATGAAATCAATGTTTCTGCTCCTCGGCTGCCAGTTCTTTGAGTGCGCTCACGGCAGCAGCATGGTTGAGCCGCCCGGCGTTTTCTTCAAAGAAGCGCTTGCCTTCATGTTCACGTTGAAGTGCATATTCGTAGTATTCCTTCAGAAAGAATAGAAAAGGTTGCCTGTTTCGTAAGTTTGCGACAGATGAAACAGGCAACAATTTCCTATGCGACTTCGACCTTTACAGCGCAGACTTTATATTCTGGGATCTTGGCAACCGGGTCAATGGCCGAATTGGTCAACGTATTGGCTGCGGCTTCAGCGAAGTGGAAGGGGATAAAGACGATGCCGCGCTTGATGTCATCGGTGATACGCACGCCCAACTCGATCTGTCCACGCCGGCTGGAGACACGTACGCGCTTGTGGCCATTCAGTCCGATCTTCTTGGCATCGTCCACATTGATCTCAATGTAGGCTTCCCGTACCTCGCTGTCCAGCTTCTTCGAACGGCGGGTCATCGTACCGGTATGGAAGTGGAACATCAAACGCCCCGTGGTCAGCGTAAAGGGATAGTCGTCGTTCGGGAGTTCATTGGGTTCCTTGAACTCAAGGGCGAAGAACTTGCCTAGACCGCGCGAGAATTTACCTTTGTGTAGGTAGGGAGTACCAGCATGGTCCACTGCTGGGCAAGGCCATTGCAGGGAGCCAAGTTCCTCCAGGCGTTCGTAGGTGATGCCGCCGTAACTGGGGGTCAGTTTGTTGATCTCTTCCATGACCGCCTTGGCCGAGGTGAAGTCGAAGCCCGTGGCGCCCATCTTCCGGGCCAGTTCGCAAATGATGACCCAGTCTTCTTTGGCCTCACCTACCGGCTTGATGGCCTGGCGGACGCGCTGAACGCGCCGCTCGGTGTTGCTGAAGGTGCCATCTTTTTCGGCAAAGGAGGCGCCGGGCAGGACTACGTGGGCCATCTGCGCCGTCTCGGTCAGGAAGATATCTTGTACAACCAAGAACTCGGTTTGCTCCAGGCAGTGGCGGACATGGTTAAGGTCCGGATCGGAAACCATCGGGTTTTCGCCCATCACAAACAAGGCGCGTACTTTGCCTTCTTGAGCGGCGTGAAGCATCTCGGTAACAGTCAGGCCAACTGTCAGAGGTCCGGCCCCGCCCCAGGCGTCCTGGGTTGACGCCGCCACCGGGGATGCCGACATTGCCGCACAGCATCGCCAGATTGGAGGTAGATTTGACATTGTCCACGCCAGTGGTGTGCTGGGTGATGCCCATGGCGTAGATGATGGCGGAGGGTTTGTTTTGCGCGTAGGTGCGGGCAATCTCGCGGATGCCATCCGCGGGTATGCCGCTGATTTCAGCGACTTTCTCAGGCGTGTATTCGGCCACCAGCGCCTTGAGCGCTTCGAAGTCTTCGGTACGCTCGGCGATGTAAGCCTGGTCATGCAGGCCCTCGCTGATGATGACGTTCATCAGGCTGTTGAAGATAGCCACGTCACTGCCGGGGCGGAAGGTATAAAAGATATCGGCCCAGTGACCAATCTGGTTCTTACGCGGGTCAAGTACGATGACTTTGGCACCGCGCTTCTGGGCTTTAAGCACACGCGTGGCAATCAGCGGGTGACCTTCCGATGTGTTCGAGCCGATGATGAGGAAACAATTGGTATCCGTCTCAAATTCGGGAATCGAATTTGTCATGGCACCACTACCAAAGGATGCGGCCAGACCGGCCACAGTGGGAGCGTGTCAGAGACGGGCGCAGTGATCGACATTGTTCGTTCCGATCACCGCGCGGGCGAACTTCTGCATCAAGTAGTTTTCTTCGTTGGTGCATTTGGCCGACGAAAGAAAAGCGACGCTATCGGGACCGCTCTCGGTTTTGATCGCTCCAAGTTTATCGGCCACCAGCTTGAGTGCTTCGTCCCAGGTCGCCTCTTTCAATTTGCCGTTCTTGCGGATCAAGGGTTTATTCAGGCGGTCAGGGTGATTGACAAAGGCATGAGCATTCCAGCCTTTGATGCACAAGCCGCCATTGCTGATGATGTGGTTCTTCGCCGGGAGTACGCCAACCAGGGTGTTGTCCAACACCTGGAGGTGTAAGGCGCAGCCTGTGCCGCAGTATGGGCAGGTAGTGAGAACATTTTCATATTTAATCATGACATCTCTCCTTAATGCGGCAGGCCGGTGCGATCATACTCGCCTTCTTCAAGCACCAGCAACTGCGGTGGTTTTTGTTCCATATCTGCGCCGGTCTCGTAGTTGAACATCTCTTTAACATCGCGGGCAATCAGCCGGAAATGGACAGCCATCGGGATGTCGGCCGGGCAGGTCTCTTCGCACTCGCGGCAGGCCACGCACTTGGCGGTCATGTGCATGGCGCGTACCAAGTGATACATTGACGGTTTTGCCATCGGCAGGCGGCCGGTCTCAACCCATTTTTCGTCTTCCAGGGCGCAGATGTTGCAGAAGCACTGCGGACAAATGTTGCGGCAGCCGTAGCATTTGATGCAGTGTTCGAATTCCTGCTTCCAGAAAGCTAGTTTTTCGGGTTGGCTCAGGGCAGAAACTTGTTCTGTCAGTGGGTCAGCTACGCCCTCGATGGGCTGGCCAACGATCGTCTTGGCATGGACCGTGAAGGGCTTGGCGCAGCGGCAGAACTCGGCTTCGTCCTTTTCGCATTGCAGCCCAATTAGTGTTAGGTTGTCAAGGCCAAGTTGAGCATGCTTGAACATCTCGACGATGCCACGCTCTTCGCAGCCTCTGCAGACGATAGCCAGTTTAGCGTCCGGATGGGCGCGCAGGATGATCTTCAGGGTGTCGGGCACAGGCTCTTTGGGCCAGATTGCCAGTTTCGCCAGTTCTTCAGGGTGCTCTTTGCTGAACAAGTAGGGGGATACGATCCCGCCCGGTCCGCTCTTCAGGGCAAGTACACCGTCCAAGTCTGGCAGGACTTTTTCGATCGCTTCATGCAGGGAGGTCAATCTGTCGCTCATTTCATCGTCTCCACAAAGGGCGGCAGGGCGCTGATTTTTTCGGTGAAATCCTTGATGACCGTGGCGAACTTCTCACCTTCTGCAGCCGAGACCCAGTTGATATACAACCGCTCCGATTCTATGCCTGTATATTCCAAGAGTTTCTTTAGCACAGGCATGCGCTTGGCGGTACGGTGATTGCCAGTGCTGTAATGGCAGTCGCCGATATGACAGCCGAGTACCATGACTGCATCGGCGCCTTCTCGGAAAGTGCGCAGGACCAATTCTGGGGAGATGCGCCCGCTGCAAGGCACACGGATAATCTTGATATTGGGTGGATATTTCAGGCGAGCCATACCGGCTGAATCGGCCCCGCGGTACGAGCACCAGTTACACAGAAAGCCAATAATCTTTGGTTCGTGCATCATGCCACCTCCATCAATTCGAAAGATTTCATCACTTTCATTGCGCCGATCATCTCGGCAACAATTTGCTCATCAGTGAAATGTTTGAGGCTAATGGATTTCGGCAGGCAGGTGCCTACACAGGTGCCGCAGCCCTTGCAAAGTGCTTCCTGGACATATGCTTTGCCTTTGTCTTCCAGGTACTGAATAGCCTGATAGGGGCAGGAGGCAATGCACTGCTTGCAGCCGACGCAGGTGACTTCGTCCACAATGGCTGTGGCGGCCTCTATTTCGATCTCACCTTGGCCGATGATGGATAGCACGCGGGCGGCGGCCGCGGCGCCTTGGGCAACCGAATTGGGAATATCCTTCGGACCCTGGCAGGCTCCGGCGACAAACACGCCGTCGGTCATTGTGGCAACCGGATCCAACTTGGGATGCCGTTCAATAAACCAGCTATCTGCGCTGCAAGAGATGCCGAATTTCCTGGCGACTATCTTTGCATCGTGGCGAGACTCCAAGCCAGCAGACAAGATCGCCATATCTACCGGCACACGTAGCTGGTTGCCAGTCAGGGTATCTTCCACCTGGATAATTAGTTTGCCCTCTTCGCCAGGCAGACGTACAGCATCACTGATCTCAGCTACCTTACCACGCACAAAGTGCGTTCCTTCTTCCAAAAGGCGGTGATAGAACTCTTCGTAAGTCTTAGCCGGTGTACGCATGTCAATATAGAACTCATAAACTTCAGCTCCGGTCTTTTCCTTGACCAAGTGGGCGAATTTTAGACTCTGCATGCAACAAATTGCCGAGCAGTACTCATGATAGTTTTTATCGCGGCTGCCCGTGCAATGGACAATGCCGACCACCTTTGGGGCAGTTTTGCCGTCCCGTTGGACGATCTTGCCGCCCGTCGGCCCAGCCGAGTTGCTCATGCGTTCGAATTCAAGGCTGGTAAAAACGTTGGCCAGGCGGCCATACCCATATTGCGTAATCCGGTGTGAGTCAAAAAGGTCATAACCAGTTGCCAGGATGATGTTGCCAACCTTGACTGTGAGGATTTGATCCTCCTGGTTGAATTTAATGGCACCGGTCGGGCAGAATTTCTCACACGCTTTACACGTACCTTTCAGGTAGTAAGTGCAGTTTTCGCGGTCGATGACTGGGTATTTTGGCACTGCTTGCGGGAATGGTACATAGACAGCTTTCCGGTTGCCCATGCCGGCCTCGAACACATTGTCCAGCACCTTCTTGGGGCATTTTTCCCAGCAGACACCGCAGCCGGTGCACAACTCTTCATCAATATCACGGGCGCGCTTGCGGATGGTGACCGTGAAGTTGCCAATGTAACCTTCCACCTTTTCCACCTCGCTCCAGGTGAGCATGGTGATGTTCTTGTGGTTGCCGACATCGAACATTTTTGGGGTCAGGATGCAGGCTGAGCAGTCCAGGGTAGGGAAGGTCTTGTCGAACTGGGCCATGTGTCCGCCGATGGAGGGTTCGCGCTCCACCAGGTAAACATGCTGGCCGCTGTTGGCAATCTCGAGAGAAGCCTGGATGCCAGCAATCCCGCCTCCGACCACCAGCACGTTCGGATCTATCGGGACGAGTAGTGATTCTAGGGGCTTTTGGTAGGCCACTCGCCCAACAGCTGCTGCAACCAGGGCTTTGGCTTTCTTGGTGGCTTCTTCTTTGTCAGTGGTAACCCACGAGTCCTGCTCGCGGATGTTGGTCATCTCGAACAGGTAGGGGTTAACGCCGGCACGCGAGCAGGCATTGCGGAAAGTGGCTTCGTGGAGGTGGGGGGAGCAGGCGGCGACCACAACGCGGGTCAGGCCTTGCTCTTTGATATCCTTTTGGATCAGTTCCTGTCCCAGGCTGGAACACATGAACTTGTAATCGCGCGCGACGACGACGCCCTGATCCTTTAAGTTTTCTGCGGCCCAGGCACTCACTTCGCCGACGTTCACAACACCGGCGATGTTGGTACCGCAGTGGCAAACGTATACTCATATCTTTTCTTTCTTTTCCATACGTTTTACTCCTTTATCTCATATTCTGGATCAGTCTTTACTTCTGTCCAGCCGGGAGCAGTGAAGGTGCGTACGAGACGAACTCTTTCCCAATGCCCAATTTCTTATGCGGAATGCCAAACGCCAAGCCGATGAGTTGGGTGAAATACATGACTGGGAAGGAGAAATTCGTACCAAATTCCGTGTTAACCTGTTGCTGGTAGCATTCAAGGTTGACCTGGCACATAGGGCAAGCTGTGGCGATGACCGTTGCCTGTGAATCCACGGCGGATTGGAGCAGATTGCGTACCATGCTCAAAGCGGCTGTGCGGCTGGATATGATCAGAGA
>JACQYE010000163.1 GCA_016208355.1 Chloroflexota bacterium | reverse complement strand
GTAAAACCACGACAACCACCGGCGTGCCCTGCCAGTTGGTCAGCGTGCCGCCCAGCGACCAGGTGAAGGGTTCGGCAATCGTCCCGGCTGAGGCGGTAAATTGCCAGAAGGGGGTCCCGGCCAGGATGTAGGTCTCTGCGGCCAGCGCCGCGTTCCGGGGCAGGATGGCGGTCAGCGACTCGCCCAGCCCGGACAGGATGACCCAGCCTTCAGACGGGGTATTCACCGCCATGGCCAGGCTCGGCGTGGGCCGCGCGCCCTCGCTGCTGAGGGCCGCCGCGGCCAGGGCCATTTGCAACGGGCTGAGGCGCAGGTCTCCGCCTAATACGGAGGGCTCAGCCACCGGAATGGATAATTCGGGTGCGCTGAAAAATCCCAGGGCAGCGTAGAGGTCATTCAGTTCATCCGCGGACGGATTCTCCGTCAGCCCGGCAGCGACGAGGAAAGGTTCGAGCGCCCCGCCGGGCGGGTAAGCGCCCTGGGCGGCGCGGTTGAGCAGGGGGCTGTCCGGGTCGTCCAGCAGGGATTCGCCCAGATCGTCGAGCAGGTTGGCGTCGAAGGTGGGGTGTGAAGCCATGGCCAGGACTTCGCCTGTTCCGGCATTCAGGAGCACGACCGCGCCCTTGTGGCTGCCGAGCAGGAAGTCCGCCCGGGCCTGCAGGTCGAGGTCGAGGCTCAGGCGCACATCGAGACCCGGAGGCGGCTGGCCGTAGAGCAGGTGGTCCAGCCAGACGAGGCTGGCAGGATTGCCCTGCAAGCCGCGCAGATAGTGGTCCAGGCTGGCTTCCAGGCCGGCTTGCCCGTAGTTGGGGTTCGTATAACCAACAATGGAGGAAAGGTCCGGGTAGGCGTAAACGCGGATAAAACTGCCCGACTTTCCTTCGGTCAGGTTGATGGGCTGTTCGTTGCGGTCGAGCAGCGCCCCGCGCTGGACGTAACGGTCAGCGATGGACCGGCGGGCGTTGTCCGTGCGGGTCAGCAGGTCGGGGCCGCGCCAGAGGACCCACCAGCCCGTCGTCAGCGCCAGGGCGAAGAGACCGAGTCCGAGCAGGGCGCCGGTCACCATGAACGGCCGGGGGCGCGGCAGGGGGGCGGGTTCGTCCTCGGCGCGGTTGGAGATGAGCAGGAGCAGGAGCAAGGCGATGAAGGAAGTCAGGAGCGAAGAACCCCCGTAGGAGACGAAGGGCAGGGTGACGCCCGTCAGCGGCAGGAGGCGGGTATTGCCGCCGATGATGAGGATACTCTGCGCGCCGACGTAGGCCGTCAGCCCGGCAGCCAGGATGCGGCGGAAGTTGTCGGGGGCGCGCAGGGCGACGAGCAGGCCGCGGGCGGAGAAAATTCCGATCAGCGCCAGCAGGCCAAGGGTCCCGGCCAGCCCTGTTTCCTCGGCGATGGCGGTGAAGATGAAGTCGGAGATGGACACTGGCACCAAACCGGGGCTGCCGAGTCCGGGTCCGCGTCCGCTGACCCCGCCATTGGCTATCGCCATCAGGGATTGGACGATCTGGAACGAACGCCCGGAAGGGTCGAGCCAGGGGTTGAGCCAGGCGTCCACCCGCAGGCGGACAACATCGAAGAGGTAGTATCCGGCCACGCCTGCAATGGCCAGCCCGGCCAGACTGAAGAGCAGGACGCGTTTCCGCCCGGAGGCCATGTAAAGGGTGACGGTGTAAAGGAAAATGAAGATGGATGCCGTGCCGAGGTCGCGCTGGACGACGAGCAGGAACAACGCCAGCCCGGTGACGACGGCGGTGGGGGCGATGAGCGGTGCGAGACGGATCTGCAGAGGGATGCGATCCGCCAGGTAGGCGGCCAGGTAGACGAGGAAGAGCAGCTTGAGCGGCTCGGACGGCTGGAGGTAGACGCCGCAGCAGCCCAGCCACAGGTTCAGGCCATTGCCCTCCGGGTTGGTGCCGAAGAGCAGGGTGAGGGCGGTAAGCAGGATGCCGGCAGTCAGGAATACGTATTTGTAGCGGCGCAGGAAGCGCAGTCCGGGGGCGAGGCGCAGGCCGAAGGTCACGACTAGGCCCGAAAGCAGCAGCCAGATCGCCTGGCGCAGGCCAAAGGCGGGCAGCAGCCGCCAGATGGTGAGCATGCCCCAGCCGGTCAGCAAGGCGGTGACGGGCAGCAGGTAGGGATAGGCGTCCGGCAGGCGGCGCTGGACCTGGCGATGGAGGAGGGCGAAGACGGCGTACCAGACGGCGAAGCCCAGCCAGTGCGACCAGTTGTAGTCCACGTCCCAAGTGCGGGCGCGGGCGGCGGGGGCGAGGGTCAGGATGAGGGAATAAATGAACAGGAAAACAGCCGCCAGCGCGAGCAGGCGGCGTTGGATTTCATGCGGGGAGGTGGGGATCATGCGGGGAGGTGGGGAGGGCATACCTTTTTTTCATCTGAGAGGGAGACCCTCGAAAAATTGGAGTGCGGCCATATGGTTTTTGTGCTCTAGCCGCCGTCCTACGCGAAGCATCCCTTTGGGGCGGCGGCGGGGACGCCGCCGGGGGCAATGGAATTACCCGAACACCCTTCGGGTATGATATGCTACGCGAAGTCTGTACTCCAGTATTACAAACACTGACCTATTTGAGATATTTCCTGACCAGTAAATCCAATTTCTTCCGTGTTTTGGGCGGGATGGCCGCCGGGTTGGTGATGAGCGCGGAAGCCAGCGCCGATCCGCAGGCGCAAGGGCGCGCTGTGGGCAGGCTCTTGACCAGTCTGCGGATGGCGTCCTGGGCGGTCTGGGTGTTGCGGTTCAGGGTCTGGACGATCATCTCCACCGTCACCGGCGCTTCGTTGACATGCCAGACATCGTAGTCGGTGACGTGCGCCATGACGGCGTAGCACATCTCGGCCTCGCGCGCCAGGAAGGCCTCCGGCGCGCAGGTCATGCCGACGATGGACATGCCCCAGGCGCGGAAGGCGTTGGACTCGGCTTTGGTGGAGAAGCGCGGCCCTTCGATGATGACGAACGTCCCGCCGTGATGGACCGTTGCGCCGGCCGCGCGGACGGCATCTTCGGTCAAGGCTGAAAGGTGGGCGCAGAACGGGTCAGCCGAACCGATGTGGGCCACCAGTCCCTCGCCGAAGAATGTCCGGGCGCGGCCGCGCGTAAAATCGAAGACCTGGTCGGGGATGACGATGTGGCCGGGAGCGAAGTCCTCGCGCAGGGAACCACAGGCGTTGATGGCCACGATGCGTTCCACGCCAAGCGCCTTCAGGGCGTAGAGATTGGCGCGGTAATTGACCTCGGAGGGCGTGATGTGGTGCCCGATGCCGTGCCGCGCCAGGAAGGCCACGCGCTGTCCCTCCAGCGTGCCCACCACGATGGGCGCGGACGGGGTCCCGAAGGGGGTCTCGACGGCATGTTCGCGGGTGTCGGTCAATCCCGGCATCCCGTACAGCCCGGAACCGCCGATGACGGCCAGGGAGATCTTTTCAGTTGTTGTCATTTTTGAACAATTTCTGGGTGGGCGACATGACCAAATCTCCGGAGAATGCAACCATGAAACGGGTTTCCCCGCAGCGCACCTCGTCGCCGGAGACGACAACGGTCGGCAGGGTTATTTTTTCTTCGTTCAGGAAGGTGCCGTTGGTGGAGGCCAGGTCTTCCAGCCACCACTGCCCGTGGTGGTAACTCAGGCGGGCGTGGTGGGACGAGATGGAGTCTTCATTGATTGGGCATTCGCAGGCCGGGTTGCGACCGATGGTCACTTCAGGCTGGTGGAAATGACGCAGTTGCGGGGCAAGCTCCCCGCGTTGGATGGATAAGGAGATGGGGGGAATTCTACGGGCGGTCAGCAAGGCGCCCTGCTGTTTTACCTCCCGCCAGAGAGTGACAAGCGCCCAGGCCAGGAAGACATACAGCCCGACTGCCAGGAGGGCGCGCAAGGCGAAGACGACGGGTCCGCTCATTGATCCAGGTCTTTTTTCATGACAGCCGTCGGTCGGTCTCCGGAGATGGGCGAGCCGGGTTCTGTGGAGTCTTCGGGCACGCGCCCGGTTGGTAGGTCCTGGCCGAAGATCAGGGTGACCCCCGCCAGGGAGACCACGTCGCCAGGGTAGAGCACTGTCTGGCTGGCGCGCTGTCTGTTGACGAATGTCCCGCCGGTTGATTCCAGGTCGAACAGGACGAAACGCCCTCGCACCGTCCGCACCTGGGCATGGGCGCGCGAGACGCGCGGGTCGTCAATAACAATGTGGTTGTCGAGGCGGCGGCCAATGTTGACAACCGAGCGGTTGAGTGGGATGAGTTTTGTCCCGCCAAGGATAAGGAAGGCGTTGGCCGGGACGGTATCGGGTTCGGCTTCCTCCTCCTGTTTCCCGGCGGGTGGGATGCCGCGCGTCTCGGCCAGCGGTTCGGTGCTATAGGAAGCCAGTACGCGTACTTCATTTGGCTTCATGCTGGCGTCGGCCGCGCTGGTAACCTTGGGGCGGGTGGAGAAGCGGAACCCGGCTTCCGTGCCGGTCTCCTGTATGGCTTTGGCCAGTTCGTTGAGCAGGCGCGGCTCGGAGTTCCAGTGCGTCAGGGTGGTCGGGTGGGCGACGATGGTGTAAATGTTGGGCGCTTTGATGCTGTTGGCGCGTTTCACCAGGCTGCCGTGCATGGCGGCGGCCAGCAGGTGCGCCACCCGGTCCTCGGGTTTGTAACCAGGGATGTATTTCACCAGGTGGACTTCCACCAGGGATTGCAGGCGGGCTTCGAGTTCGTCTATCGTTTTCATGGCGAAAATCTGCGGCTATTATACTGCGTAAGTCACGGATAATAAAAACAGGGCAGCTCGCAAGCCGCCCTGTCCTGTCATGCGATTGACTGTCCGCAGTTTGGACAGAACTTCTCTTCCCCCTTCAACACGTACCCGCAGTTCTTGCACGCTTTCGGCTGTGATTTTCCCAACGGCGCGCCGCAGGCCACGCAGGTAGGCTCGCCCACCGGGTTGGCCGCGCCGCAGAATTCGCACGTCAGGCGCGAGAGGCGTTCCGAGATTTCCGTGCTGGCGCCCTTGGCGCGCACGACCGCGGCCACCACCTGCCAGACCTTCTCGGTCAGTTGCAGGCTGCTCACGTCCTGGGCAATGTCGTCCAGCCGCCCGATCAGGTTGAGCGGGTTGAGCAATGCGGCCAGCGCCGTCTGTCCCAGGCTGGCAGCCACGCCGAACCATTGCTGTTCCCCTACCTGCACCAGCACACCGTCTTCGTGTTCCTGGATATTGATCGAGAGGGCAGTCTTGCCGCCGGATTGGGAGAACTGCGCAGAAGCCACCTGGACGGTCAGGTTATCGCTCGCGCCCAGCAATTGGGTGCGCAGGTTGCCCTGGTTGAATTCAGCCATCAGGGCTTGGGCTACATCAGTGGGGGTAATATTACCGTGGAAGACGCGTCGTTCCATAGGTTATGGATTATAATCCGTTTGCCCGTTTGGGCAAGCCTCCAATAACCATCTACGATAAATTCCTCTCAAAGGTTGCGACGTATGAAACTCCGGAAACCAGCCGGTTTCTTTTTTATCAGTCTGCTGATTGCCCTTTTCGCCCTGGCCGGGGCGTTCGGGACCCCGGCGTCTGCCCGCCAGGCCGAGACGCCGACGGTCACGCCGCGGCCAGATACGGTGTATATCACCGTGACGTACGAGGAACCCATCAATGTGCGCGGCGGTCCGAACTCGGTCTATTATCCGGTGGTGGGTTCCCTGCCGGTCGGCGCGGTGGCGCAGGCAGTGGGGCGTTCCCTGGCAGGGGAGTGGGTCAAGATCGTCTTCCCCGAGGCGAATGATGGCAGCGGTGTGGGCTGGGTGTACGCGCCGCTGGTGACGATTTCCCCCGGCTTCCTGCCCGTTGTCGAGCCGCCGCCGACGGCTGCCCCGGCAGTTGTCCCGACCCTCGACCCTGATTTTGTGGCCTCCCTCCAACCGCCGCCAACTGCCACCCGCCCGCCGACTTTCACCGCGCCGCCGCCGCTGGTCGTTCCCACCTACGAGAACCCGGTTGGCGGGGATGGCGGGATTTCCACAGGTGTGGTGGTCATCCTCCTGGGCGGTATTGGCCTGGCTGGTTTGTTTATCGCCTCCTTGCGGCGGACCAGGTAAGGATTGCCGGATGAAGACCAGGCTTCGGTTTATTGCCAGGATCACTGCCGGCGGGCTGCTTGTCATCGTTGTGGCTTTGCTGGTCCTGTTTTCTGCCCCTTCCACTTTGATCGCTTTAGCCCAGCAGCCCACCGGGTCCATCCCCACCGTCACCGGGACGCCGGAAGGCCCAATGGTAAAAGTCTACGCCGACCAGAATATCATCGGCGTGTATGCCGGGCCGAGCGCGTACCTCTATCCCCAAATTGGCCTCCTGCTGGCGGGGGAGGAAGCGCCTGCCCTGGGTTTTTCGGCAGACCTGGAGTGGATCCAGATTATCTATTTGGGCGTCCCGGGCGGGACGGGTTGGATCTACGCGCCGTTCGTAACGATCACGGAAGCCTCATCGCTCCCGGTGCTCCCCAATCCTCCAACGGCCACGCCGCGCACCACCCCGACGATTGATCCAACCCAGGCAGCCCTCTATGGCGTTCAGCTGACCCCGGCGCGCCTGCCCACCTTCACCCAGCCCGCGCCGCTCGAGGTGCCGGAATTCGATGTTGTCAGCGAGACGCGTTCCGGCCTGCCGATGGGGCTGATTATCCTGGTGCTGGCGCTCCTCGGGGTGCTGGGAGCGGTGATTTCGTTTGTACGCGGCAGGTAAAGGGTCTGTTAATGCACCGAGGCCGGGAATTTATCCCGGCCTCGTTCTGTTTTTAGATCCTGCACTCTAACACTCGCAACTGCCGCCTTCACAGGAACAGGCAGGAGCTTGGTTGGGGTTCTCCACCAGGAAACCTTTGCCGCGTTCGTCGTCAATGTAATCTACCGTGCATCCGGCCATATATTGGATGGACTGGTCATCCACCAGGACTTTCAACCCTTCGGTTTCGAAGGTGCTGTCAGTCTCGCGCGGCTGATTATCGAGGGCCATGCCGTACTGGAAGCCGGAACATGACTTCCCGGCCACATAAACGCGCAGGGCGTAGGATTCATCGAGATTTCGTTCCTTCAGAAGGCCGCGCACGATTTCAGCAGCAGAGGGTGTAAGCAGGACGGTTTGCGTCAGTACTGGAGTTGTCATACATACCTCGTTTGAGCAAATTTGACACATCCTATCAGGATTAGCGCCTTTTGTCAAATGTTGGATGAGAATTTGTGAGCCATTTGCAGGCCGGGACGAAAAGCCTGAAAAGAGATCTCTGGCCATTATCTGTTGCGCTGCACCCAACCGGATGACCAATTGGGGTATGCCGGAATCCTGCAGATTGTCTCCTTCTAGAATGTCCGCATAACCTTTCTGAAGGACAACGGGCAATTTTGCCTATTCAACGTTTTTTGCGCCAAAGCCGATATGATGTATAATCCCGCCAGTTTAATCAAAAAGGAGCCCCTCATGCGTAAATATGTCCCCGTTGTATTTCTTGCACTTGCCCTTGCTCTCCTGCTGGCTGCCTGCGGAGAGGCTGTGGATGCTGCTGCGGCGGCTGTGGAAAACTACCTGAATGCCCTGGTCGCCAAAGATGCGGATAGTATCTCGGCCCTCTCGTGCGCCGATTGGGAGCCGCAGGCCTTGCTCGAACTCGACTCGCTCCAGGCCGTGGAAACCCGCCTCGAAGGTCTGGCCTGCACATCCACCACCGAAGAAGATGGCTCCATCTCCGTCAATTGTGTGGGCAAAATCCTCGCCACCTATAATGGCGAAGACCAGGAACTGGACCTTTCTGTCCGCACCTACGTGGTGACTGAGCAAGGCGGCGAATACCTGGTTTGTGGTTACAGATGAAATCCATTTTCTCACGTGAAAACCTTTGGGCGCTGGCGCTGGCGCTTATCCTGGCTGCGCTCTTCATCCTCACCGCCTCCAGCGCCCCCATCTGGATCTATCAAGGCTTCTGATGACGCTGGTCTACATCCTCGCTTTCATCGCGGTTGCGGCCTTGCTCGGATTTGTGACCCATGACCGCTGGCGCGTGAACCTGCTTTTGGCAGTCAGCGCGCTGGCGGTCTACGCGCTCCAGCCGACTCTGCCGGTGCGCGGCCTGGACTTCTACCTGCCCACCGTTACCCTGGCGTTGGCTGTTCTGGGTTGGGTGCTCACCACCCCGCGCGAGGCGCGTTCGTGGAAAAACAACTGGCCGGGCGCGGCCATCCTCGGCGGGATCGTCCTTGCCCTGGCGCTGACGCGTTACCTCGGCTTCTCCCTCCCGCTGACAGCCTCCCGCCCGCCGCAGACGCTGACCGTGCTGTTACTGCTCGCAGTTGCTGTCATGCTGGGACTGCTCATTGCGCGTTTCACCAGCCCCGGCAAGGCTGCCCTCACCGCAGCCTTCGTTTTTGTGCTTTTGTTTTTTGCGGTTCTAAAAGTCCCTGCCCTTTCATTGCAGGTTAGCCTGTTCCTGCGGACACTTAACGAACAGTCCCTTACCACAGCCTCGCCATTGGATGTGCGCTGGCTGGGATTTTCTTACATTGCCTTCCGCCTGCTCCATACCATCCGTGATCGCCAGAGCGGACGCCTGCCGCCTGTATCCCTGTCAGAGTATGTGGTTTACATCATTTTCTTCCCGGCCCTGTCCGCGGGTCCCATAGACCGCATCGAAAGCTTTATCGGTGACCTGCGTCGTCCGCCCCAGCGCGCCGCCGGGGATTGGGGCGAAGCGGGAAAGCGCCTCGTCATGGGGCTGTTCAAGAAATTTGCCCTCGCAGACGCGCTTGCGATTGTCGCCCTGAACGGGGCGAATGCCCTGCAGGTGCGCACAGCGGGTTGGGCCTGGGTGATGTTGTATGCGTATGCCTTCCAGTTATATTTCGATTTCAGCGGCTACACTGACATTGCCATCGGCATTGGACGCCTGCTGGGTTTCAAATTGCCCGAGAACTTCAACGCTCCCTACCTCAAGCCCAACCTGACACAGTTCTGGAACAACTGGCACATGACCCTGACACAGTGGTTCCGCGCCTATTTCTTCAACCCGGTCACGCGGGCGCTTCGTTCCGGGAAGAAACCGCTTCCCATCCCGGCAATCATTTTGATCACCCAGGTGGCGACGATGGTGCTCATCGGCCTGTGGCATGGCGTAACCTTGAACTTCGTCCTATGGGGTCTGTGCCACGGACTGGCCCTCTTCGTCCATAACCGCTGGTCGGAACGGACCAAAGCCCGCTTCGCTGCGCTTTCCCAGAATTGGCAGAAGACGCTCAACCTGGGAGGCGCGCTGCTCACATTCCATTTCATTGCTCTCACCTGGGTTTTCTTTGCCCTGCCGGAACCGTCGGTCTCCTTCCGCTTCCTCCAGACCCTCTTGGGAGGCGCCTGATATGGATGCCCGTTTTCTTCGCAATGTCCTTCTTAAAGGCCTGGCGCTCTTCCTGGCAATTGACTTGCTGGTTGCCGCCCTGCCTGCCGGGCTTGGAAAACTTTCCCTCTATAACACGCTTTTCAATGGCCGCCTGCGTTTTCCCTTCGGCGAAGACTCGGCGCAGTCTTATAACCTGTCTCTCTTCGACCTGGATGCCATGTTTGCCGCGCACACCATCAGCGCTGGTCAAAAACCGGCGGAAGAGTACCGTATCATTGTTATCGGCGACTCGTCGGTCTGGGGCACGCTCCTGCGGCCTGAGGAGACCCTCACCGGGCAACTGGACGCGGCGGACCTGTCAGCCTGCGATGGACGCAGCGTGCGCGTCTACAACCTCGGCTACCCGACCGTCTCCCTGACCAAAGACCTGATGGTGCTGGATTACGCCCTGCGTTACGATCCTGACCTCATTATTTGGTCGCTGACGCTCGAATCCTTCCCGTTTGATAAGCAGCTCACCTCTCCCATCGTCGCCAACAACGCCGCGCGCGTGGACGATCTGATCACCCGCTATGGCCTGTCCCTCGACCCGGCTGACCCGGCGCTAGCCCGTCCCGGCTTCTGGGGCCAGACGCTCATCGGTCAGCGGCGCGCATTGGCCGATCTCTTCCGCCTCCAGATGTACGGCGTGCTCTGGTCGGCCACCGGCATTGACCAGTCGTATCCCAGCGACTATACCCGCGCCCAGACCGATTTCGATGCGGATGTCACCTATCACGGCCAGGCCGGTCCGGCGCTGGATGAAAGCCAACTGGCATTCGAATTCCTCGAAGCCGGGCTAATGGCAGCGGGGGATATTCCGGTCATCATGGTCAACGAACCGATGCTCATCAGTGTTGGAGAAAACAGCAATTTGCGCTATAACTTCCTCTACCCGCGCTGGGCTTACGACGATTGGCGGCAGATGATGCTGGAAAAAGCCGCTGCATTGGATTGGAACTACCTCGATTTATGGGACCTCGTCCCGGCAGACCAGTTTACCAACAGCGCCATCCACATCACCCCGCAGGCCGAGACTTTACTGGTGGAGCAGGTGATACCCTCTATTCAACAACAAATATGTCCATGAAAAAATCTCTATTTGCTTTTTGTCTTTTGTTTTTCTTGCTGGTTTCGTGCGCCCCGGATCCGGGCAACGGCGAAGCAGCGCCCACGTTAACGACCACCGGCTCACAGGTCCCGACCGAAACGGCGCCGGCAGCCTTGCAACCCGGCGTGACCCCCTCATCCACGCCGTCTGCCACCCCCACCCTCGCCCCGGACGCGTGGATGTCCATGCCGGTTGTCCCCCAGGGCGTTTCCCGGCGCATGATCGAAGTCTACCAGCGCGGCCTGGAACGCGGGCGCGACCCGGACAGGTTTTCGAAATTCGGCGATTGCCAGAATGTCAACCCGTATTTCCTGACCATGTTCGATACCGGCGATTACCGGCTGGGCGAGACCTATGCTTATCTCCAGCCCACCATTGACCATTTCGCCGGTTCGTGGGCGCGCGATAGTTTCGCTGTCAAAGGCGGCCTGAACGTGGCCGCTGTCCAGACCCTCTACTGGACCGACCCCGCCAATTGCGGCGCGGACAAATCGCCCATGGCCTGCGAGATTGACAATAACAACCCCAGTATCGTTTTGGTCAGTTTCAAGACCTGGTGGGCCGATAAACCGGCCTCTGACTATGAAATACGCCTGCGCTCGCTGGTTGATTTTATCCTCTGGCAGGATGTTGTTCCCATCCTGGCGACCAAGGCCGATAATGTCGGAGGCGATAACGGCATCAACGCCGCCATTGCCCGCGTGGCTTATGAGTATGAGATTCCGCTCTGGAATTTCTGGGCGGCTGCCTATCCGCTGGCCGGCCATGGTGTGACGGAAGACGGCTTCCACCTGACCGGATTTGGGACACGCTCTTATTTCGACGACCCCCAACGCATGGAATGCCACCCCGACCTCCGAACTGGCCCCTCCTCCCACGGCCATCATCGCCCCAACCCTGGCCCCTGGCCCAACCGCCACCCAGGACGCGCGCCTGCCGCCCGAACGCTGGCAGGAATGGCCGGTTGTTCCATCGGTTACCGGGCGAGCGCTCGAGATCTATCGCCTGGGGCTGACGCTCGGCAACAACCCGCACGCTTTCTCCAAAATTGGAGACTGCCAGAATGTCAAAGCTGCTTTCATGGGCTTCTTCGACATCCCGGAGCGCTACAACCTCGGCCCGGATTACCAGTACCTCCAGGAAACGATTGACAACTTCGCCGGTTATTTCAACACCGATGGACAGGCCGTCAAGGGCGGCTTTAACGCCGCCACTGTCCTTTCGCCCTTATGGGCCAACCCGGACGTCTGCCTGGCAGGCGAAAACCCGCTCGAATGCGAGCTGCGCGTTACCAAACCAACTATTGTATTCGTCAGTTTTGAAGTCTGGTGGGAAGGCCGCACGGCGGACGAGTACGAAAAGTACATGCGCCAGATCATCGAGACGGTCATTGCGCATGGCTCGGTTCCCATCCTGGCGACCAAGGCCGACAACGTCGAAGGCGACCACAGCCTCAACCTGACCACTGCCAGCCTGGCGCACGAATACGACCTGCCGCTGTGGAACTTCTGGCTGGCTGTCCAGCCGCTGCCCAACCATGGCATGGACCCGGTCCGCGACGACGGTTTCCACATCTCCACCGACGGCTGGAACGTACGCAGTTTCACCGGCTTGCAGGCGCTGGACAGCATCTGGCATGGCGTGCGTGACGTGGATGCGGTCGGCGGGCTGCCGACTTCCACCCCCATCCCCGCGTCGTCCGGGACCTCCGGCCTGCTGCCCACGCCCGCTTCCGGTCCCACGCTGGCAGGTTCCAGTGAGCCTCTCGTCTTTGGTCTGGCTGCACGCCAGGGCGGCGGTTATCAACCGCAGGGCGTGTACCTTTTCGACTTTGCGACCGAAACATCCGCCCAACTCCTCGGCCCCGGCTGGGATTACCAGGCCGCATCACCGGATGGCAACACCTTGCTTGTCAACCAGGGCGACTCCCTCTACCGCACCGACGGCCTCTCGTTGACGCTGCTTACCGACCAGTTCTACTCTTACGGTCAGACCGGCGCTTTATACCTGCCCGATGGCAGCCTCGTCTATCTCCTCCGGCAGGGGAGCGGTACGGCCCTGGCGCGCGCCCAGGCCGACGGGTCCGGGCAGACCGTTCTCACCGGGCCTGGCGAAGCGCCCATCGAACTTTACCCCTCCACCGACGGCCTCCGTCTCACCTGGGAGAGCGGTTCGTGCAGCGCGTACGGCGTCTGTGAGCGGCAGGGGGCCTGGCTGACCGACCTGCAGACCGGCCAGAGCCGTTCGCTGGTCGGAATCAGCCGGCCCCTCGTCTCGCCAGATGGCGCTGTGCTGTCGTATGAATACATACCGGAGGAAAACAAGAGCAACCTGGCTTTTGCCTCTGCCGATGGCGTTCCCACCCGCACCTTCCCGGTTTACGGTGATATCCTGGCCGATTATGCCTGGCAGCCAGAGGGCGGTTGGCTGGCTGTCCATATGGCAGTCCGCAGCGACTACTCCGGGCGCGTCACTGACGGCGGGAATTACCTGGTGGATGCGCAAACCCTTGAAACACGCCAACTGCCGTCTGCACTCCTGCTCAACCCTTCACTTGTCTGGTCCCCGGACGGGCTTTCGCTGGCCTGGCTTGGCACCGA
>JACQYE010000162.1 GCA_016208355.1 Chloroflexota bacterium | reverse complement strand
TCGTGCCACGAATCACCCGCGTCGTCGCTGCGCATGACATCCCAATGTTTCTGCATGAACAGCACGCCCGGACGCGATGGGTGCATCGCAATGTTGTGAACGCAGTGGCCCACCTCGGCAACCGCGTCAGGGAGTTCGTAATTGGACTTCAAGCCATTATTCACCGGCCGCCATGTCTGGCCAGCGTCGTCGGTGCGAAACACGCCAGCCGCCGAGATGGCAACAAAAATCCGTTTTGGATCGCTTGGATCGAGAATGATTGTATGCAGGCACATTCCCCCGGCCCCCGGTGACCAGAGATGTCCCTTGGCGTCACGCAGGCCGGGCAGTTCCTGCCACGTCTGTCCGCCATCGGTCGAACGGAACATGGCGGCATCTTCCACCCCTGCGTAGACCGTGTCCGGGTCGGTCAGCGACGGTTCGAGACGCCAGACGCGCTTGAATTCCCAGGGGTGCTGTGTGCCGTCATACCACTGATGTGTGCCGGGGATGCCGTCATAGGCGAACTTGTTGCCCACTGGCTCCCAGGTCTGGCCGCCATCGCTGGAGCGTTGAATCAACTGCCCGAACCAACCGGTGGACTGCGACGCATACAGCCGATTTGGGTCAGCGGGCGACCCATGGAGGTGGTATATCTCCCAGCCCGCGAAATGGGGACCACTGATGCCCCACTGTTTGCGCTTGGCATCGGATGTCAGAACAAACGCGCCCTTGCGGGTGCCAACCAATACTCGTACTCCGCTCATGTTATTTTCCTTTCGTAAGTTAGAACCAGCCATAACCCGGACAATACCCTGGTTTGTACGAAACCGCCAACGGTCATTTGCCTCATATTCCATTAGCCTTGATCATAGGCTTGTCTTAAGCCCGCGATGTCAATTTTCTTCATTTTCAGCATGGCTTGCATGACCCTGGCTGCTTTTCCGGCATCTTTGTCGCCCAGCAGCTCGCCCAACGCGGCAGGAATGATCTGCCACGATAACCCAAACTTGTCTTTCAGCCAACCACATTGACTCTCCTCGCCGCCATCCGCGGTCAGTTTCTCCCATAATTCGTCCACCTCCTCCTGTGTCTTGCAACCGACGAAGAAAGAGATGGCTTCGTTGAATTTGAACTCTGGACCCGCGTTCAGCGCCATGAAGTCCTGCCCCTCCAACTGGAATGTCACCGACATGACGGGGCCATAGGGTCCAGCCCGCTGGATGCTTCCAATTTTCGAGTTTTTGAAAATGGAAACGTAGAAATTCATCGCCTCCTCAGCGTTTTTATCGAACCACAAGAATGGGGTGATCTTTTTCATGGTTGTCTCCTTTTTACAAACTCAGTGAATAAACAGGGATATTGTAGAACTAATATTCTTATTTGTCAAATGTTTATCTAATTTGTCTCTATTCCCCCTTCAGGGTTTTCTAGCCCTTAACCGCAAAGAGGACGCGTCGGCGGCACGAGCGAAAGAGGATTGCCATAGGTCAATTCTTTATGGGAGCTGCCGCACGCACAATATTTATATGCTATGATTCCGCAAGGCCGCCTACTATCGGTATCCCAAAAAGGAGCGCGAAATGTCCAGAATTATCAAACAGACTGTCACCTTCAAGGCCTCCCCGCACGAAGTCTATGAGGCTTTGATGGACTCGTCCAAGCACGCCGACTTTTCCGGCGGTGCGGCGGAGATCAGCCGCGAAGTCGGTGGGGAATTCATGGCCTATGATGGCTACATCGCCGGTAAGAACATCGAACTTGTTCCAGACAGGAAAATTGTCCAATCCTGGCGCGCTGTGGACTGGGAAGAGGGCTATTTTTCCACCGTCACCTTCGAACTGACTGCTCTCGCGGAAGGGACGCGGCTTGAGTTCGCCCAGGTGGATGTCCCTGACGGGACGGAAGATGAGTTCACACAGGGTTGGATTGACAACTACTGGGAGCCAATGAAGCGCTTCCTGGAGAAATAGTCACAGATGAAACGCGTCCAGGGCTAGGTACCTGAGAGCGAAAAGGGCTGGACTTTTGAATTTTGATCTTGTCCTTGACAATCCGGAGGGTATTAGATTATTATCTAACGCATTAGATGATTATCTATTATTTCCTGCATCAATATGTTCAGGAATACGATGACCACCCTCCACTGGACCTCCGGCACGGCCTGCGATTTCTTCCTCAGTTTGTTCGTCCTGCACCACGCGGCAGACTTTGGCATGCGCCCGGCATGGGCCGCGGGCGTCCGCCAGCGGCTCTCGGCGAAAAGCCGCGAGACCCTTGAACACGTATTCTCCTTCTCCAGCGTCCCTCTGGCATGGATCAGCTTCCTGCCCGCTCCCCAGGATGCCCGGACTGCCCTCCTGGCCGTTACGGACCTCGCGCCTGCCGACCGTCTCCCGGCGCTCACCCTCCCGGCAGAACTCCCCGTTGAAACGCGCCGCCTGCTGGAAGTCATCGCCGCCCGCGGCGCGTGGACGTCTGAAGAAAAAGTCGAACTCGTCTCGTTCTACGGGCGAGGCCCCAGGTTGTCTTCCATCGGGTCCGACAATCTGCTGAATGCCTGGATAACCCTTGCTGATAGTGGCGAAAAATACCTCGCCGCGCTCCATGAATACTACGAGGCTTTCTTCGCCGAAGAAGAGGCGCGCATCCGCCCGGCGCTCGAACGCGGCCTCGCTGAGGCGCAGTCCCTGGCCGGGAAACTCCAGCCAGTGGAACTGGTAGAGCGCCTGTCGCGCGGCGTCCGACTGGAAAACCCGGATACCCTCACCGACCTGACCCTGCTGCCCTCCTGGTGGGTGACCCCGCTGGCCTTCCTGGCGCGGCCCGTGCACGGGAAAACGCTGATGGCCTTCGCGGCCCGGCCCGAGGTCCAGGCCGGAGCGGAAGGGGCTGAGGCCCCGGAGACGCTGGTCAATGCGCTCAAGTCCCTTGGCGACCCCACCCGCCTGCGCATCCTGCGCTACCTTTCCGCCGGTCCGCTTTCCCCGTCCGAACTGGCGCGCCGCCTGCGCCTGCGCCCGCCGACCGTCATCCATCACCTGCGCCTGCTGCGCTTCGCCGGCCTGGTGAAAGTCACTGTAAGCGAGAGCCTTGAAAAACGCTATGCAGTGCGGCTGGAAGCATTGCAGTCCATTCACACTTCTTTACAGGAATATCTGGATACGAATGTCTAACATCATAAAAACCTATCTGCTTCGCATCGGTCAATTCTCGCGCAATGCCCGCCTTTACCTGGCGAGCGCCATCTTGAGCGGCGCGGCGTTTGGCGTTTACCGGCTTCTATTCAATTTTTACGCCCTCAGCCTCGACCTTGACCAAAGTATTATCGGCAACCTCATCACGATCAATAGTGTCACTGCCCTGGCGCTGGCCCTGCCGCTCGGCTACCTGGCCGATACACTGGGACGCAAGACGTCGCTCCTGCTGGGCGGTCTGCTCACCTCGTTGGCCATAGCGGTCATGGTGCTGTGGCCTTCGGCAGGCCTGTTCTACGCCATGGCGGTGGTCATGGGCGCGGCGCAAAGCCTGTCCGCGGTGAGCATGGCGCCGTTCCTGCTCGAAAACAGCGGCACGGAGGAGCGAACGTATCTCTTCAGCCTGAGCCAAGGCCTGATGATGACGGCCTCCTTCGTGGGCAACTCGATTGGCGGCTACCTGCCGACCTGGATCGGACAGGCGCGCGGCGTGGAAGCGACCAGCAGTACAGCGTATGCCGGGGCGCTGGGCATCATTGCCGCTATCTCAGCCCTGGCGCTCCTCCCCCTCCTCGCGTTGCGGACCCCGCGCCTGGCTGCCAGCGACCGGTCGCTCTTTGCTCCCATCGGGTATGCCATCAAGCACAGCGGCACGATTGGCAAGATGGTGCTGCCGATGCTGATCACCTCCATCGGCGCCGGGTTGTTTATGCCATTCATGAACGTCTTCTTCCGGGTGGTGCATAACCAGCCCGACCCGGTCATCGGCAACGTGCTCGCCTGGGGCGCATTGGCAATGGGCGTTGGACTGATCATTGCTCCGCCAATTGCCGAGCGGATTGGAAAGATCCAACTGGTGGTCATAACACAGGGATTATCCATTCCCTTCCTGATCATGCTCGGTTATGCTCCCTGGTTTTGGATGAGCGCCCTGGGACATTACGTGCGGCTCTCATTGATGAACATGGGCGGGCCTGTCTACAATGCCTTCGTGATGGAGAGCGTCGAACCCAAGTCGCGGGCGATGGTAGCCAGCCTGACCAGCATGGCCTGGAACTTCGGCTGGGCTTTCAGCCCGTCCATCAGCGGCTGGCTACAGGTCAAGTACGGGTTTGGACCGGTCTATCTGGCAGTGATCGTCATCTACACCCTGTCTGTATTCCTGTACTGGAAGTTTTTCTGGAAGTCAAAACCGGCGGAGGTAACGGAACCTGTTCCCGCCGATTGAGAGGAGGCGACAACGTTTCCCCCTGAACCCGCAGGACGGCATCCCGAGTGCCGTCCTGCGTGGTGTCTTGCAACTTTTTTACCTCCTGCTCATCTAATCCGGTGAATTTATAACTCAGGAGTTTTTACATGGAAATGCTGATTGACTTCCCAGGCGGCGCCCGCGTGGACGCCCACTTTGGCTCCTTCACCGTCCACACCGACCAGCCGCCCGAAGCCTCCTCCCCCACCCCGTTTGCCACCTTCCTGGCCTCCATCGGCACCTGCGCCGGGATCTATGTACTCGGCTTCTGCCAGCAGCGCGGACTGCCCACCGAAGGCATCCAAATTGTCCAACGTACGCACAGCAGCCCGGTCAGCGGGATGGTGGAGAAGATTGATTTGGAAATCCAACTCCCGGCCTCCTTCCCGGAAAAATACAAAGACGCGGTCATCCGCGCCGCCGAACTGTGCGCCGTGAAGAAGAATTTTGAAAGCCCACCGCAGATTGGCGTGACAACCCAAACCATTTAGTAGAAATCCAAAAAACGATGTGGCGCGAATATCACTATTCGCGCCATTCGCTTTTCTCTCCGTTCGCGTTAAAATCTTCCTGTCATGCCTTACATCATTGACGGTCACAACCTGATCCCCAAACTCGGCCTGCACCTCGACTCCTTTGACGACGAAGAGGCCCTCATCGCCCGTTTGCAGGAATTTTGCCGCCTGCGCCGCGCCCAGGTGGAAGTCTACTTCGACGGCGCGCCGCCCGGCCAGTTGTCCACGCGCAAGGCCGGGGCGGTCACCGCCCACTTCGTGCGCCTCGGCTCCAGCGCCGATGCGGCCATCGAGGTCCGCCTGAGGCGGCTGGGGAAACAGGCGCGCAACTGGACGGTGGTCAGTTCCGATGGGCGCGTCCAGGCCGCAGGGCGCGCTGTTCATGCTGAGGTGCTCTCCTCAGAAGAGTTTGCCCACCAGGTATCCACCGCGGCGCAACAGGCGGGAATCGCCAAACAGGAGAAAGACCTCAGCCCGGAAGAAGTGGATGAGTGGCTGAGTCTCTTCAAAACCAGGAAAGGCTAGAAATTCTTATCTGGATTTAATGCAATTCAGATATTTCTGATGTAATATATCCGTAAGACACCTGTCCTCCTTTTACTGGTATCTCAGGTGTCAGCCATCGGAGGCCAGCATGCCCCCCCCATGCCGGCCAAGATCGGTGGTGTCCCCTCCCCCAGATCACCGGGCGCAAAGCCCGGTGATCGCGTTAATGGGGGAAGTTGTGGTTTAATATGGTGATGACCAAGAAATTCTCCCTGTATGGCTGGATTGGGCTGGGCCTGGCAGCCTTCTCCTGGGCGCTCAACTGGGGCTTGCCCGGCCTGCGCACCCACTGGGCTTTCTTTCCGCTCTGGCTGGGCTACTGCCTGACAGTGGACGCCCTCGTCCTTTGGCGCACAGGCACATCGCTGCTGACCCGTAACCGGCTAAAATACATCGGGTTGTTCGCGGCCTCCGCGCCGGTCTGGTGGCTCTTCGAACTTGCCAACTGGAGACTCAATAATTGGCACTATGACGGGGCAGAGGCCTTCTCTCCCGTCGTGTTCGGAGTGCTGGCAACAATCAACTTCACCACGGTCATCCCGGCCGTGTTCGGCGCGGCCGAGTTGATGCGCAGCTTTCTCAGGAAACCGGTCAAGGGTCCAGCCATCCGCCCGACGAAAGCCGTCACCCTCGGCTTTTTCATCGCTGGATGGGTCCTGCTCGGCCTGATGCTCGCCTGGCCGGTCTACTTCTTCCCCTTCGTCTGGATTTCGCTCTATTTCATCCTGGAACCGATCAACATCTGGCTCGGCCACCGTTCGCTGGTGGACTGGGTCAAAGATGGCAACTGGCGGCCGGTGGCGACACTCTGGCTGGGCGTGCTCCTGACCGCCTTCTTCTGGGAGATGTGGAACTTTTACTCGTACCCCAAATGGGTCTACCACGTCCCCTGGGGCGACTGGTTCCACATCTTCGAGATGCCCCTGTTGGGCTACGGCGGATACCTGCCCTTCGCCCTCGAACTTTCCGCCATGTACCACCTGCTGGCCGGTTTGTTCGGCCAAAAGAAAACCAGTTACGTGATGGAATCCCCCGATGCTTGAAGATGTCCTGCGCGACAACTGTGGACTCGACCCGGCCCGACCGGTGCTGGCGGGCGTCTCCGGCGGACCGGACAGCCTGTGCCTGCTGGACGTGCTGCACACGGCCGGATATCAGGTCATCGTGGCGCATTTCAACCACAAACTGCGCCCCGAAGCGGACCTCGAGTCGGCTGCCGTAGCCGGACGGGCGCGGACCCTGGGCCTGCCTTTCGTAACCGACTCGGCCGACGTGCGCCTCTGGGCCGGAGAGCAGGGACTCTCCATCGAGGAAGCCGCCCGGACGCTGCGTTACCGCTTCATGTTCGCTGCGGCGCGGACGCACCAGGCGCAGGCCGTGGCAGTCGGTCACACTGCCGAAGATCAAGTGGAGACGGTGCTGATGCACTTCCTGCGCGGCGCGGGGCTGGCCGGGCTGAAGGGGATGGAGTACCACACGCTCCTGCCGGTCTTCGACGTGGAAATTCCGCTCGTCCGCCCGCTGCTCTCGCTCTGGCGAGCCGACACTGAAGCCTATTGCCGTGAACATGGATTGGAGCCGCACTTCGACGCCTCCAACGCCGACGAAACCTACTTCCGCAACCGCTTGCGGCACACGCTCATTCCTGAATTGGAAAAATATAACCCACGCTTCAAAGAGGCGTTGGTGCGCACGGCGCAGGCCTTGCAGGGCGATTACGCCGTTTTGCAGGCAGACGTGGAGGCGATGTGGGAAGAAGCCGTGACCGGGACGGGCGACGGCTGGGTGGCGTTCAACCAACTTCTGCTGGCGGCCTGCGAGCCCGGTCTCCAGCGCAATTTGTTCCGCCGGGCGGGGGAACTGCTGCGCCCCCGGGGCCGCGATATCGGCTTCGAGGCGCTCGAACGCGCCGCAGCCTTTGCCAGGAATCCGGCCGGGAAGCAGGTGGACTTCGTCAACGGATTGTATTTATTCGCCGAAAGTGGGATGGTCTATCTCACGGCGTACGAGGCGGATGTGTCGTTTGGGGATTGGCCGCAGGTGGGGCAGCCATCAGCAGTCAGCGGGCAGCGGTTGGAGATGGGAAACGGTTGGGTTTTAACTGCGGAAGAAATCCCGGCGAGTCCCGAGGATTGGTCAAAAAACACGGACCCCTGGTCCGCCTGGCTGGACGCCGATTTAACGGCCGGCGGGCTCACTGTCCGGGCGCGGCGGGAGGGGGATGTCTTCCATCCGCTGGGGATGGGCGGGCAAACGGTCAAGGTGCGCGAGTTCTATATCAATGTCAAAATCCCAAAACAGGCGCGGAAGAAGTGGCCGCTGGTCTGCGTTGGAAAAGATATTGTCTGGGTCCCGGGGTATCGCATCGCCCACCCGTTCCGGGTCACGGGAAAAACGAAGCGGGTGCTTTATCTAAATCTAAAAAAAATACGGGCGGACACGTAGGTCCGCCCGTACAATTTATTGCCCGGCGAGCTGCCGCAGTTTCATGTTGATCTCGCGCCACTGGATCTTGGAGACCCCCAGTTTCTGGCGAATCTTTTCATGCTCCACGTTGCCGACGTAATCCTGCAGGACGGAGGTCCAGCGGCACATGTCGAAGGACAGGTGCTTGGGCAGGCCGGCTTCGCGGCCGATGTCTTCGAGCAGGTACTCGAGGCGGCGAGGCGACCAGGGGAAGAGCCGGTCGGGGGGATTGTACTGTGCCAAGTATTCCTCGTAGGCGGGCACCCAGTCTTCGGGCAGGGTCAGTTTGCGTTCCTTATAGCGGTTGGACGGGCTGGCGTAGCGGATAAAGACCAGCGGCCCTTCGGGATCGTCCAGGTCAATGTGTTTGAGGTGGATGCCGAGGCATTCTGATTTCTTGACCCCGGTAGCCAGCAGGAGCGACAGCAAGGTATACGGGCGAGCGTCGGGCTTGGACTGGCGGCGGTGGCGGTCAGCGGCCAGCAGGGCGGCCTCGATCTCCGCGTCGGTCAGGACCTCGGGGATGGGGCTGAGCACCGAGCGCTGGACGACTTTCTCACCCGGG
>JACQYE010000161.1 GCA_016208355.1 Chloroflexota bacterium | reverse complement strand
TGCGGCCGGGGAGTTCAAACACATCGTAGAAATCCCCGCCCACCTGCCGGGCCGTCCGCCAGGTAGCGGCCAGGTCCCAATGTGGGAATTCAGGCAGGTGTTCCGGAAGGAAAGTACGCTGGATCTGGCGCGCCAGTTGGATCTCGTGCTCGAAGCGTTCGCGGGCGACCATCTCCTGCTGGAGGTGGTCGTTCTGGATGCTCATGGCAACTTGCTGGGCGATGCCGTTGATGATCTCGATGCGCTTCTGGCGGAAGCGGCGGGCGTCCGCGTCTTCCTGGATGAGCATCACCCCGTAAAAATCGTTGCGAATAACCAGCGGGAAACCAATGAGCAAGTGGTCACTGGTTTGCAAGGCGTAGTAGGCCTCCTGTTCGTCGCGCGCCAGTTCGGGGTCGAGCCAGTCATCCGGAAGCCCTTCAGCCAGGACACCGACGGCCATCTGCCCTTTTTCGCGGGCGGCGTCGAGAAGCGGGAAATCGCCGGGGAGGAAATCGCGCCCGCACACCAGCGGCTGGACATCGTCGGGGAAACCGTAGCCCTGTCCCGCCCCGAAATGATCTCCTTCCCACAGGTAGATGGCGCAAGCTTTCACGCCCACCAGGATGGGGGTGATGCGGATAATCGAACCGACCGTTTCATCGAGGCTGTTGGAATTGACGACCGTCTGCGCCACCTGCAAGAGGGCCGCCGAGGCATACGCCTGTTCCTGGGCTGAGTCGTACAGGCGGGCGTTCTCGATGGCAACCGCAGCGTAACTGGCAAATGTAGCCGTGACGGCCTGGGCTTCGTGTCCATAACGCCCGGCAGTGTGATGCGACAGCGTCAACACGCCCAATGGGCGGTCGCCAACGCGCAAGGCAACGGCAATGGACGAGTAGTCCGCCGAATAGCCGCGCGCAATGCCGGTGGGGCCAAAGGGGTCGGCGGGTTTGCGGATGACCGGTTGGGCAGAGGTGAGTGTATCGAACAGGTACTGTTTGACTTCCGGCCAGCGGCGCATCGCCGCTTCAACCTCGAGCAACTCTGCGCCATGGATGTGCGCCAGGTACAACTCCTCCCCGTCCAGCAACCAGGCCGCCGAAACGTCGCAGGGCAGGTTGCGCTCCAGTTCGCGCAGGACACTGTCGAGTACATCGTCAACACCTGCGTCAGCGGAGAGCAGACCGGCCACTTCACGCAGGCTGTCGGCCACCTGCCGCCGCCAGCGTTCTGTGCGGAATAAATCGGCATTGTGAATGGCAACAGCGATGTTATCCGCCAGCGCTTCCAGGATGAACTGATCGTCCTCTGTGAACGCGTTCAGGCGGTCGCTTTGCAAATCTAGTACGCCGACTGGTTTGTTATCGTAAAGGAGCGGGATGGTGAGTTCCGAGCGGATATCCTGAGGCGGGAAGGGCGACGGCTTATAGCGCGGCTCTTTGGCAACATCATTCGCCGGGACAGTCTGCCCATTGCGCGCCACCCAGGGGATAATCCCTTCTGAATTGTCCAGGTCAATCGCGTATCCTTTCAATGCGTCGCTCCGCGCTCCGCTCCCGGCTTCAAAAATGATCTGCCGCCTGTTGAGGTGGACAGTAAACAGGTGGACGTAAGGAAATTTCAGCCGTGCCTGGATGAGCGCCGCCACCCTGGAGAGCAATTCGTCCAGTTCGAGCACGGACGTAATGTCCTTGCTCACCTCGGCAACAATTGACAACTGATTGGCGCGGCGTTCCAGGTCGCTGTAGAGGCGGGCGCTGTTGACAGCAGTTGCGATCGCGTCAGCCAGGGCGCGCAAGACGAGCAAGTCATTGGGGTGGAAAGCATCCAAACGGTCGGATTGGATGTCGAGCACACCCAGCACCCGGTCTTCGATTTTCAGCGGCAGGACGACCTCAGACTGCGTACCCGGCAGCGGGTCCAGGTAGCGAAAGCGTGGCTCATCAACCACATTATTCGAAATGATCTCCTGCCCGGTTTTGGCCGCTTCACCAATCAACCCCTGGCCGAGTTCAATTTTCAAAGACATGGAAGATTTCCGTCGTTTCTTTCGCTCCCCTGGCCCGGCGCTGGACTGGAAGTTCAACACTTTCTGTCCAGGTTCGAGCGTGAATATTGCCACATAGTAATATTTGAAAGTATTCAGAATAAGGCGGGTGACGCGGCGCGCCAGGGCGCGGAGCTCGAGTACATTGGCGATCTGGGCGCTCACCTGGCGGACCAACGTCAATTGTTCCACCCGCCACTGTTCGACAGCAAAGCGGTGGGAGGCCACCAATGCCAGGGCGGCATGACTGGCCAGCGCCTCCAGCCACTCGATCTCGGACTTGCGGAACTTCTCCCCGCCCGGGCGACGCGCCGCCAGCACGCCTATGGTCAGTTGCTGGGAGCGCAAGGGCATGGCAAGGGCGGGACCCACGTCCTGCTGGCAACGACCCTCGGCATCATCCAGCGCCCGACGCATCACGTCTTCGGAAGGCTGGAGTGGAAAAATCTGCGCCTGGTTCAACCCCGGCAAGCGGAAGAGGCGTTCGTCCAGCCAAAGATCGGCCTCGGCCCCCAACAGGGACGCAACTGTTTGCACGATCAGGTCGCGCTGTTCACCCAACCGGCTCGCGCCCAGCAGTTGCTCGCTGAGTCGGTTGACCTGCGACCATGCCGAGGAAGAGGAAACGCGGACAGGGGTCATTTCTGGCTCTTGAGTCTACGCACCAGGGTGAGCACGTTGCCCGAGTCGCCCAGGTGCTCGTAGCGTACTTCATCCATCAACTTGCGCATCAGGTAAACGCCCAGACCGCCCACTTTCCGGTCTTCGAGCGCTGACGACAGGTCTGGGCTGGGGACGGTCGTGACATTGAAGGAACGGCCATGGTCGCGCAATATGATGGTCAGGACTTGATCGTCGCAATCACAGGTACATTCAATATCCCCCGCCTCCATGCCTTTATAGGCATGTTCCACGATGTTCGAACAGGCTTCATCTACAGCCATTTCCACCGCGCAGGCGCCGGACTCGTCCATGCCAGCATCACCTGCCGCCTGGGTCACAAAATCCCGGATGGCATTCAGTTGGTCAAAACGGGCTGGGAAAATGGCTGTCCGCATGAGAAAATAGAAAGGCCGCCTCACAGCCTGCTACAAAGAGGCGGCCATCAAAATCAGGGTAAGCAATCCGGTTAGAAACTACCGACGGCCGCAGTCACATCGTCGAAAATCTTGAACAGCGGCGTGAAGCCGGTCAATTCCAGGGCATCCATAATTTTCTTTGGCGCCCGGGTCAGGACGATCTCGCCCCGGTTGTAGCGCTTGCAATTACGCTGGCCGACCAACAAGGCACGGAACCCGGCGCTGGACATGTAATCCAGGTCTTTCAGGTCAAGGACGATCTTGAACTTGCCATCGTTGTTGGCTTTTTCAATGGCCTTCGACAGTTCGGGAGCAGTGAAACTGTCCACCTTGCCCTTGATGGCGAGCAAGTCACAATGCTTGTATTGCTGAACCGTGATTTCCATTTGGCCTCCAGTCGTTAGTTGATGTTGCGGAAATTATATCACAGGCCGATTTTCTGCAAAAAACTGTTACAGCCCGGCCCCAAAAATCTCACCGCCGAGCTTGTACCCCGCCGCCTCCAGGCGCGGGGTGAAAAGAGGTCTCATCCCGGTGGGACGCAGCTGACCAATGATCTTGCCCTCCGGGGAGACACCAGTCTGCTCGAATTTGAAGATATCGGTCAGGGTGATAACATCTCCTTCCATACCGGAAAGCTCGGTGATGTGAGTCATCTTGCGGGTTCCGTCCGACAGGCGTGCCAGGTGGACAATCAGGTTGATCGCCGCGGCAATCTGCTTGCGGACGGCGAGAAGCGGTAAATCCAGCCCGGCCATCATGGACATTGTCTCCAGGCGGGAGGTGGCGTCGCGGGGCGAGTTGGCGTGGAGCGTCGTCAGGGACCCGGTATGGCCGGTATTCATGGCCTGGAGCATATCCATCGCTTCCCCGCCGCGCACTTCCCCCACAACGATCCGGTCGGGGCGCATCCGCAGGGCATTTCGCACGAGGTCGCGCACGGTGACCAGGCCCGCCCCGTCTACGCCGGGTAGTTTGGTCTCCAGGCGGACGACGTGGCGCTGTTTGAGTTTCAACTCGACCGCGTCTTCGATGGTGACGATGCGCTCGCGTTCCGGGATATAACTGGATAGAACATTGAGGATGGTGGTCTTCCCGGAACTGGTGTTGCCGGTGACGAGGATATTCAGGCGGGTCACCACGCAAGCCTCAAGGAACTTCGCCATGTAGGGCGTCAACGCCTGCAGGTCAACCAAATCGTCCATGGTCATTTTGGTTTGCAGGAACTTACGGATGGTGAGGTGCGGTCCATCCACCGCCACGGGTGGGATGACCACGTTGACACGCGATCCATCCGGCAGGCGCGCGTCGGCAGAAGGGTTGTCCGAGTCTAAACGGCGGCCAAGCGGATTGACAATGCGCCCGATGATGCGCATCAGGTGATCTTCATCGTCGAATTTCACGTCGGTTTCGAGAAGTTCGCCGGAGCGCTCGATGAATACTGTCTGCGCCCCATTGACCATGATCTCACTGATTTCCGGGTCGGAGAGCAGCAGTTCGAGTGGACCGTAGCCAATCAGGTCGGCCAGGGCGGCATCCACCACCTGGTCGCGCAGGGCAGGTTCAAGGTCCGCAGCGGGTGTACCCTGGAGGGCCTCCACCAGCCAGCGGCGGACGATATTCCGGTCGCGCCGTTCCTGTTCAGCGCGGTCCGGCATCTCCGCAGAGACTTTCCCGGCAAGGAAATCTTTCAGGCGGATCAGGCGCGGGTCGCGGTTGGCAAGTGAATTGGTGAGGTAAGCGTCGGTCATGTTCCCTTCCTCAATCTCCAGTATAGCACAGAACCGGAAGCAGTCTCCCGGCGGATTGCAGGCCGCCGGGAGGTTTACTTGTATCGGGGACCTCCCGCGGGTGGTCTGCGGGAGGTCTTGGGTTACTTGCTGAGGTTGGGTTCGATGCTGACGTATTCGGGTTGGATATCAACAAGCACGGCCTGGACAGCAATGCGGTAACGATAACTACCGTCGGTCTCATTATAGCCCTGGCAAGTGATGAGGGTCAGTGTTGGGACGTCGGCATGACTCAAAGCCGAACAATGGACAGCAGGAAAACTTTCCTACTTGACTTCAACCAGCACTGCCCGAACGAGCACACGGTAAGCATACTCGCCCGTCTGCGAATTATAGCCGCGGCAGGTCACCAACGTCACCCAAGGTAGTTCTTCGTGCTTCATCATCGCATTCACGTTCCCCGGCGAGACCTGCGTCACTGACCGGACCTCGTACACGTACTGCGCGCCCCAGGCGTGGACGATGACCTTATCGCCCCACCACAGTGTGTTGAGGTAGCGGAACGGACCAATCGTATTGTCCGCGTTCCAGACGTGACCGGTCAGCACCGAGTTGCCCTCCCAGGTGGGGAAGGCCGAACCTTGCAGCCAGCCCGCGTTCGTGCCCAGCCAGGAGACATCCCACTCGCTGCCTGTTTGCGGGACGCCGACGATGGGCATCTGCACACCCAGTTTCGGGATTTCCAGCCACAGATCGCTTAGGCCCGCGTAGGTCTTTTCCGCTGGTTGGGCGGCGAGAACCGTCACCCGGTCCGGGGCGAACCCGCTCGAGGGGATTATCGTCGGGTTGCTTAATATAACCAGGTTCACAGTGCTGAAGTCATTGGAGAGAATCCTATTCGTTCCAGAGGTTGACAAGACCGCATTATTGGTCCCACCGGGTGGTTGACCAAGGCCATTGACGCGCGTCACGACCTCAACAGTTAACACTTCATTAGGCGCAATATCGCCAAAGTCAATCGTAAAGCCACTCCCGAACACCGTCACAACAAAGCCAAGATCCGGCGATATATTGATAGATAGAATGTCCAGGAAAGGAGGCTTGGTATCGGTTACAACTACATCTCCTGCAGTGAGGGCACCATTATTCCCAACGGTGATGGTATAGACCACAATGCTGCCAACTTCAGCCTGCGCCGGGTCTCCAAATTTTGTCAATGCCGGATCAGCAACATCGACACCAGAAGGTGACACATCGCCAAAATTGACCGTGGCTGAATCCCCGCTTCCGAGGACCACTTGAACAACATCCAAAGTGGTGCTGACTGAATTGGGAGGAGAATTGATCTCATGTACCGTATAAACCCCGGCAGACAGACCCGAAAAACCATATGAGCCGGCCGGGGAAGTTGTCGTGATGGGCTCGCCGATATCCCATGCCCCGTTCTCGTTCATATCCAGGAACACTGTCACGCCATTAAGCCCTGATTCTCCAGAATCCAGAGCGCCATTCAAGTTGGCGTCGAGATAAACCACTCCATTGATAGATGAGAGAACGTTGGAAACCAAGCGATAATCACCAAAGTCCGCTGTAGCGTCGCCCCCCGAGGGAACGATCACCAGCCGGGAATTCGGCGTCGTACTGACATAGCCATCTGGATCTATCTCGACAACCGAATAATCACCCGGAGGGAGGTTCGTAAAGGCGAAAGAACCATTGGAAGCAGTCGTTGTTGTCGGTTCTCCCACATCAAAGGAACCGTTCGAGTTAGAATCCAGGAAAACATCTACGCCACTAATTCCGGCTTCTGTAACGTTTCTCACCCCATCCAAATTCTCA
>JACQYE010000165.1 GCA_016208355.1 Chloroflexota bacterium | reverse complement strand
TTCAAATATTCGTCAATTGCCTGGGCGGCTTTGCGCCCGCCGACCATGGCGGTGACCACCAGGTCGGGACCGGTGACGCCGTCACCGGCGGCAAAAATACCTTCGCGTGTGGTTGCACCGGTGTTTTTATCGGTCACGGTGATGAGACCCCAATCGTGGACTTCCAGCCCGGGTGTGGTTTTACCGAGGATCGGGTCGGGCCAGTATCCCAGGGCCTTGATGGCGGTATCCACAGCGATGCTGAAATTGGAGCCTTCCACCGGGACGGGCTTGCGGCGGCCTTTGGCGTCTGGTTTGCCGAGTTTCATCTCGATGCACTCGAGGGCGGCCAGCCGGCCATCCTCCCCGGCGATGAATTTGACCGGCTGGGTCAGGAAGCGGTACTTGGCGCCTTCTTCCTTCGCCATCTGGCGGTCTTTCTTGCCGCCGGGCATTTCCTTCTCGGTTCGGCGGTATACGCAGGTCACTTCTTCTGCTCCAATGCGCAGGGCGGTGCGCAGACAGTCAGAAGCCGTGTCGCCGCCGCCGATGACCACCAGCCGCTTGCCGATGACCGGGCGTTCCCGCATCCCTTCCGGGAGGAGGTTCAAATCGGTGTTGCCGCGCATCAGGAAATCGGTGGCTTCGTATACGCCGGGCAGGTCTTCACCGGGCGTCTCCATTTTTGCATCAATCTCGGTGCCAACGCCGGCGAATATCGCCTCGAAGCCATCTTTGAATAGATCATCAATCGTCTTGTCTTTGCCGATGTACGTGTTGCCGATGAACTTGGCTCCGGCTTTTTCGTAATCGGCCCAGCGGCAGAAGAACACTTCCTTGGCGAGTTTAAAATTCGGGATGCCGTATACCATCAGTCCGCCGGGGGCAGGCTTGGAGTCGAAGAAAGTAACGGAATGTCCCATGCGCAGGAGTTGTTCGGCGCAGCCCATCCCTGCTGGTCCTGCTCAAACGATGGCAACCTTCCTGCCGGTTGGCTTGCCGACCGGGATGGATACACCCGTCGTCTTGCCTTCGTATCAGGTGACAAACGTTTCGACAGGACCGCACAATACCGGCTCGTGGGTTTTGTTCAGAACGCAGGAACCCTGGCAGAGTTGCTCATGAGGGCAAACGCGCGAGCAGATCTCCGGCAGGGAACTGGTCTCGCGGTAGAGTTCGGCGGCTTCCCCGTAGCGTCCCTGCTCGATCAGCCACATAGCGGACGGGATATCGTTGTGGCATGGGCAGGCAAGCCTACAGGGCGCCGGGTCGGGGCAGTGGATGCAGCGGGCGGCTTCCTGCATGGCGCGTTCGGAGTCGAGCGGAATGACCACGTCCCCGAAGTCACATACACGCTCCGTGGGTGGGCGCAGCGACAGGTCCTGGTAAGGCGTATAGACGCGTGCCTTACGGTCAATTTCCAAATATTCGCTCGGGATTGTTTGCATAGACGCCTCCGACTCTACCAATTACAAATACACGATAACTCATACTAATTTGATATGTATAATACTCAAACTCGGCCTCAATACACAGGCGTAAATGTCACGAATGATAGCGACAATCATCACAATGTAGATTATATAAAAAACCCCCCAAGTTGATTGGTATCCGAATAAATCCGGGTCGGGAAACGTTAATGTACTATTGCGCTTGTGTAAAATATCCATTAATCTACAACCCTCGATTCTATGTAAACTTGCACGCCGCGAGTACAATCGGCGTGTTTCATGGAGGCAAAGAATGAAAAAGATAAAGGAATTCTTCAAGAACCTGTGGGGCGGTATTGTCAGGCACAAGACAATTGCAATCATCGTTGTAATTGCAATCGCACTGGTCGTTTATTTTGTCGTTCGCAACATCACCAGCCAGGCCGAAGCGGCCGGGGCGCTCCAGACAGCCGCGGTTGAACGCGGCACACTGACGGCCAGCATCGGAGCCACCGGCAATGTGCGCGCCAACCAGACTGCCATCCTGACCTGGCAGACGAGCGGCACGGTCGAGACCGTGAACGTGGAGATCGGCGACGAAGTTCAGGCCGGGGATGTGCTGGCTTCCCTGTCGCAGGCCTCGCTCTCGCAAAACCTCATCCTGGCGCAGGCGGACCTGGTCACTGCTGAACGCAACCTGGAGACCCTCCTCGCTTCGGATACTCCCCGCGCCCAGGCGCAACTGGCGCTGGTCAATGCCCAACAGAACTATGACAGCGTCAAGTACACGCTGGACAGTTTCCTGGCATCCAATCGCGGCGCTTCCAGTGAAGCGATTCAGAACGCCCGGGCGCAGTACACCCTGGCGCAGAATAGTCTCGAGCAGGCGCAGAATTTCTACAATTATGTCAAGGATCGGCCAGACGATGATCCCGAAAAGGCTCAAGCCTATACTGCGCTCTACAATGCTCAGCAGTCTGCCGACCGCGCTCAGAACACCCTGAATTATTTCCTCCTCGTCCCCTCCGGGCGTGACATTGATGAAGCGCGCGCCAACCTGGCGTTGGCAGAAGCCCAACTCGAAGACGCCCAGCGTGAATGGGAACGCCTGATGGACGGCCCCGACCCGGATGATATCCTGGCAGCACAGGCGCGGGTGGACGCGGCGCGCGCCTCCGTTGATATGGCACAGATTAGCGCTCCCTTCGATGGCACAATAACAGACGCCGCCCCCATTCCTGGCGACCAGGTTGCCCCCGGCACAACCGGATTCCGGGTTGACGACCTCTCCCGTTTGCTGGTGGAAGTGCAGGTTTCTGAAGTTGATATCAATACGATCCAGCTGGGGCAGCCCGTTATCATCACTTTCGACGCTGTGCTTGGGCAGGAGTATCACGGGCAGGTTGTTGAGGTTGCCCAAGCGGCCTCGGTTGTTTCGGGGGTTGTCAACTTCAACGTCACGGTGGAACTGACCGATGCCGATGAGCAGGTGAAACCAGGCATGACCGCCGCAGTGACCATCACCGTCCAACAACTGGAAAACGTTCTCCTCGTCCCGAACCGCGCCGTGCGCCTCCTGGAAGGGAAGCGGTATGTCTTCGTCCTGCGCGGCGGGTTGATGGAACGCGTGGAGATCACTCTGGGCGCTTCCTCGGATACCGTCAGTGAAGTGATTGCTGGCGATCTGGCGGAAGGCGCCATCATCATTTTGAATCCTCCGGCGGAATTGGTTCAGGCTGGCGACCGCCCCGGCTTCTTCATGCCATGAGCGAGACTTCAATGGACTGGGTTATCGAAGCCGCAGACCTGACAAAGGTCTACAAAATGGGCGAGGTAGAAGTGCGCGCCCTGAATGGAGTCTCGTTCAAGATCAGGCGTGGCGAAGTAGTTGCCATTATGGGACCTTCCGGTTCCGGGAAATCCACCTTGATGAACATCATGGGATGCCTGGACCAGCCCACCTCCGGCGAATATACGCTGGACAGCGAACCGGTCTCGCAGTTGAACGACGATCAACTGGCGGGCATTCGCAATCGCAAGGTCGGGTTTGTTTTCCAATCCTTCAACCTGCTCTCGCGTACCACTGCCCTGGCAAACGTGGAACTTCCTTTGCGTTATGCTGGTTTGCGGGAAGGCCGCCGTGAACAGGCGCGCGCCGCCCTGGACGCGGTCGGTCTCAGCGACCGGGTGCTGCACCGCCCGACTGAACTCTCCGGCGGGCAGCAGCAACGGGTGGCGATTGCCCGGGCCCTGGTCAATGACCCGGCGATTATCATGGCCGACGAGCCGACCGGGAACCTGGACTCTAAAGTCGGCCAGGAAATCATAAATCTGCTCCTTAATCTAAACCGCGACCGCGGCACAACCCTGATCATCGTTACGCACGACCCGAATGTCGGTGCACAGGCCCAGCGTATCATCCGCCTGCGCGACGGCCTGGTAGACAATGGCAAACCTGCCGGGAAGCGGGCAAAGAAACTATGAACCTGACACAATCCATCTTTGAAGCGCTTGAAAGCCTGAACGCCAATAAACTCCGTTCCGGGCTGACCATCCTGGGTATCGTCATTGGTGTGGGGGCGGTGATTGCCATGCTCGGCGTTGGGCGCGGCGCTGAAGCGACGATCACTGGTTCCATCAGCGACATTGGCACGAACTTGCTTTTTGTTATGTCGGGAGGCAGTGAAGACATCCGCAACCCGCGCCCGTTGACATTGAGCGATGCAGCAGCCATTGCGGATCCATTCCTGGCTCCTTCGGTGGCGGCGGTTGCCCCGGCCATCCAGGGGGCGGCGGTCCTGACGGCCAACGGGGAACAAATGCAGGCCAGTGTCACAGGCACCACACCCGAATACTTCACCATGCGGAATTATGAACTGATCGAAGGTGATTTCTTTACCGAAGCCGACCGCCTCGGTCATGCCTCTGTGGTGGTAATTGGCCCGGATATCGCCGACGAACTATTTGGTCATCGCGATGGGCTGGTGGGCGAAACCATCCGCATCAATGGACAGCCTTTCCGCATTATCGGCGTGCTGGTTTCCAAAGGCGGCGGAATGATGGGCAGCCAGGATGCCGATGTGATTATGCCGCTGGAGACTGCGCAGGTGCGCGTACTCCAGCGCAGCGATCGGCAGAAGGTAGGCATGATCCTGGTCCAGGTCGTGGACGCTGATTCTGTGGCGCAAGCCACCGAAGAAGTATCGCAGATCTTGCGCCAGCGCCACCGCACCCCGGTCGGGGCGGACGATTTCACCATCTTTTCCCAGCAGGATTTTATCGGCCTTGCCCAAACCGTGACCGGCGTCCTGACCGTTTTCCTGGGCGGCATTGCCGGGATCTCGCTCCTGGTGGGTGGCATTGGTATCATGAATATCATGCTCGTCTCAGTCACCGAGCGGACGCGCGAGATCGGCCTGCGCAAAGCGCTCGGGGCGCGCAAGCGCGACATCCTCATCCAGTTCCTGACCGAGTCCTCGCTCCTCAGCCTGATAGGCGGTGTGATTGGCATCTTCCTGGGCTGGTTGATCGCTTTCATCGTCGGGCAGATTGCTGCTAGGTCGGGCACAGCTCTAAACCCGGCCATTGGGCTGGATTCCATCCTGCTTGCCACAATCTTCTCCGCGGCTGTTGGCCTGTTCTTTGGCATCTACCCTGCCAACCGGGCCGCCAACCTCGAACCGGTGGAGGCGCTACGGTACGAGTAAATAGTGGTGAGAAATTAGTTCGGATTGATGGCGTCCAGCAGAGAACTGCCTGCTGGACGCCATTTTTTGGAGTAAGATTCGGGCAAGGATAGAATCATCATGACCATTCATATCATTGAAATCAGCCCGCAGCACTTGCCGGAGTATAAGGCCATTCCCAGCCGATTTGAGGTACGTTCTGTTTTTCAGCCCGAACTAATGGATGGCGGCCTGGGCGGTATTTGTTTATGCGAGGTAGCGGCCGAACCACCCTATGTCAAAGACTATGATTCTTATGGCGAACTTCCCACCGATTGGCCGAAGCAATTCGATGTGAGCAATTGGGGCTTCTTCCTTGCCCTGGCTAACAATTATCCGGTTGGCGCGGCGGCGGTGGCTTTTGGCACCACCGGGGTTTTCATGCTGGAAAACCGGCGCGACCTGTCGGTGCTATGGGACATCCGCGTCAGGCCAGAGGCTCGAGGGGTTGGAATCCCGCTTTTCCGGTACGCAGCCGAATGGTCCAGAAAGCGCGGCTGCCAACAGATGAAGATCGAGACGCAGAATGTCAATGTCCCGGCCTGTCGTTTTTACCGGCGCATGGGGGCGCAGTTGGGCGAGATCCGCCGTTTTGGTTACGCGGCTGTCCCGGCGGTGGCGCGCGAAGTGATGCTCTGCTGGTACCTGGATTTGTAGGTGAGGGGTCAAATGGGGGAGTAGCGAAATAGCAAAATAAGATATAATAGACAAATATTACCATATTTAACCAAAGTCTGATTTGTATCAGGCTATTATTCATTTACAGGAGGCAAACTTATGTCGGTACGCCGAATGGGTTTCACAGCAGGTCTACTTGTCTTGGCTCTTGTCACTCTGTCCTGTAATTTTTCGGAGGCGACTCCTACCGCGGTACTTGAGCCCCCCTCTCAAGATACTTCGACATCACAGCCGCCCGTAGTGGACACACCACACCCGACAGTTGAGCATGTGTCTTTCCCAAGTAATCCGCCTACCAGCAAGATGAGTGAAATCAACGATAAGGATTCATCCCTATTTGCAGCAGAGAAACGCACAAATGGTGGGGAAAACTATAATCAGAATCTTTTCGAACGCCCCTTCAATGCCAACACTATGGATACCTATTATCCTGACTTGGATATCCTTCACACTTTCCTTGGCATGGATAATCAATGGGTCTACGTAACCATCCGTCTTGTCGGAACGGGCACGGGAGGAACCCTGACGGGAAATTATGGCGTTGAAATTGACCGCGATGTGGATGGCCGTGGCGATGTGCTGGTTTTTGCTTCCCAGGTCGGAACAGACTGGTCCACCGAAGGCGTAAGAATCTGGATGGACGATAATGGTGACGTGGGAGGAAATTACCCGGCAAATTCTGATGCTCCATGGATTGGGGATGGGTATGAGAATATGATTTTTGAATCCGGTTTTGGTCCCGACCCGGATGCGGCCTGGGCGAGAGTGGATCCAGATAATTCTTCCAGTGTTCAGATCGCTTTCAAGCAATCTGTCATCGAGTCGGATGTTTATTTTACCTGGGGCGCATGGGCGGACTTGGGTGTTTTCAATCCGTCATGGTTTGATTACAGCGACCATTTCACTGCAGAGGAAGCCGGTTCTCCTTTGGTGGAAAACGTTGATTATTACCCTATCAAAGCGCTCTTTGAGATGGATAACACCTGTCGTTGGGCGGTGGGATTTACGCCCAACGGCAGCGAGCCGGGAATCTGCACCGTTCCTGCAACTCCTACTCCAATCCGACCCGGAACGATTTCGGGGACTGTCTACTATAATGGGACTAACGGAGGCTTGTCATATATACCAGGTTCAACACCAACACCTGGTATTCCTGTTACTCTCCGATCAGGAGGATGTGGAAGCCCAGGTGGTATTCTCGCTACCACAAATACAAACGGTTCAGGAAATTACAGCTTTACTGTTGATGCAGGCACCTATTGCGTGTCAGCCGATACACCGTCGTCCCATCAGACGGGCCCCCAAACTGTAACAGTTTCTAACGGCGGCTCTGCGAACGTTAGTTTCTTTTACTACACGTACCTGGGAATGCGATAAAGCC
>JACQYE010000164.1 GCA_016208355.1 Chloroflexota bacterium | reverse complement strand
CACAAAAGAGCCGCCAGGACAGGCACCGGCAATTCTTCGGAACGAAACTCGCGACTGGAGCGGCGTTCCTGCAAGGTCTGCATGAGCGGCTTGTCGCCGGGAAATTGCGGAGCCGGTAGAGTGTAGGTTGTATAACTTCCGTCCACCGGAGGCAGGTATTCGGACGGCGGCTCCAGCGTGAGCGTGTACGTTCCACTCGGCTGGGGAGTGAGGGATGCTGTCGGAGTGCTCTCCGTTAGGGGCGGAGCGCTGGGCGGTAGGGTGGACGACCGTGAGGGCAGGGGCATCAGTGATGACGTGGATGCAGGAGTCCCGCCACAACCTGACAGCAGGAGCGCGCCCCCCGCCATCGGCAGGAATTTCAGGAAGTCCCGGCGGGTAAGACCGGCAGAACCCGGAGGCAATTGATTGGGTTCCATCACACACCTTCCTCTCGAATGAATTACAACAACTCCGAAATTAAAATTCCGAACGGTTCCAGATTTATTTTCGCGAGCGATAACTCTGCCGGATTGCCGGATGGGTAAATCGTCCGGGCTGGTTTCGAGCGCAAGTCAGTGAAATCCAGAACCAATTTTTTCCCGGAGAAATTCAATACGACCAACACCTGTTGCTCCGGCAACGACCGGCGGAAGGCCAGGTAATCTTCCGCCTTCTCGTGGACAGCCTGATACTCGCCCTCCACCAGCGCGGATGTGTCTTTGCGGACCTTGAGCATGCGCCGATAAAAATTGAGCAGCGAGTCCGGGTCGTTTTCCTGCGCTTCCACGTTGACGCCGGCCGCGTAATCCGGATTGACCGGCAGCCAGGGGGTGACGCCTTCCGGGCAGAAGCCACCGTTGGGGGCGTCCCGCCACTGGAGCGGGGTGCGGTCCTTGTCGCGGCTCATCGCGCCCGCGCGCTGGGCGGCCAACGCTGGTTCCACTTTCAACTTGTTGATCAGGCTGTCGTAATACCAGGTTGCCATCGTGTCGCGCAATTTCACCGGGTCGGGGATGACCAGATCGGTCATGCCGATCTCCTCCCCGTTGTAGAGGAATGGCGTGCCGCGCATTGTCATGAGCAGAGCGAGGTGCAAACGCGCTAACTGGTCGTCGTGGACTCTGTCCCCGTAGCGCGTCAGGACGCGGGAACAGTCATGGTTGCCGAGGGTGTTGCAGCCCCAGCCACGGGCAGGGAGCGCGTCCAGCCGGCGCAGGCGCTCGGTCTGGTTTGCGCGTACCCAGTCCGGGGTCAGGCGTTCGGTGCGCATCAATGGGAAATTGAAGACCATGTGCAACTCGTCGTCCCCATTTCCCATGTAATCAATGTTGTCGTCCTCGCCCACCAGCATCCGGTCGCCGGGGTATTCATCCAGGACATGGCGCAGTTCCTGCATCAGGTCGTGCAGGCCAGGGCCGCCCCATTGGTTCTTGTACATATCGAACCAGTACTTCTCTGCAAGTTTCTTCTCTTCGGGAGTTGTGGCGACGTCGGAAAAATGACGCAGTTCTGCCAGGGTCATCGGGACGGTGTGCGGCGTCAGGTCCGGGTCTTCGTAGATCGTGCCGAGGGCGTCCAGGCGGAAGCCGTCTACGCCCATGTCCAGCCAGAAACGGGCGGCCCTCCACATGGCGGCTTTGACTTCGGGGTTGCGCCAGTTCAAGTCGGGCTGCTGCTTCATGAAGTAGTGGTAATAGTATTGGCCGCGCTCCGGCACATAGGTCCAGGCCGGGCCGTCGAAGCAGGACTGCCAGTTGTTGGGAGGCCCCCTCCGTCCCTTCGGGACACCTCCCCCATTTCTGGGGTTCGAAATGGGGGAGGCCGGGAGGGGGTCCTTCCACACATACCAATCCGCCTTCGGGTTGTCGCGGCTGGACTTGGATTCCAGGAACCAGGCGTGTTCGTCGGAGGTGTGGTTAAGTACCAGGTCCAGGATGAGGCGCATGCCGCGGGCGTGGGCTGCGTGCAGGAACGCCTTGAAATCCTCCAGCGTACCGTATTCGGGCGCGACGTTCTCGTAGTCCGAGATGTCGTAGCCGCAGTCCCAGTTTGGGGAGGGAAAATGCGGCGACAGCCACAAGCCGTCCACGCCCAGGCCTTTCAGGTAATCGAGTTTTTCGGTCATGCCTTTGAAGTCGCCGATGCCGTCGCCGTTGCCATCAGCGAAGGAGCGCGGGTAGATTTGATAGAAAATTGCAGTCTGCCACCACTTCTGTTGCGACATTGATTTCTCCATTTTGACTCCCCTCTCCTACAAGGAGAGGGGAGGGGGTGTTTGTCCTGATTGTAGCAGAAACTGGTACAATCCTGCCATGCTACTGCGCCGGTTTTTCCCTGTTTTGCTTCTCCTGCTGACTGCTTGCGAGACAACCATGCCATCGGACCTGGACATTACACCCGGTTCCATCTGGACCTCGGGCCAGCCTTCCACGCCTCCGGCAGTGGCAGTCACCCCCACGCTTTCCTACAACCTGCCCCCGACACGCCTGCCTGGCGACCCGGAACTTGTTCCCACGCCTGACAACCCTCACTACACCGAAGTCGGTTCGCATGGGCAGGAGGAGTACATGGTACAACGCGGGGATATGCTCAGCGCCATCGCTGAACGATATAGCGTAAGCATGGAAGCCATTATTGAAGCGAACAATCTCACCAACCCTGACATTTTGGAGGTCGGGCAGGTCTTGATCATCCCGGCGGTGGAGCCCCAGCCGACTGGTCCGGCGGACAAGATCATCCCCGATTCTGAACTGATTTACGGACCGTTGAGCGCCTCAACCGACGTAGATGCGTATATCCAATCAAAAGGCGGATACCTGTCATCCTACACTCAGGACGTGAACGGTGAAATGCTCACCGGCGCGCAGGTCGTCGTCCGCATCGCGCAGGCGTATTCTGTCAACCCGCGCCTCCTGTTGGCTTTGCTCGAATACCGCTCCGGGTGGGTGACCAATCCTGATCCGGTGGAGACCGACAACCCCTTTGGCTACATTGACGACTGGTACGCGGGTCTCTACCGCCAGCTGGCCTGGGCCTCCGTCCATCTCAACAGCGGCTTCTATCGCTGGCGCGCGGGTACGGTCACCGAATGGGTGTTGGCAGACAACTCGGTTGTCCCCGTCGCTCCCACCATCAATGCCGGGACGGCCGGCGTGCAGAACTTCTTCGCCAAACTGGATGGTTATGAGGCCTGGCTGGCAGATGTCTCGCCCGGTGGATTCTACGATACCTACTATATCCTTTTTGGGTATCCTTTCGATTTCGCCATCGAGCCGCTCATCCCAGCCAGTCTTTTCCAGCCGCGCATGCGCCTGCCGTTTGGGGACGGGGAAATCTGGGCGTTCACTGGCGGGCCGCACCTGGCCTGGGACGCGGGAACTCCCTTTGGCGCGATTGACTTTGCCCCACCCGGCGAGGCGTTGGGCTGCGTGCAGTCGGACTCCTGGGTGACGGCTGTCGCCGACGGCCTGGTGACGCGTACCGGCGACGGCGTGGTCATCCTCGACCTCGACCTGGACGGCAACGAAGGCACTGGCTGGGTGGTCCTCTACATGCACATTGAAAGCCGTGACCGGGTCCAGCCGGGTACATTCCTGCGCGCCGGGGAACCGGTCGGGCATCCTTCCTGCGAGGGCGGCCTGTCAAGCGGGACGCACGTCCACCTGGCGCGCAAATTCAACGGCGTGTGGGTCGCGGCTGATGGGACTGTCCCTTTCAACCTGGATGGCTGGGTTTCCGCCGGAACGGGCGAGGAATACGTCGGCACGCTGACGCGTAATGGGGTGGTGGTCGAGTCGTTCGAGGGGAACAACCCGATCAACCAGATACAACGCTGAACCCCGCTGTCCTCTCACGCCTCTCTTATCTCCATTCCCGAACCCTCGTGTATAATCTCCGCCGATGAACTCTTCGATGCGCTCTGCCAGACTCGTTGCCATCTTCCTGCTGATTGCTTTTCTGCTTTCCGCCTGTGAAAATAGTTTGTGGGGTAGTTACGACCCCGAACTGACCCCCGACCTGGCCAAAACTGCCACGGATACGCTCTCGCCTCTGGCGGGGACTGCCACTGCCGTGGCCGCCATTTCCCAGTCCGCGCCTACAACGACTCCCTCTGCAACGAAAATCCCAACGGAAGTAACGCCCGGCACGCCTCGTCCGACATTGCTTTACGAAGCCCAATCCGGCGACAGCCTGGAGGTGGTCGCCATCCATTTTGGGGTCCAACCCGAGGAAATCACATCCTCCATTCCCCTGCCGGAGATAGGCTTCATTCCTCCGGGGACCACCTTGATCATTCCCAATCGGCTGCCGGGTATCCCTGCCACTCCGGCCGTAAAACTCCTCCCCGATAGTGAAGTTGTCTACGCCCCCACCGCGGCGGATTTCGACATCGCTGCCTATGTAGACGATGCAGGCGGTTTCTTGAGCACCTTCCGTGAATACCTGGCCGTCCCCGGCTGGACGACCGGGGCAGGCTCCATCGAGCGCCTGGCTTTTGAGAGTTCCATCAACCCGCGCTTCCTGCTGGCTTATCTGCAATACAAGTCCGGCTGGGTGATGGGCGACCCTCTGCCCGGCGTGGACGAAGCATATCCGCTCGGTTATGACGACCTGCGCTATCGCGGTCTCTACCAGCAGTTACGCCTGCTGGTCCAGGAACTGGACGCCGGGTACTATGGCTGGCGCGCCGGGACTTTGACTGAACTCACTTTCTCCGACGGCTCCATCCTGCGCCTTGCCCCGGACCTGAATGCCGGTACAGTGGCCCTTCAGTATCTCTTCTCTCGCCATCTCAACCATGATGAATGGCTCCAGGCGATTGACCCTGAAACCGGTTTTGTCGCGTTACATGCAGAAATGTTTGGCGATCCCTGGGCGCGCGCTGCTCTCGTTGAACCACTCTTTCCGCCCGGCATTCTTCAGCCGGAATTTTCCCTGCCCTTCGAGGTGGGATACCTCTGGAGCCTCACCGGCGGGCCACATCCTGCCTGGGAACAGGAGAGCGCGCTGGCCGCCCTTGACTTTGCTCCTGCCATGGCGGAACCCGGTTGCGGTGAAACAAACGCATGGGTCATCGCCGTCGCTCCCGGTCAAATCGTCCGCTCTGGCGGCGGGTACGTACTCCTCGACCTCGACGGCGACGGCTTCGAGCAGACCGGGTGGGTAGTACTTTATATGCACATTGCCACCAAAGGCCGCGTCCCGGCCGGGACGTGGGTAGATGCCGGGGATCACATCGGTCACCCCTCCTGTGAGGGCGGCCTGGCCACCGGCACACATGTCCACTTTGCACGCAAGTACAACGGCGAGTGGGTCGGCGCGGGGGGCGCTCTGCCCTTCATCTTGAGCGGTTGGACTGCCCACCAGGGCGACGCGCCTTACTACGGGACGCTCACCAAGGGCGACCAGACCATCACCTCCAGCAAGACTGGAACCCATGAATCGCAGATCATCCGCCAGCCGGACGAATAGACCTACTGCCGTGTCCCACATCCGAAAAAGCCTCTTGATCCTGCTCAGTCTGCTGACGGCAGCCTGCTCTACAGTGCCCGGCGCGGACCTGGAGCCTGCCGCGGCCACCGCCGTGCAGACACCGGGTCCGACTGCGACCCTGCTCCCGGAACGCCCGGAATATGATCCCGGCCAACTGGTGGAGTATATTGCCCGGTCCGGCGACACGCTCCCGGCGCTGGCAGCGCGCTTCAACACTACCATGGAGGAAATTCGGTTCGCCAACCCGGCCATCCCCGCCGACGCCACCACCATGCCGCCGGGAATGCCGATGCAGATTCCCATCTACTATCGCTCGTTCTGGGGCACGCCATTCCTGATCTTGCCTGATAGCCAGTATGTGAACGGGCCGTCGGCGGTGGGCTTTGACGTGGAGGCTTTTGTCCAAAGCAGCGCCGGCTGGCTCAAGGATTTCCGCACCTACGCCCAGGGCGCCAGCCGCAGCGGGGCCGAGGTGGTGCAACTGGTGGCAACCAATTACAGCGTCAGCCCGCGCGTCCTGCTGACGGTATTGGAATACCAGACTGGCGCTCTCTCCCAGCCGATCCCCCCGGAGGGCCGTTATCCGCTTGGAATCTACGACTACCACTATCCCGGTCTTTATATGCAATTGATTTGGGTGGCGAACGTGCTCAACAATGGTTACTATGGCTGGCGCACCGGATTGCTGACCGAGTTCGAACTGGACGATGGGCGGCTCGAACGCCCTGACCCCTGGCAGACGTCGGCCTCGGTGGCATTCCAGTATTATTACTCACTGATGTATGATGTAGAGGAATACGATAAAGCGATTGGCCCGGATGGGATTGCGCGCGTTTATGCCGGTCTCTTCGGCGACCCCTGGGCCGCGGACGAGGCGCACGTCCCGGTCAGTTTGCAGCAGCCCACCCTAACCCTGCCCTTCCGCCCCGGCGAGATATGGGCCCTCACCGGCGGTCCGCACACCGGCTGGGGCACGCTGCTCCCCTGGGCCGGGCTGGATTTTGCTCCCGGCGCAGAAACCGGTGGGTGCATCCCAACCGACTTGCCAGCCATCGCCATGGCGGGAGGGGTTGTCGCCCGCTCGGAGACAGGCCTGGTGATGCTCGACCTGGACGGTGACGGCGACGAACGCACCGGCTGGAACCTGCTCTACCTCCATGTTGCCACGCTGGGACGCGCCCCGATGGGCGCTGTTCT
>JACQYE010000150.1 GCA_016208355.1 Chloroflexota bacterium | reverse complement strand
GATTTCGGCGGCGAGGTCGAGCGGGTCATGAACATGGTGGACGGCGTCCTGTTGCTGGTGGATGCCGCTGAAGGCCCCATGCCGCAGACCCGCTTTGTGCTCAAGAAAGCCCTCGAGATGGGTCACAAGGCCGTAGTGGTGGTCAACAAAGTGGATAGAAAAGATGCTGAACCGGCGCGCGTCCTCAACCAGACCTTTGACCTGTTCATCGAACTCGGGGCGACGGACGAACAGGCTGATTTCCCGGTCATCTACGCCCAGGCGACCAGCGCCCAGGCCGGTCTTACCCCCGAACTCGGCCCGGACCTCCAGCCGCTGTTCCAGGTCATCCTGCGCCACATTCCTGCTCCCAAAGTGGATGCGGACGCGCCACTCCAGATGCTCGTCACCTCCCTGGGTTACGATGACTACCGCGGCGTGACTGCGCTCGGGCGGGTCTTCGCCGGGCGCATCCAGGCCGGGCAAGCATTGGCGCGCCTGACTGCCGACGGGAAATCCCTGCCCGAGCGCGCTCGTTATCTCTACGTTCATCAGGGATTGGAAAAGATCGAAGTTGAATCCGCCGAAGCAGGGGAAATCATCGCCCTGGCCGGGCTGGAAGGGATCATCATCGGCGATACCCTGGCCGACCCCGTCAACCCGGTTGCCCTGCCGCGAATCAAGGTGGAGGAGCCGACTGTCCGCATGACATTTGGGGTTAATACCTCGCCATTTGCCGGGCGCGAAGGCAAGTGGGGGACTTCCCGCAAACTGCGCGAGCGTCTCTTCGACGAACTGCGCACCAATGTGTCCCTGCGTGTGGATGAGACCGAGACCGCCGAAACTTTTCTTGTTTCCGGGCGCGGCGAACTGCACCTGGGTATCCTGATCGAGACTATGCGGCGTGAGGGCTACGAGTTCCAGGTATCCAAGCCGGAGGTTATTTTCCACAAGGCCGAGGATGGTTCCTTGCTTGAGCCTTACGAGGAAGTTCATATCGAGACCAGCACCGAGACAGTGGGCGTGGTGGTGGAAATGCTCGGGGGGCGCCGCGGCAAGATGGTGGATATGCAGGATACGGGTCAGGGCACGACCCGCCTGATCTACATTGCCCCGACCCGCGGCCTGCTTGGCTTCCGTTACCAGTTCCTGACAGCGACCCGCGGCGCGGGTGTCATGCATACTATTTTCCACGGTTACGACGAAATGGCCGGGCCGATGTCCACCCGCACCACCGCTTCCATCGTGGCCTGGGAGGCGGGGACGGCCACCACCTATGCCCTTAAATCCGCCGAGGAGCGCGGCACGATGTTCATCGGGCCAGGGGCAGAAGTCTATGAAGGCATGGTGATTGGTGAGACCAACAAGAGCATGGAAGTGCCGTTCAATATCTGCCGCAAAAAACACTTGACGAACATCCGCTCGGCGCGCGGCGAGATGGAAATCCGCCTGACACCGCCGCGCCAGATGAGCCTGGACGAGGCTATCGAGTACCTGGCAGAGGATGAACTGCTCGAAGTGACCCCCCAATCGTATCGCATCCGCAAGCGTATCTTGAACACCGACGAGCGCGGCAAACAGGCCAAGAAAGTAAAAGAAGAATTGGAAGAGTAACGATAAAAATCCTCCCGCAGGTACAAACCCTGCGGGAGGATACGATTAAGGCTTGGGGTGCGCGGTAAAAAACTCCCAGATCACGCGGCTGGACTGGAGTTCGACAAATGGCCAGGTATGACCCACCCCGTCCAGGGCATACAGTTCGACAGCGGTCTCGTCCGCGCAGGGGGCATAGACGATGTGCATCACATTCCCATCCTGGCTCATTTCGGGCGCGGGTGGACATTCATCCTGACCGGCCCAAAACGCGACTCCCTCCTCGATGGGTGTAAAATCCACCCCCGCCAATTCGGGGATGAGGTTGACGCCGTCATAGGGGACAACGTCGTCGTCCAGGCCGTGGATGTGCAGGATGGAAACTGGCTCAGATGGCTGGCATGCCTCGAAAAGAAATGATCCGGCCACCGGCGCAACGGCGGCGAATGTATCGGCCATTTCACAGGCCAGCCGGTAGGAGAAAATTCCTCCGTTCGACATGCCTGTGGCGTAGATGCGCTGGGCGTCAATGGAATATTGCGCTTCAATTTCCTCCACCGCTTGGCGCACAAACCCCACGTCGTCAATATTATTATCGCGGGCGTAGAAACAGCATCTTCCTCCGTTCCAGGAGAGTGTGTCCTGACTCTCGCCAGTACCATTGGGGTAGACCACGATGAAATGGTTATTATCGGCGAGACGGTTGAAGCCAGAAATAAGACGCGCCGCCTGTGCGTTCCCACCATAGCCGTGGAAGACGAACACGAGCGGGACCTCCTCGTCTGCCGCGATCCCTGCGGGGACGTACAGCTCATAGGTCCTTTCCAGCCCGCCGACCGTGGTGGTGACGAGTGAGTCGGAGGGCTGTTCCGTGGCCGCGCTGCGTCCGCAGGCGAGACTGGCCGCCAGTAGAGCGGACACCGCAAGCAGGAACGGGGCTGTCTTTTGTTTCATCTCACCTTCATCACCTTCCCGCCAGTCATCTTTAGCAAGTCGGCCGGGGTAGGTTCGAAGACGGCATTGGGCGTCCCGGCTGCAGCCCACAGGCTTGGATATTGGAAGAAGTCTTCATCGAGGTAGGTTTCCATTGGCTTGGTGTGCCCCAGGGGTGGGACGCCGCCGATGGCAAAGCCGGTGACGGTGCGCACGAAATCGGCATCGGCGCGCCCGATGGGTTCGTCAGCAAATAAACCGATACGCGTCTCGTCCACCCGGTCAGCGGCTTCCTGGGCGGTGTGGGTGCTCTCGGGAAATTCGATTACCTGGCAGGCAAAACCGGTCTGTTCCAGGGCATCCTGTATTTTTTTGGGCGGTTGGGCTTAGACCGGGCAAGAGGGTCATATCTGTAGCCTTTCATGATGGGGTGGCGGTGACGACCTCGACGGGCAGTCCCCACAGCACCATTCGTCGGGCCTCGCGTATCTCGAACCCGGCGCGGATGAGCACGGCGTGGACGTAGATTGGGCGGCAGTCCACCACCTGCGGCCAGCGGGCATGGAACCACTCGTACAACTGCGCCATGCGGGTGTTCTCCTTCGCCAGCGCCACCACGCCCAGCCGTCCGTCCCAGCGCAGGACACGGCGGCATTCGGCCAGGAGAAGCGGAATATCAGATTCAGGGAACAATTCCAGTGTGAAACTCAGAAAAACGGCATTGATCGAAGATGACTTGAATGGCAGGTGCAGAGCATCGCCCTGACATAATTCGACCCACTCTTCCAACTGTTCGGCATGCTCACGGCGACGACGGGAAACTGCCTGCCGCGCCCGGGCCAACATCCCGGCTGACAGGTCCAGCCCAACGGCGCGCGCCCCGGCGTCTGACAACCAGCGCAGGGCGTGTCCTGTCCCGCAGCCGATCTCCAGGACGTGCGCGCCTGGCTTCAGGTCCAGTAAGCGCAGTCCGGTTTCGGCATAGTGTTTTTCACTCCCGGCGAACCAGTCGTACCAACGGCTCAGCCGATCATAGTTGGCGCGGGTCGTGTCGTGCGGGTTCATTTGACGAAAGCGGCTTCCCGCCCGGAGAGAGCGTCGCGCAAGTGCTCGGCATGGTTATGGAAGAGATCCATCTTCACGGCTTCTTCCACTGAAAAGTAGCGGATGTCTGTTGTCTCGCTGCTCAAACTTATTTCGCCGGAGACCTGTTCAACGAGGAAATTCAAAACGACGATATGGACTTTGTTGCCATCGGGATAAACAACCAACTGGTCGGGATCGCTGTAGACGCCGGTCAAGCGCTTCACCCGCACGCGCAATCCGGTCTCTTCGAAGCATTCGCGTTCGACGGATTCGGCAACAGATTCGCCCGCGTCCACCCGGCCGCCGGGCAGGCACCACAGGTCGTTATCCGCACGGCGGGTGAGGAGGACGCGAGTGCCGGTCTCGTCGAGCAGCACCGTCGAACATCCCAGACGGAGCTGGCCCTGCAAAGTGATACGCTTGCCATGTAGAACTGTTGTTTGCGTCTTGGGGTCCAAAAGAGCCTCGGGGTAGATTAATTTCAGGATGATAAACTGGCCGGTCGCGACTGCCACGAAACGCAACGGTTGCGGCCCGCCTGCTTGGCAGCATACATAGCCTCATCTGCTCGTTGCAGCAAGACTTCCAAGGTGGGCGTATGCTCGTCCATGTTCGCTATACCTACACTAACTGTGATTGAGATGTTGGTATCACCCACAATTATCGGACCTTCAGAGATTATGGCACATAGTCTCTCAGCGATCTGGCGGGCTTTACTGGAGTTTGTGCGAGGGAGAAGGACGACGAGTTCATCTCCGCCATAGCGCCCGATAACATCCGAAGGACGCAAATTTGCCTGTATGCGCCGTGCGCTTTCGCTCAGAACGATATCCCCCGTGGCATGTCCATATTGATCATTGACATGCTTGAAGTGATCGAAGTCAATCATCAGTGCAGAAAGTATGAACGGCGGCTGATTGGCATGGATAAAAAACTGTTCGGCCTGTGTAAAGAAATACCTGCGATTCGAAAGCCCTGTCAGTGGATCGGTAATGGCGAGACGTTCCAATTCTTGTTCCGCATGTCTTCGCTCGGTGGTGTCTTCTTTCACTGCTACATAATGGGTGACCTGCCCCTCCTGGTTATAAATGGGTGCGACGACTGTAAATTCCCAGAAATTATTTCCATCTTTCTTTCGATTGATGAGTTCCCCTCGCCAAGTGCGGCCCGAAAGGATCGTATCCCACATCTCTTTATAAGTTTCCGGTGGCGTCAGACCAGATTTGAGAATGCGGGGATTTTTTCCTCTAACCTCCTCAAAGGTATAACCTGTCGAGAGCGTAAATGACGAATTGACGTATTCGATGCGGGCTTTCGTATCGGTGATGATAATGGTGCTTGGGCTTTGTTCTACTGCAATCGAGAGTTTCCGCAACTGATCATTCGCGGTGACCAGCTCAGAGGTCCGCACAGAGATGCGATCTTCAAGGCTAGTAATCATGTCGTTCAATTCACCGCTCAGGTTATTGAAGGATTCGGTCAGGAATCCAATCTCATCGTTGAATTTGACCGGGATGGCCACATCCCGCCCTCCGCTGTTGAAGGTCTGAACTCCTTTCAACAGGGCATCCAACGGTTGGGCGAGTCCGTAGCGAAAAACCGCAAACAAGATGATGAGTACAAGCAGGCTGCCTGCCAGGATTGCAATGGCAACCGGGCGCAGGAAAGCGTTCAGGTAATCCCTGAAAGCGCGATACTCATCCTGGATCAGCCCGTCCGCGTTGCTCTGCACAGGCAAATCGGAAAGGTCCACTGACAGGGAAGGGGCGATGGCTGGCTTGATCCCAATTGCCCATACCGTCGCTTCTGGCCGATCATCAACATAGAACTTGAGGTCTTCAGGCAGGCCGTTATAAGTAACGTTGAAAGAGCCATTCGAGTGCAGGATGATTTGGAACGTATAGGTGGCGCTAAGGTGATTGAGCGAAGGTACTTTCAGGTAGGTAACAACAAGCTGGCCGGGGTCTTCCCTGATGTAAATCCCGCAATCTGTACATTTTCCGGGATCAAAATCCACCAGTAAAGCCAGGATTGCAGGGATATTGCTGAAATGGAACTGGAGATTTTTCCAGTCCAGGCTCTCTCCCATGCTGACCGCTCCGGTATTCGAAATGTAGATTGTTTCGTATTGATTCCCAAAGTAAGGAAAATCGAAATCAACTCCCATGACGAAGGTACGGTCTGCGTAACTGATAGTCGAGCCAATATCCTGCCCCAGATCAGGATCGAAACGGAATGGAATCTCACTGACATCGTACCCACCCCGTTCGTTCGGAGCGTACTGGAGGGTGCGATGATCGGGGATGTTGGGAGAGTACCGCTCTGCATAAGAAGGCGCGATCAACCAGCCAACGATCCCAAACACTGCCAGCATGCAGGTGAGCATGACCCCGCCGAACTTGGCGGCAAAAGATGTTTTCTCGGGTTGGGAGGTTAAAAAGATCAAGGCAAAAAGGAACAGCGTTAGCAATATCCCCACGGACATGTTAATGTGAAAAAAAGGCGTGGAAATTTGATAATTCGTCCGCTCTATATTCAGCCACGCCAGCCAGACGGGGACGAGGAAGATCAATGCGAACTGGCGGCTTGCCGGTAGTTGCCAATTCTTGATTGCTCCGCGGGCGAAGACGATCATGGTCCAAACGAATCCGAGGATCACCGGGTTATCTGCATTCGGAGGCCGGAATTCCACCTGTCCGAGTCCCAGCAGATGGTAACGCCAAATCGCGAATCCGGCCTCCCAGAGAACGTAAGCAATGCTCAGAATGAGCAAGACCCATCTTTCGATTTTCTGCCTTTCATTCGGAACCGGGAAATAATAGGCGAATTGGATCAACACGACCAGTAAAATACCGAGGACAAAATTCTCGCTATAGACAATGTACAACCGTTCAGCCGGAAGCAGTGAAACATCCAGGAAAAGCAGGAAAGAAAACAGGGAGACGGCGATGAAGAAAGAGAACAACAACCGGTCCTGAACGGATGGCCGTTGGTGGCGAAGGACGAAATACCGCCTCCCGATGTATACCGTGAGCAACAAGGCGAGGAGGGATTGGTTAAGGTAACTGATTGATGCGGGTGTCAGGTAGAGGAAGGACATTTTCTTTTCGCCTTTATAGGTTGGTTAACTATAAACTTCCAGTTGAATTAAAACAAGTGCTTTTCTTCTTTTGGGTTGGTGCAGCAAGTCAACGCCCATCCTTGATCGGAAAACCCCAAGCCAGGTGACCCACGATGAGAAGGATAATATACTAGAAAATTATCATAAATATTGACAATTTCCCCTCAATTTGCTATAATCCCGCCGCGTTGATAAAAGGAGTGTTTATGTCCGAGTTGGTCGTCAAGAATCTGCACGTCAGCATCGAAGATAAGGAAATCCTGAAGGGCGTTGACCTGACGGTCAGACAAGGTGAAATCCATGCCATCATGGGTCCCAACGGGACAGGCAAGTCTACGCTGGCATATACCTTGATGGGCCATCCTGCCTACACTGTGACAGAAGGGGAGGTCTGGTTCAAGGGGCAGAATGTTCTCGAAATGGAAGCCGATGCCAGGTCCCGGCTGGGGTTGTTCCTGGCGTTCCAGTATCCCGTGGCCATCCCCGGCGTCACCGTTGCCAATTTCCTGCGCACCGCGCTCAATGCCCGGCGGCGGGCTGCCAACCCGGAAGACAAGGGTGTCCCCATCCCGGAGTTCCGCAAGACTTTGAAAGAAAAGATGGAACTGTTGAAAATGGATTCCGGTTTTGCTGGTCGTTACTTGAACGATGGGTTTTCCGGCGGTGAGAAGAAACGCGCCGAGATTTTGCAGCTGGCCACACTTAAACCCGATATTGCCATTCTGGATGAGACCGACTCCGGTCTGGATATTGACGCTCTGCGTATTGTCTCGGAAGGGGTCAATGCCCTGTCTGGACCCGCTCTCGGCGTACTGGTTATTACGCATTATCAAAGGCTGTTGAATTACATCAAGCCGCAGTTCGTTCACATCATGCTGGGCGGGCGCATCGTCGAATCTGGCGGTCCCGACCTCGCTTTGCACCTCGAAGAACACGGCTACGACTGGGTGCGCGAGAAGTACGAAGAAGCAACCCCTTAGTTTATTGGTATGGATTGGCGGTGAAACCCTATGAGTGAAGACGCTAAGATCCTCGAAAATATTGGACAATATAAATACGGCTTCCACGACCCGGAAAACTATGTGTTCAAGTCACAAAAAGGGCTTAACCGGGAAGTGGTGGAAAATATTTCGCGCATGAAAGGCGAGCCGCAGTGGATGCTGGAATTCCGGCTGAAAGGGTTGGAGCATTTCCTGAGCCGCCCGATGCCGGGTTGGGGCGCGGATATTTCCGGCCTGGATCTGGAAAATATTTATTACTACGTCAAACCCACCGAAGGTTCAACCGGTTCCTGGGAAGATGTGCCAGATACAATCAAGAATACGTTCGACAAACTGGGCATCCCGGAGGCCGAGCGCAAGTTCCTGGCGGGGGTTGGCGCGCAATATGAATCGGAAATGGTCTATCACTCCATCCTGGAACACCTCGAAAAACAGGGCGTTATCTTCCTGTCCATCGAGGACGGACTGCGCCAGCACCCGGACCTGTTCCGCGAATACTTTGGGACGGTCATCCCGATTGAAGACAACAAGTTCGCCGCTTTGAATTCGGCAGTCTGGTCGGGCGGGTCGTTTGTCTACGTGCCAAAGGGTGTCAAGGTGGACCTGCCGCTCCAGGCTTACTTCCGCCTGAATACTGCCAATGTTGGTCAGTTTGAGCGTTCGCTCATCATCGTGGACGAGGGCGCGCAGGTACATTACGTAGAGGGCTGCACCGCGCCCCAGTACACTTCCGACTCTTTCCACTCCGGCGTGATCGAAATCATCGTCAAGAAAGGCGCCCGCTCACGCTACTCGACTATCCAGAACTGGAGCACTAATGTTTACAACCTGGTGACCCAGCGCGCCAAGGTCTTTGCCGACGGCACCCACGAATGGGTGGACGCCAACCTTGGCTCCAAGGTGACCATGAAATACCCGTCCTGTTACCTGATGGAGCCCGGTGCGCACGGCGAAATGCTCTCGATGGCTTTTGCCGGGCCCGGCCAGCACCAGGATGCCGGTTCAAAAATGGTGCATTTTGCCCCCAACACATCCAGCAAGGTCATCTCCAAGTCCATCTCGAAGGGCGGTGGACGTTCCTCCTACCGCGGCCTGCTAAAGGTTTATAAAGGCGCGCAAGGCGTCAAGTCCAACGTGGTTTGTGATGCCCTCCTGCTCGACCCGCAGTCGCGCACCGATACCTATCCCTACATCGAAATTGACGAGGACGATGTGACCATTGGCCACGAAGCCTCGGTTTCGAAGGTGGGCGAGGAGCAGTTGTTCTACCTGATGAGCCGCGGACTTTCCGAGGAGGAAGCCACCACAATGGTCGTTTCCGGTTTCATCGAGCCGCTGGTCAAGGAACTGCCGATGGAATACGCCGTTGAGATGAACCGGTTAATCCAGTTGCAAATGGAAGGCTCCATAGGCTGATATGGAAGAGAAACCCCGCGTCGTCGTCACCCGATCCCGTCGCCCAGAAACGGCCGCCCAGGATTTTTCCTTCACCGCCGATACGCTCCCGGTGGATGGTGCACTAATGGATTTCCGTTTGCGCGCCCGGGAGACCTATCGCCGCCTTCCCATGCCGTCCACAGCCGAAGAGGCCTGGCGGCGCACTGACTTGCGCGGCCTGCCTGTTGGCGCCTTCCGCCTGCCTGCCACCGACTCCTATCGCGACTTGCCTCCTGTCCCGGCTGGACTACTCAAACCGCTCGTCTCCAGCCAGCATGGCGGACAGGTTGTCCTGCTTCCCGGCGGTTCGCGCGCGGACGTAGATCCCGCGCTCGTAAAACAGGGCGTGATCTTCACCGACCTGCGCACTGCTGAACGCGAACACCCGGACCTGGTCACGCAATTGGCCGGGGAGCTCGTCCGCCCGGAGGACGGCAAGTTTGCCGCGCTGGCCTCGGCTTTTTCGCAAGACGGTGTCCTCCTATACGTCCCCAAGGGTGTGACTGTGGAACAGCCGCTTCACAGCATCCTGTGGGGCGCGGGGCCGGGACTGGCACATATTTCCCACATTCTTGTCTGGCTGGATGAGGGCGCCTCGGCAACCTATGTCCACGAGACAGCCTCTCCGGACGAGGGCAGCGCGTCCATGCACGCCGGCAGTCTCGAGGTCCGGGTGGGGAATGATGCTTCGCTCAAATTCGTCGAGTTGCAATCCTGGGGAAAGCACGTCTGGAATTTCACCCACGCCCGCGCCCAGGTAGAACGGGGCGGGAATCTGGACTGGATCTTTGGCGCTGTCGGCTCGAAACTGACCAAGACATTTGCCGAGATTGACCTGGCCGGTGAAGGCGCCTCGGGGCGCATGTCCGGCTTTTATTTCACGGATGGCAGCCAGCACCTCGACCTGGATACCCAGCAAAACCACCATGCCCCGCACACTACGTCGGACTTGCTGTACAAAGGCGCGCTGAAGGGTGACAGCCGGATGGTCTGGCAGGGGATGATCTACGTTGCACCCGGCGCGCAGAAGACTGACGGCTACCAGGCCAACCGCAACCTTGTGCTCAGCAAAGGCGCCCGCGCTGATAGCATCCCCGGCCTGGAGATCCTCGCCGACGATGTGCGCTGTACGCATGGCGCAACCGTTGGGAAACTCGAAGAGGAGCCGCTGTTCTATCTCAAGTCACGCGGCATCCCGCAGGTCGAAGCCGAGCAGCTGGTGGTGGAAGGTTTCTTTGACCCCATCATGCAGCGCATCCCGTTTGAAGGCGTGCGCGAACGCTTCGAGCAGGTAATCCATCGCAAAATGATTGCCGGGTAAAACCCGCAGCGTTTAGGGCTTGCATTTTCCGCCGTTTGGCGCGAGAATAGGCCGCTTTACTGATTGTTGACAATTCGTACTGTTACAAAAAACCAAAAACTGATAGCTTTCCCGGGGAGGCCCGATGACTGTATCTTATATGCGCGCGCCAAGCACGGAACATATTTTTGAAGTTGGCGAAACTGTAGAAGTATTTTGCGACCATGAAAAAAATAAAGATCGCGTACGCGGCTGGATTAAGGGGATCGTCGTCCAGGTGGACAACAAAATGGTGGCTGTCCAATTCCGCTCCAATGTTTTCCTGACCGACGGCTGGATGGTGCCCGACAAGATCCTGTGGTACCCACTTACCTCCGAGCATCTGCGTCCGCTCGGATCGGGACGCAAGGCTGGCCGCAAGGAAATTCTGGAATACTGATGCCCCTCGATATCCCCCGCCTCCGTCAGGATTTTCCTATTCTGAACCGGGAAGTTCGCCCCGGCGTGCCGCTGGCGTATCTTGATTCCACGGCTACTGCGCAAAAACCGCTGGCGGTAATCAATGCGATGGACGAATTCTACCGTCGCTTCAACGCAAACATCCATCGCGGCGTGCATACGCTGGCCGAGGAATCCACGGCAATGTACGAGGCCGCCCGTGCAAAAGTGGCGCGCTTCATAAATGCCCCCTCTGCAGAGCAGATTATTTTCACCCGCAATACCACAGAGGCAATCAACCTTGTTGCCTATACCTGGGCGCGGGTGAATTTGAAAAAAGGTGACCTGGTTGTCCTGACCGAGATGGAGCACCACTCCAATCTTGTCCCCTGGCACATGCTTTCAGCCGAGCGTGGTGTTAACTTGGAATTTGTCCCCGTTATGGATGACGGGTTACTCGACCTGGATATTTACCGCGCACTCCTCGCCCGGACCCCGAAACTGGTGGCGTTTACCGCCATGTCCAACGTCCTTGGGACGATCAACCCGGTTGCGGAAATAATCCGCCTTGCGCACGAAGCCGGGGCCGCGACCCTCGTGGACGGCGCACAATCCGTCCCGCACCTGCCGGTGGATGTGCAGGCCCTGGATGTTGACTTTCTGGCCTTTTCTGCTCACAAGATGCTCGGTCCGACCGGGATCGGCGCGCTGTATGGGAAACGGCCCTTGTTGGAGGCCATGCCCCCCTTCCTGGGCGGCGGCGACATGATCAAGACCGTCCACCTGCGTAATTTCGTCCCCAACGACGTGCCTCACAAATTCGAAGCCGGGACGCCAGCCATTGCCGAAGCGGTCGGTTTCGGCGCGGCGGTGGATTACCTTGAAACCATCGGCATGGACGCAGTCGCCTCGCATGAGCAGGAAATTATTGCATACGCGCTGGAACGCCTCGAGGAAATCCCGGGTGTGAAAGTTTTCGGTCCACCGGCTGATAAGAAAGGCGGCGTGGCAGCCTTCACGCTCGATGGCATCCACCCCCACGATGTGGCGCAGATCCTGGACGGGAGCGGCATCGCCGTCCGCGCCGGGCATCACTGCGCCCAGCCTCTGCACGAGAAGTTTGGCATCCCCGCCACCACCCGCGCCAGTTTCTACCTGTATTCGTTGAGAGAGGAAGTGGACAAGTTGGTGAAAGGTATTTACGAAGTGAAGAAGATCTTCGGATAATAGGATGTCGTTGCAAGGAGCGCAGCATCCACTCGCTTCACTCGGGGCTCGCAACGACAGGAGCGAATGATGGAAGACTTATATCGCGAAATCATCATTGACCATTATAAGAACCCGCAATACCGCGGTCGTCTTGACCCCCATGACATCCATTTCGAGGATGACAACCCGCTGTGCGGCGACCACATCGAAATCACCCTGCGCCTGGACGGCGACGGCAAGGTGGCCGACGGCCGTTTCGACGGCAAGGGTTGCGCCATTTCGCAGGCCTCCGCTGACCTGCTGATCGAGTCGATTGTCAGCAAGCCGGTTGAAGAAGTAAAGCAATTGACCAAGCAGGATATCCTCGACCTGCTTGGCATTGACCTCGGTCCGGTGCGCCTGAAATGCGCCTTGCTTTCGCTCAAGGTGCTCAAGGCAGGCGTTTATGGTCTGGGTGAAGCCAGCGATGATTTGATTGAGTAGGGGCGGATCTGCATACCCGTCCATGTGGGATACAAAAATGTTCGATTACACCCAGCTCGAACTCTCAAAAATAGAATTCACAGAAATCGCCCCATTGAACGATTTGCCGCCCGGCGAGCGCCTGTTCGTCGAACTGGACGGCAAGCCAATTGTGGTTTTCAACCTGGCCGGGAAGTTGTTCGCCATCGGGGACGTGTGCACCCACGATAATGGGCCCTTGGGTGACGGTGAATTGGACGAGTACGAAGTTGTCTGTCCACGCCACGGGGCACGCTTCGATGTGCGTACCGGCAAGACAATGGGCCTGCCCGCCGTTGTGGATGTCCCTGCTTACCCGGTGCGGGTGGTAGATGGAAAAATCGAGATTGGTTTTCTGAAGGGATAAAACAAAATACGAAAAGCAAAAAGGCAGCGATTGTGGTGGTCGCTGCCTTTTGTTTTTGGATTTTTGCTTTTTTATCCTTCCGCCAGTTTCCGCATCCCGTCACGATAGGCGACCGAGACGAGCGAGAGGTGGATCACGATCATCAGGAACATGGCCACGCAGAGCGCGATTGGCATCAGGAAACACAGGACGATAGTGAAGTAGAAAATGTAGGCGGCCCACACAAGCGCCATGTTTACGCCATATAAGATGACAAGCGCCAGGACATAACCGCTGAAATTCGCTTTGAAATTCGGCCACCATTCTTTGAACCGGAAGGCTGCGCCGAAGTCGTCTTTTGCGATCAGGTGCCCCAGGGCCGGCGGGAGGAAGAAGCCGCATACCAGCGCGAGCAGCATCCCGGCGAACATCAGGATGATTCCCGCGAACATCCCGCCCATGCTCCCGATGAAAAACTCCGGTGATATTGTCTCAGATGTATAGATGGATGGGTCGAACATGAAGGCAAAATTCATGCCGATCATCAGAAAATATCCAACGAGAACGGTCAACACCCCGGGCAGGGTAAAGATCGCGGTCGCGCCGAACAACTTGATCCCGTCCGAGAAGAACAGGCCCCAATCCTTCCATTCGGGCAGTTCGGGGTCTTCGTCATCGTGAATGACGCGTTTGGCGATCTGACCGGCATAGCCGTAGAGCGGGATGAGGGGCACAATCGGGATGATAAAATTCGCCAGGCACAACGCCGAGCCGATCAGCCACTTCACGCCCCAGCCTTTGCCTTTGAGTGGGAAGAAGATTGTATTTTTGACGCCTTCAAGAGTCGCGCTGGATGCCATTCTGCCCTCCGGGAAATGTTTTGACGATTATATCAGACTGTGGACTTCGCTCTCGATCATGGCCGCGGCCCCATCCAGCGCGGCGCGGACCCGGGGGCTGAGTCCCGCGCCGATTTCGAATTGCTCCCCGACGATTCCAATCAGGGTCACATGCACAGCCTCCAGCCACGGGTAGATTGACCGCCCCAGTTGCAGCGTCTCGGCCACGCCCCAACCGTGGGCGGACAGCGCATCCGGAGCGAAAGACGCCAGGTCGGCCGCTCCGACTCGGAGCAGGCTCCCGGCAGGTGCAGCGGACTGGACTGCGTCCACAAGAATCGCCGCGTCTACCCCGTTGAGCAGGTCGAGCAGTCCCAGCCCCGGCAGTTCGCTGGTCTCCACCCGGATGAGTTTCGCCGTTTGCGGGTATTTTCCCTGCCACAGGCGGACGGCCTCCAGCCCGGCAGCGTCGTCCCCGCGCAGCGATTGACCGATTCCAAGGACTAGAGTGGTCATGGATTATTTGCTTTTATACACTTCCCGCCGGTGGCGAACAAAGTGCACGATTGCAATTTGGAAAAAACCTGGCGTGCGGTTGTTCTTTCCAGCTTTGCCAGGTCTTCCCGTCCTTCAGCGGTAAACATCAATGCGCGCATGATTTATTGTTTGTCCAAATCTGATGCTACTTCATCCGCAGAATACAGGGAACCTCCCTCCCGCACTGCCTTGGTAGAGCGCTTTATCGCTGCCTTCATACTCTCGCGCAACACAAACCCTTTATCGGGATCAGCCAAGAATTCAGCCAATGTTTCTTCGACCGTTTCACGTACCAGCGCTTTTAATTCTTCCACGGTTAAATCTGATACATGGGTGCGTAACATGTTAGTCTCTCTTTCATCCCGATTATAGCATGAAGGAAGCAAGCGTATTCGTCACTGCACCTGGATTGGCAGATTCCGACGGCAACAATGGCGATGGATAATTTCACTGCCAGAGCAATCGTCATACATGATGTGTAAACTACTTTTTGTCCTCAATTTTCAAATTCAAGAAATGTGTCGCGCACGATATGCACGGGTCGTATGACCGGACCAGATGCTCCGCAGTCAGCGTGGCAGTTTCATGTTCCATTTTCACCAGTTGGGGCGCAATGGCGAACAGGTCTTCTTCGATGCGCGGCAGGTTCTGGGCGGTGGGCGGGACGATGCGGGCAAACTTGATGCGCCCGTTTTTATCAATTTTGTAGCGATGATAGAGCAGGCCGCGCGGGGCTTCGCTCATACCGCAGCCCTCGCCCGTCCGGAGTTTCAGGTCCAGGTGCGCGGGGCCGGCGGGATTGTACGACTTGACCAGCGCAATCGCCTCTTCGTAGAAATGGACCAGTTCGACGGCGCGGGCGATCAGGCTCTTGTAGGGATTCGTGAGCGGTAACTTGACCTTGCTTTCGCGTAATGCCTTTTGGGCTTCAGGCAGCAATTGCTCATGGTTTAGGTTCAAGCGCGCCAGCGGGCCGACGAGATAATGCCCGCCATCGCTGGTGTGGCTGTGCAGGGCGTTCGAGTGCTTGACGTGCGCCTCGATGTAGCGCGTTTCGTATTCGTTCACCGATAATTTACTGCCCTTCGATGACCAAACCTCGCCGTGCATCACGCCGTACTCTTCGGGATGGTGGATGGCGACGAATTCGTAGTCAATCTCCAAGTTCGGGTACGGTAGGGAAAGCGACCACTTCACGGTCTCTTTGGCGGCTTCCAGCGCCCATTCCAATTCGGGCAGGAGGGCCTTGAGCGGAGCGGTATCCGGCCAGCGATACCAGCCGCCGACACAGGCGTTGACCGGGTGAACGGAACGCCCGCCGATGGCTTTCAGGATTTCATTCCCAATCTTTTTCATCCGCAGGGCGTTCTTGACCACCTCCGGGGCAACGGCCGCCAGGTCAAGCGCCGAGGGCACACCCAGCAGGTCGGGAGCCTGGAGCATGTAGATATGCAGGGCGTGGCTCTCAATGAACTCTCCGCAGTACATCAGTCGCCGCAGGGCATTGACTTCGGGGCCGACCTCGATACCGAGCGCGGCTTCGAGGGCTGTCACGGAACTCATCTGGTAGGCAACCGGGCAGATGCCGCAGATGCGGGCGGTGATGTCGGGCACTTCCTGGATGAAACGGTCAACGAGGAAGCCTTCGAAAAAGCGCGGCGGCTCGTAAATATCCAGCCGGATCTCAACCGCTTTGCCGTCTTTGACACCGATATAGAGGCCGCCTTCGCCCTCCACGCGCGCCAGGGCCGGGACTTCGATGTTCTTCATTTTTGCTCCTTTTCGGAGGAGAGTTTCAGGGCCGCCTCGGCAGCGGATTTGAAGGCCGGGGCATGGCTGCTGAAACTGCGCAGGAGACCGGCGGTCTCGTTGGGATAGCGGTCGAGGGGCGTCATGCTTCCCACCAGGGCGCTGAAGTTCGCTGCGCTGGAGGGACCGAAGCAGCCGTAACAGCCGCGCCCGTTGGCGGGACACAACGCCCCGCACCCCCCGTGGACGACCGGTCCCAGGCAGGGGGTACCGTGCGCCACCGCCACGCAGACGAGGCCGCGCCGTTTGCATTCCAGGCAGACCGGGCTGGGAGGGAAGTTGGGTCTGCGGTTCTGGAGCAGGGCGGCGATGACTTCGACCACCATGAATTTATTAACCGGGCAACCCCAGATGGATAAATCCACAGGGACGTTTTCGGCGATGGAAGTGGATTTGTCGAGGAAGTGCAGGAATTCAGGATGCGGGTAGACGGTCCTGGCATAGTCGGCAACGCTGGCGAAGTTGCGCAGCGCCTGGATGCCCCCGGCGGTGGCGCACGTCCCCAGGGCGATCATGTACTTGCACTCGGCGCGCACATCTTTGATGCGCTCGGCTTCGTGCGGGGTGGTGATCGAACCTTCGACGATGCCGATGTCGTACGGCCCCGGTTTCACGGTCCGGGTGGCTTCGAGGAAGTAGGAAATGTCCACGGCGGAGGCCAGGTCGAGCAGTTCGTCCTCCAGGTTGAGGAGCGACAACTGGCAGCCGTCGCATGAAGAGAATTTGTATACGGCTACTTTCGGCCGGGGAGCAGTTTTGGGTGTGAGGGTCATTTAGTACTCCTCCACGTTGAAGATGGATTCGATGGCGCTGAACGGGAAGACCGGGCCGTCCTTGCAGATGAAGAAAGGACCTTGCTGGCAATGGCCGCAGGCGCCCTGCCCGCATTTCATGTTGCGTTCGAGCGAGACGAAGATCTGGCTGGTGGGGATGCGCCGCGCCAGGGCTTCGTAGATGACGAAACGCATCATGATCTCCGGGCCGCAGGTCAGGACGGCGGTCTTGCGCGGGTCAACCCGGAAATGGTAGAACCACATCGGGACGACGCCGATGCGCCCGTTCCAGGTTTCGTCGCCGCGGTCCACGGTCACCTGCACGTCAATGTCGGCTTGTTTCCAGGTTTCGTATTCGTCCGGATACATCAAATCCTTGGGCGTGCGCGCCCCGTAGAGCAGGGTAACTTTGCCGTAGTCGGCGCGCTGGCGCAGGATGTGATACAGCGCGCCGCGCAAGGGTGGGAGACCGATCCCGCCGCAGGCGATGACCACATCCTTACCGCGGATTTGTTCCAGCGGCCAGGCCGTGCCGAACGGTCCGCGCAGGCCGACCACGTCGCCGACTTTCATCCTGCTGATGGCCTTTGTGACGTTGCCCACGTGCCGGATGGTGTGGACGACCAGCCCCGGATTGCTTTCGAGGTCGGAACTCATCGAGATGGCCGCCTCGCCATAGCCGGGGACGTAGAGCATGTTGAACTGTCCCGGCTGGAAGCGGTAGCGCGCCTGAACCTCGGGGTCGGTCAATCTTAGGTGATAGGTGGTCACCCCCTCGGCTTCGGGGATGATCTTGACGATGTCAGCCCAATGGGGCAGGAGCAGTTTGCTGGCGTAGCCGGCGCTACCGCCACCAGCGTTGGGCATGGACAGGGGGACGGTCATTTTGCGACCTCCCGGCGGATGGCAGCGGCTTCCTCGGTGAGGTCAATCTTGGCCGGGCACCAGGTGATGCAGCGCCCGCAGCCCACGCAGCCCGAGGTCCCGAATTGTTCCACCCACGTACCGAGTTTGTGAGTCAGCCACTGGCGGTAACGGGAACGGATATTCGGGCGGGTGTTGCCGCCAAAGACGTAGGAGTAGTTGGGGTTGAAGCACGAGTCCCACAGGCGCTCGCGGCGGGTATTCTTGCCGGAAATGTCCACTGCATCGGTGGCGTCCCAGCAGAAGCAGGTCGGGCAGACCTGGGTGCAGTTGGCGCAGGAGAGACAGCGCTTCCCGACATCGTTCCAGCGTTCGGCTTCGAGGTTGTTCAACAACAGTTCGGGCAGGCCGTCGGTGTCCAACGTGCGGGTGATGGACTCGACGGCGCGCGTCAGGGCCCGGGCAGCGGCGTCCTGCATGAAGGCGGAGGGCAGGCTGTAGGTCCGGGAGGCGAGGAACGAGCGGCCCAGTTCCGAGCCGATTTCCACCAGGAAGGCGTCGTCCAGTTCGGTCAGGCACAGGTCAAAGCCCGAGCGGAGGCGCGGCCCGGTGCCCATCGAAGTGCAGAAGCAAGTCGAATCCGGGTCGAGGCAGTTGACGGCGATGATGAACAACCCTTCGCGGCGGAGGCGGTAGATGGGGTCGGAGAAATCGGGGCGCATGAAAACTTTATCCTGGACGGCGATGGCGGCCAGTTCGCAGGCGCGCACCCCGACCAGGGCATAGCGCGGGGCGGGTTCGTCGTTCTCTTTGAGTTGCCAGGTCCCATCTTTGGTTGCGCTGAAGAGCGTGTGGCGCGGCGGGAAGAGGAATTGTTTCCAGGATTGCCCGGCAGGGATAAAGTCGAAGTAGCGCTCTTTACCGGTGCGGATGATGCGGTAGGAACCGGGAGCCTGCTCGCTGAGGATGCCGCGCGGCAGGTCTTTAAGGCCTTCGATTTCCCTGTAGACGATGCTTTCGTCCTGGAGGCGCGGGCCGACGGTCTGGAAGCCGTTCTGGCGCAGGTCGGCCAGGAGCGCATCCAGTTCCAGTTTGGGAAGCGCAACGGTGCTTCCGGTGTTGAGGGTGGAATCAAGCATTCTTATTCTCCGACGTTTTTGCCTGCCGGCGGTTCGGCAAACATATCCAATAATTGTAATCGCGTCACCATCAAGCGGCTGGCAATGACATGCGCGAGCCGCGTCATCACACGATAGCCGAGGCCGGGGTCCTGATCGCACAACCCGATCAATTCCTGCGCGTCAATGCCGACGACGGTCCCGTCCATCACGCCCACCGCGCCGGCTGTGCGCGTCCGCACCGAGGGGCTGACGCTCGACCAGCCAAACACGTCCCACTGTTCGGCGGTGTAGATCCTTACCTTGCCGCGGTGCGGGATAAATATGTCCAGGGCGACGCGCCCGTCCAGGACGATGTAAAAGTAGTCCTGCCGGTCGCCTTCCCGGAAAAACACTTCACCGGTCTTGTAATGACGCAGATGGGAGATCCCGGCGATTTTCGTGACGTGGCCCGGTTTTTGTTCCTGGAACCAGGGAATCTTCAATAGTTCGAGGCGAACATCCTTGGCGGTCATATGGTCGCTCCTGATTGATGGTGGAGTGCGACTGATCTTATGTGTCGCTGCGAGCGAAGCGAAGCAGTCTCATGGCCCGCGAGGGGATTGCTTCGGCGGCTGCGCCGCCTCGCAATGACACATAAAATGAGACGCTATTTTAGCACAATTCAGCACAATATGTACTATTTTTCACAAGCAGACGATAGTGCGTTCCATCCTTTTCTTGACGAAGATTGTAACGCATTTTGGGTGACGGAAAATGTGCTAAAATGCTTGCCAGCAACCGGAGAGCATCCATGAAAACCCTCATCCCGCCCGTCAAAGGCACGCGCGATTTCTATCCCGAACAGATGGCTGTGCGCACCTGGCTGTATGAAACCGTCCGGGGCGTCTCCGAGTCTTTCGGTTACCAGGAATTCGAAGCGCCCATCCTCGAGTCTCTCGACCTGTACGCGGCCAAATCGGGCGAGGAACTGGTCAAGAAGCAGTCCTACGTCTTCACCGACCGGGGCGGGGACGAGATCACCCTGCGCCCGGAGTTGACTCCCAGCCTGGCGCGCATGATCGCCCAGAAGCAGGGCGAACTGGCCTTCCCGGCGCGCTGGTGGTCCTACGGCCCCTTCTGGCGCTATGAGAAGATGCAGCGCGGCCGCAGCCGCGAATTCTTCCAGTGGAATATAGACATGCTCGGGGTCAATTCTCCCGAAGCCGACGCCGAACTGGTCGCCATTGCGGCAGCCTTCCTGAAGGCGGTGGGCCTTTCGTCCGATAAAGCCCGCATCCTGGTCAATAACCGCCGCCTGATGGAGGCGGAGTTCGACGCCCTGGGCATCCTGCCGGAGAAAAAGGGCGCCTGAAAATGCTGCTCGCCGACAGCGAGCGCTGGAAAAAATCCGAGGAACTTACCCGTCTCTTTGCCGCCCTCGAAGCCCTGGGCGCGGCTGAATACGTCCGCTTCGACCCGAACATCATGCGCGGCCTGCTCTACTACACGGGCACGGTCTTCGAGGCGTTCGACATTTCCGGCAGTGTCCGGCGCGCCATCCTGGGCGGCGGGCGCTACGACAACCTGCTGGCCGAAGTGGGCGGCGAGCCGCTCTCCGGCGTCGGCTTCGCCATGGGCGACGTGGTCATCGGCATCATTTTGCAGGAACTGGGACTCGTCCCGGCGCTGCCCGTCACGCCTTCTGCGGTACTTGTCACCGTCTTCAGCGCGGACCTGCTGCCTGCCTCCCTCGAAATGGCTGCCGACCTGCGCCGGGGCGGACTCAACGTGGCCTGCTACCCCGAGCCTGCCAAACTGCCGAAGCAGTTCAAATACGCCGACCGGATGGGGATGCGCGTCGTGCTCGTGCTCGGCCCGGACGAAGCCGCGGCGGGCAGGGTGACGGTCAAGAACCTTGCGGATGGAACGCAGGAAACCATCGCCCGCGGGCAGGCAATCGAGGCTGTCGAAAAAATCCTTGAAAGCCGCTAATGCCGGTGGTATAATCCGCCCGCTTACGCCATGGTGGGCTTAGCTCAATGGCAGAGCACTTGACTGTGGATCAAGTGGTTGTGGGTTCGACCCCCATCGCCCACCCCAAAGACTCCCTGGTAAGGGGAGTCTTTTTCGTCAGAAGGCAGTCCCCGAAAGAGGCTGCTTTTTTTCACCACAGATAAACACAGACGAACACGGATTCTTGGATAAAAACTTCGGTGGTATTCCTTGC
>JACQYE010000149.1 GCA_016208355.1 Chloroflexota bacterium | reverse complement strand
GCCTATCTGGTCCCCGACGACCACGGCAACGGCTCGTACGCGCTGGATAGTCTCTACTACGACTCGCCCGATTTGCGCTTCTTCTGGGAGAAAATGGACGGCGTGAAATTCCGCCGCAAACTGCGCATCCGCCGCTACGATAACGGCCAGCCGCTCACGGACGATGCTCCCGTCTTCCTGGAGATCAAACAGCGCCTCGACCGCGTCACGCAGAAACGGCGCGCTGTCCTGCCCTACCGCGACGCCCTTCGTTTTTGCAACCAGCGCGAACGCCCTGGCTGCGACCCACAGGACGCGCCCATCATCGAGGAGATCGAGGCCATGCTCTGGCAGTACAACCTGCGCCCGGCCAGCGTGGTGCATTACCAGCGGCAGGCTCTCATCGGCACGGCCTACGATATCGGCCTGCGCGTCACCTTCGACACGGCGCTCGGTTACCGGACCGGTAATCTGAATCTGCACGAAGAGCCATCCCACCTGCCGATGTTTCCCCCCGACCGCGTGGTGATGGAGATCAAGGTCAACGAACGTATTCCCTACTGGCTGACCGAACTGGTGGCCATCCACAACCTGCAACTGGTGCGCGTCAGCAAATATTGCCGCAGCATCGAACTGGCAGGAAACCATCCGTCAGCCCGCTGGCTGATGGGAGCAATCTAAACCAATTCCTACCCTTTGGAGACTTTCATGAATATCGCAGATTTGTTCAACTTCCAGGACCTGACCGGCGAATTTACGGTCACCGATGTGGTGCTGGCCCTGGTGCTCGGCTTCGCGCTGAGCGCCTTCATCGGCTGGATCTACAAGATCACGCACCGCGGCTCTTCGTACACCCAGAGTTTTGTCTTCACCCTGGTGCTCAACGGCATGGTGGTGGCGGTGGTCATGCTCATCGTCGGCTCCAACATCGCCCGCGCCTTCTCGCTCGTCGGCGCCCTCTCCATCATCCGCTTCCGCAACGCGGTCAAAGAGAGCCGCGACGTCGGTTTCATCTTCTTCACGATGGCCGTCGGCATGGCGGTCGGCACCCGCTTCTATCTGCTGGCCATCATTGCCACAGTGGTCATCAGCCTCATTGTCCTGCTCATGACCCGCTTCAACTGGTTCGCCCGGCAGATTACCAGCCAGATCCTGCGCGTCCAGGTGCCGAACGGCACGCCTTTCGACCACCTCTTCGACCAGGCTTTCCTGAAATACACCAACGCCTCGGAACTCATCAGCGTGGACTCGGTGCACAGCGGGATATTGACCGAACTGACCTACAGCCTCGGCCTGAAGAAACCCAACCAGGTGCAGGATTTCCTGTCCGAGATCAAGAAACTGAACGGGGACAACAAAGTCTCCCTCATCACCGGCTACAACAGCACGGACCTGTAGCCTGCCGCGCAAAAAAACCGGCGTTTTCTCTGGAGAAAAAATGAGCCTGAAATTCAAACGATATTACCCCACCCTGCTGGCGCTGATACTTGTGGTGACGTTTTTTATCCTGGTGATGGGGAGCCAGCGGGTCATCGCTTATACGACGGAAACTGCCAGCGTGACAGAAGAAGCCATAGTAGCGGAAGATGTCGAGATTTATTACACCAACGAGATTGCCCTGTTTGACGACACAGTTGTCCATAGTATCCAGGTCATCATTTCTGATGAAGATTACCAGACGATGATCTCCACCTACCAGCAGACCGGCGAGAAGGATTATTTTCACGCCGATATCATCATAGATGGGGTGCGCATCAACGATGTGGGCATCCGCTTAAAAGGCAACGCCTCGCTGATGACCGCCCTGGGCGGCAGTGGCGGGATGGGCGGGGGAGCCGGATTTGACCGGGGCGCGGCCCCGGACGCTGCGGCCATTCCCCAGGATGGAGTCATCCCGCAGTTTGACCCTGGCAACTTGCCAGAGGGGTTCGATCCCAATAATCTGCCCGCTGGAGTGGATCCCAATAATATGCCTGCCGGGGGCGTTCCCGGTCAAATGCCTGGTCTGGCGACAAATGGACAAGCCGGCGAAACCAAGATCCCGTTCCTGATCAAATTCGACAAGTACGTCTCCGGGCAGACGTATCAGGGATATACCAAACTGGCGCTGCGCACCTATGGCATCACCTACGACGAAGCCATGCTCGAGGAGCCGCTGACGAATTACGTGTTCAGCCTGATGGGCTTGCCTGCCACGGAGACGGCTTATACCGGCCTCCAAATCAACGAGGAAACTGAAGCACTTTACGTACTCTCCGAAGTGGTTGACGACCAGATTTACCTGGACAGGTATTTTTCCAATGCCAATGGTGTGCTCTACAAGGCTGAAGTGGGTTCCAGTCTGACGTATGTGAACGATGACCCCAGTTCGTATACAAACAGTTTCAGCCAGGAGACGCGCGTCAACGACGCCGACATGGCTCCCCTGATTGGATTCGCCCGCTTCCTGACCGAGTCCGATGATGCCACATTCGGGAGTGAATTGCCCAACTACCTGGATGTGGATGCGTTTGCCACTTACCTGGCCATTACCAACCTGTTGGTCAACAACGACTCGATTGTCGGCATGAACAACAACTATTACCTGTATTACGATGATATTGCCGAACGCTTCTCCCTGATGTACTGGGACGGTAATGAGAGCCTGGGCGGTCTGGGCATGGGCACGAGCGCAACATTCGACTTGTATTTCCGGGAGCAGACAGGGTCGCGTTCACCGGGTGGGGACGAGAATATCCTGCTGCAACGCTTCAAAGCCAATGCCGCCTTCATGGCTCTCTACGAGGAAAAACTCCGCCTGGTGTACGAAGAAGCCTTCCTTAGCGGCGCCATTACAGAAAAAGCGGAAGAGTATTCTGCGCTCGTCCTTTCAATAAACGAGGAGCGCAACCTGGTCAACGTCGAGAATTACGAACAATCGGTTGAGAACATTCTGACCTTTATCAACCAACGCATGGACTACGTCAACTCGACTGGTCTTATGGACGAGTAAAGAAGGTGATGCAGACCCTGAAATCAAACATCCGCCCCGTGAGAGCGGATGTTTGATTTTTGCTAATCGCACTGATTCTTTTATAAGTTTGCAAATTCCCGCGGGTCCATCCTGACTCGCGTAATCTGGTTGAGTATGAAGATCAGCATTTCGCGCCGGGTGTAATGGTCCAGGACCGAGTGGGAGACCTGACCTTGCTGAATCAGCGACACAAACCCGTGCACCAACCCCCATACGCCGACAGCCACCAGGTCCGCCTCGCCCGGCTCCAGGATGCCTGCTTCCTGGCAGCGTGCGACGAGTTGCCGCACAAGCCCGAAATTCTTCCGGGTCATCTCCACCAGGGCGGGGTAATCGCGCTCCTGTTCCACCGCGCCGGAAAACGTGATCCGGAAATGGTCGGGTTCTTCCAGACCGAATTCAACGTAGGCCCAGGCAGTCTCGACGAACTGCCTCAGGGGATCGGCGGGGTGCTTTTCCATCGCCCGGGAGATCTTTTCATAGATCTTCTTATGTCCCTCGGTGGAGATGGCGGCAATGAGCGCCTGCTTGTCGGCGAAGTGGGCGTATGGGGCGGCGTGGCTGACCCCGGCCTCCTTGGCCACTTTGCGCAGGCTTAACCCGCCAACGCCGTCCTTTGATAGAATTTTCACACCTGCCTGGATGAGCGCGTTTTTCAAGTCGCCATGATGGTACTTTTTCGTGGGCATGATGCAATCCTACGGTCAAATCTTGACACCGTCAAGATAATACCCTATAATCTTTACGCTGTAAAGATTACCTGCTGAGGTGAATATGGGACAATTCGACTCCGCCAAAAAACTCATTGTGGAGACCGCGCAAAACCTGGTCGCCAAAGGCTACCTGATGGCCACCGGCGGCAACCTCTCCGTCCGCATTGCCGGGCAGGAGGCCTTCGCCATCACCCCCTCCAACTATGATTACATGAAAATGACGCCCGAAGATGTCTGCGTGCTGACCCTCGACCTGCAACCGCTGGAGGGGAAACTCAGGCCCTCGGTCGAGTCCGGGATGCACGCCGCCATTTACCGGGTCCGGGGCGACGTTAATGCCGTCGTCCACACCCACCAGGTCTACACCAGTGCGCTGACGCTCATCAAGGCCCCAATCCCGTCCCTGTTCGACGAGCAGGCGCGCTTCCTGGGCCGCAGCGTGGACATCATCCCCTACGCCCCGTCAGGGACCGCGTGGCTGGCCAACACGATTGCCAAACACGTCCGCAACCACAATAACGCCTACATGATGCAGAATCATGGGGCTTTGGTCTTCGGTCACGACATGGAGCGCGCCATCCACAACGTGGAAGTGCTGGAAAAGTGCGCCCTGGCTTACCTGCTGGCGCTGACCACCGAGCGCAAGGTCAGCAAGATTCCCCTGGCAGCGCGCGAAGTGGCGTTCGCCAAACTGCGCAAGGACCAGAAGAAGGTCGAGGCCGGGGATTTCAAGACCGGAGGAGAATAAAAGTCAAAAAGCAAAAAACAAAGGCTCGCTCTTTTTGTATTTTTGGAGGAACCATGAACGAAACTCAGCACTACGCCATTTCGCAATACCCCGACGTGGACGACATCTACCGCCGGTTGAACGCGCTGACCGCCGGGCCGATGCGACCGGTGCGCCGCGACAAAATGCAGGAGTACTTGAATTACTTTGACACGAAGTGCGTCCGCTCGAAGGAACTGACCGACGAGGCGAAGAAACTCATCCCCGGCGGCGTCCAGCACAACCTGGCCTTCAACTACCCGTTCCCAATTGCCATCGAAAAAGCGGACGGGGCCTACCTGTGGGATGCGGACGGCAACCGCTACATTGACTTCCTCCAGGCGGGCGGCCCGACCGTGCTTGGTTCGAACTATGCCCCGGTGCGGGACAAGGTCATCGAGATGCTCCAAACTTGCGGCCCGGTGACCGGTCTGTTCCACGAATACGAACTCAAACTGGCGGAACTTATCCACCGCTTCGTGCCGTCCATCGAGATGTTCCGCATGTTGGGTACCGGGACCGAGAGTGTGATGGCCGCCATCCGCGCCGCCCGCACGTACACCAGGAAGAAAAAGGTCATCAAGGTCGGCGGCGCGTACCACGGCTGGAGCGATGCGATGGTCTACGGCCTGCACGTCCCGGGGACGGGGCGGCTGGAGGCCAAAGGCATCCCGCGCGGCGCGACCGCCAATACACAGGAATTCTTCCCGAACGCTCTCGGCGCGCTGAAAGCCAGACTGATCGCCAACATCCTGCTCGGCGGGACAGCCGCGGTGATCGTCGAGCCGGTCGGACCCGAGTCAGGGACGCGCCCGGTGCCGTTCGATTTCAACCAGAAAGTCCGCGAACTGTGCGACGAGTTCGGGGCGCTGCTCATTTTCGATGAAGTGGTGACCGGTTTCCGGATCGGCATGGGCGGGGCGCAAGGCTACTTCGACGTCAAGCCTGACCTGACCGTGTTCGGCAAGTGTATCACCGGCGGTTACCCGATGGCGGGCGGCGTCGGCGGGCGGGCGGACGTGATCATGCGCTTCGCGGCTGGTATCGGCGGCACGGGCGAACGCGCCTACGTCGGCGGCACGCTCTCTGCCAATCCGCTCTCGTGTGTGGCGGGATATTATGCCCTGCTCGAGATGGAACGCACCAACGCGCCGGTCAAGGCCGGGCAGGCGGGTGACCGTCTTACCAAAGGTCTGCAAGCCACCATCGAAAAGTATGGACTGCCGTTCGTGGCCTTCAACCAGGGTTCGATCTGCCATCTCGAAACGTCCGGTGTCATGCTGCTCGACCTGCGTCATCCCCTGCGGCTGGCAAAGGGACTCAAGCCGCGCAAGCACATGATGGAAGAAATGGGCGCGGCCTACATGGCAAACGGTCTCATCACCTTGGCGGGTTCGCGCATGTATACCAGCATGGCGGATACAGACGATGTGATTGACGAGGCGTTGGGGAAATTTGAAGCGGTGCTTTCGAGTGTGGAAGGTTTATAACCATAAACTATTCACCGCGGAGCGCACAGAGAGCACAGAGTATTTTTTTTCTCCGTGAACTCTGTGTTCTCCGTGGTAAAGTAAAACCACGCACCGGACGAAAAGAACAGGGTTTTATATAACGAATGCTTCCACACCTGTATCAAGGTCCGACGAAGCAACCCCCTTGTGCGCGAGGAGATTGCTTCGCCGCGAAAAACGCGGCTCGCAATGACACTGATAAGGAGACCTCATGACCGAAAAATCCTTCCGACTCTACGGCTATCGCTGGATGGTGCTGGCCGTTTTTATGTTCATCAACCTGACCATCCAGATGCTATGGATCGCGTACGCGCCGATCACCGGTCCCGCAGCGCAGTTCTACGGCGTGACCGACCTGCAGATTGGCATGTTGTCAATGGCTTTCATGATTGCTTTCATTCCATTGTCCATCCCGGTCTCGTGGGTGATTGATACCTACGGTTTCCGCTGGGCGGTCAGCCTCGGCGCAATCTTGATGGGCATATTCGGCATCCTGCGCGGACTGGCAGGCGCGGACTATACCCTGGTGATGTGGAGCACCATCGGGATTGCCATTACCCAGCCTCTCCTGCTCAATACCTGGACCAAGGTGCCTGCCAATTGGTTCGCGCCGGACGAACGCGCCACCGCCGTCGGCCTGGTGACGCTCTCCAGCCTGGTCGGGACCGCGCTTGGCATGGTGCTGACCCCGGCCCTGACCGAGACGATGTCCATCCCGACCGTGCAGCTGATCTATGGCGGGATCGCAGCGTTCTCGGCTGTGTTGTTCGTCATCTTCGCCCGCGAGAAACCTGCCACCCCGCCCTGCCCGCCCGGACAGGAAGTGCGCGCCCTGATGCTCGACGGCCTGAAACACGCCCTGACCGTCAAACCTTTCTGGATGTACCTGTTCATCACCTTTGTCGGCCTGGGAATTTTCAACGGGGTCACCACCTGGGTGGAAGCCATCATCCGCCCACGCGGCTTCACCCCCGCAGACGCGGGTACGCTCGGAGCATTGATGCTGGTGGGCGGAGTGCTGGGAGCGGTGGTCATCCCTCCGTTCTCGGACAAACAGCACAAGCGCCAGCGTTATCTCATGCTTGGGATTGTGCTGGCCATCCCCGGCCTGGTCGGGCTGGCATTTGCTCCCAGCCTCTGGCTCCTGTTCGTTTCCGCTTTTGCCATGGGCTTCTTCCTGGTCAGCGCCAACCCGGTTGGGATGCAGTATGCCGCTGAAGTAACGCGTCCCACGCCGGAGGGGACGTCGAACGGGTTGATCCAATTGTTCGGTCAGGCTTCGGTGGTCTTCGTCTACATCATGGAAGCCATGCGCACCAGGGATGGCTCGTTCACCCCGGCGCTGCTGCTGGCGGCCGGCCTGCTGGTTGTCTGCGCCCTGTTCATCACACAGATGAAGGACCCGGTCAGCGCGGCGTGATGTTTTGAATTTCTATGGAGTACCTGATATCGAATACATAATGTCATTCTGAACGACCCCTTCGACAAGCTCAGGGTAAACTCCGGGAGTGAAGAATCCCGCCGCTTTGCGGCGGAGACCCTTCGCTGCGCTCAGGGTGACATTTACTTTGTGTTCTCGAATTTAGACACTCCTAATTTCTAAACCATTGTATAATTAGAACGTCAGTGCTAAAATAGGTCTGCCCGGGGAGGGCAAACCTATTTTCTTGAGGAGGTGACACCATGACGATCCTGATTGCCGCCTGCGGACTGGACTGCGCCCAGTGCGAGGCTTACACCGCCACCCAGGCCAACGACCTGCTTGCGCTCGAACGCGTCGCCGAAAAGTGGAGCAAGGAGTTCAATGCTCCCGGCCTGAACGCTGACAACGTCCAATGCGATGGCTGCATGACCGAGGGACGCAAGATCGGCCATTGCGCCGAGTGCAAGATGCGCCTGTGCGTCCTCGAGCGCGGACTGGCGAACTGCGCCGCCTGTCCCGACTATGCTTGCGAGCAACTGACCGCCTTCTTCCAGTCGGTGCCGCACGCCAAAGCCAACCTCGACGCCCTGCGCTAACCAGCCTCCCCCATTCCGCAATCTCCCGGAGACGCCCAGTCCCCGGGAGATTGTTTTTGGATAATCTTGGGTATAATTCCGCCCATGCTTTCCCCTGCTGAAATCGAAACCCGCCTCGAGCGGATCCTTTTATCGGTGCAGAAACCGGGCCGTTACGTCGGCGGCGAACTGAACAGCGTGACCAAAGACTGGGACTCGGCCCGGACCCGCGTCGCCTTCGTCTTCCCCGACATCTACGACATTGGCGTCTCGAACCTCGGGCTGCAGATCCTCTATGATCTGGTCAACCAGCGCCCCGACGCGCTGGCCGAACGCGCCTACGCCCCCTGGGTGGACATGGAAGAAACGATGCGGGCGCACGGCATCCCGCTCTACTCACTCGAATCCAAACACGCCCTGGCCGAGTTCGACATCATCGGTTTTACGCTCCCCTACGAGACGCTCTACACCAATGTCCTCAACCTGCTCGACCTGGCCGGGATCCCTGTCCGGGCGGAGGAACGGGACGAGACGCATCCGCTTATCATCGCCGGGGGTCACGCCTGCTTCAACCCGGAGCCGATGCACGCGTTCGTGGACGCGTTCGTCATCGGCGAGGGGGAGGAAGTGATCCAGGAGATCATTGACGCGGTTCAAAAAAGCAAAACAGATGTGTCGTTGCGAGCCACCGCAGGTGGCGAAGCAATCTCCTCGTCGAAGCAGGGATTGCTTCGTCGCCCCTCCGGGGCTCCTCGCAACGACACTCTCCGCGCCCTGGCACGCATCCCCGGCGTGTACGTGCCGCGCTTTTATGATGTAACCTACCTTGATGATGGAACAGTCAAGGCCGTCACGCCGAATATTCCCGAAGCGCCGAAGATCGTCATAAAGCGCATGGTGCCGCGGCTCCCGCCTCCGCCGACCCGCTTCATCGTGCCGAATATCGAAGCCATCCACAACCGCGTCGCCATCGAGGTGATGCGCGGCTGCACGCGCGGGTGTAGATTCTGCCAGGCGGGCATGATCACGCGCCCGGTGCGCGAACGCAGCGTGGAGGAAATCGTTGCCGCCGCGGAGCAAGCCATCCAGTCCACCGGCTTCGAGGAACTGGCGCTGCTGTCGCTTTCGTCCTCGGACTACACGTCCATCCTGGACCTGGTGACTGCCATCGGCGAAAAGTTCAGCGGCCGCCACCTGAGCGTGGCGCTGCCCTCGCTGCGCATCGAGTCGGTCTCGGTGGACCTGATGGACAAGTTGCGCGACCGGCGTTCTTCGGGCTTCACCCTGGCTCCCGAAGCCGCCAGCGAACGGATGCGGCGCATCATCAACAAGTTCATCCCCGACGAGCAGATATTGCAAACCGCCCGCGAAATCTACAGCCGCGGCTGGACGACGATCAAACTCTACTTCATGATCGGCCATCCCAGCGAAACGCTCGACGACGTGCAGGCCATCGTCGGCCTGTGCAAGCGCGTCCTGGCCGAGGGGCGGCAGGCGCTGGGCGGCAGGGCAAAACTGAACGTGGGCGTCAGCACCTTCATCCCCAAGCCGCACACCCCGTTCCAGTGGGTCTCGGTGGACACACCCGAGCAAATCATTGCCAAGCAGGACCTGCTCAAGCGGGAACTGCGCGACCGCAACATCAAACTGACCTGGACCAACCCGGAGGATACCCTGCTCGAAGCCTGGCTCTCGCGCGGCGACCGGCGCACCGCCGGGGTGGTTTATGCCGCCTGGAAGAACGGGGCGAAGTTCGACGCCTGGCAGGAACACTTCCGCTACGAGGTCTGGATGGCGGCCTTTGCCGCGCTGGACCTCGACCCGGCCTTCTACACTCACCGTCCGCGGCGCGTGGACGAGGTCTTCCCCTGGGATCACATCTCGGACGCGGTGCGCAAGAAATATCTCTTCGATGATTTCCGCCAGTCGCTGGAGGGCGAGATCCGCGTGGACTGCCGTCAGCAGTGTTTCGCCTGCGGTATCCTGCCGACCTTTGCCGCAGACCGCCGCGAACATCCCGGTAATTACTGGAAGTGCCCGGAAGTGAAGTCGCCAGTTGCCAGCCGTCAGTTGGAAGTCGTTGGTTCGCCATGAGAATTCGCGTCACGTTTGCCAAG
>JACQYE010000071.1 GCA_016208355.1 Chloroflexota bacterium | reverse complement strand
CTCGGGATTGCTTCGCCCCGCCGGGCGCAACGTGTCCCCTTCGGGGATGATATTGCGCCCCTGCAAAAGATGCGGGGCTCGCAATGGCACAAATTCTACAGTTTCGGTTTCAGCAATTCCAGCAATTTCTCGGTTCCAACCGGGCGGTAGGCGAGCAGTTCGCCATTAAAGAAATAGCCCAGCGTGCCGTACAGGCAGGGCGACTCCTGCGCGGCTTTGGCGCTGTCCACGCGGATGATGCGGACCGGAACCTTCAACTGCTCGCCGACTTTTGTCACACTATCCGGCATGTTCTGCGTGTACGGGCACTGGTCGCTGTGGTAAAGGGTCAGGCCGGGTGGAATTTTAGATACGTTCCGCTTGAAGCGCGGCGGAGGCGCGTTGGGATTGAAGCGCCTGACCAATAAATCGAACGACGGCTCCGCGTGGTCGGCCAGTTCGAAACCGTTCTTCAGGAAGAGTTTCGGCGTCGGCAGCCAGTGTGCCTTGCTGACGACCACTGCCACGCCGTTCGTCCCTTTGGCATCCTCCAGACAGGCCTCCAGCAACTGACGCCCGTAGCCGTGGCCGCGATTCTGGCCGATGACCCAGAAGCAGTGGATGAACAGATAGCCTGCCGCCTCGACCCCTCGCCAGGCAAATTCTCCCGGGACGTACTCGTTCATTCCGGCGTTGTGCCCGTTCACTCGCAGCAGTGTGTAGCGCATTCCTTCGCGCATACGGTCGCGCATCCATTCGGTCTTGGCATCGTAGCCGCGCCGGTAGGTGGGCGAGTGTCCGCAGAACATCTGGACTTTGCCCAGGTTCGCTTCGGTGAGGGAGGTGAGTTGTACATCGCTCATAAAGTGTCTTTTCCAATTTGTAGTAACGACTTCAGTCGTTTGGTAAAAGAGCGGCTAAAGTCGCCACTACGTCCCGACTTGCGAGGAGACTGCTTCGCTGCGCTCGCAGTGACATTACCTTTTCCTTCCCGGTAAATCCTTGGCCGATTGCTTGGACGATTGCTCGTCCACCTCGCCGCCGGACTTGCGCAGTTCCAGTTCCAGCATCTGCTCCACCTGCTGCTTCTCCTTGAACTTGACCACGGCGATCTCGTGGGCGCGGTGCAAAATGTACGGGTAGGGACGCGCCCCCATCATGCGGCACTGATCGAGCAGGGTGGCATGGAGTAAATTCAGTTTTTCTTCATCGTCTGCCACCCACTTGGGGATTTCCACGCGCACCAGCGATGGATACTTTTCATCACCGACATTCAGGTAAAAAAAGTGCAGGGCGAGGTCGCCGGTGTAATGGGCGCGTGAGCCGGACTGCATCCCGAACACCGCCGAGCGCTGTCCGCCCTTCAGGATGCGCCCATAGAGCCAGCGGTCGGTCACGCCGCGCAGGGAGTGCTGCTTGCGGATATCCTTGAACTGGTCATCCGAGGACAGCCGGGCAATCTCCAGCAGGCGGACGACCAGGTCAGCGCCAGGCTTGTCCACGTACCCGGCGACGGTCACGCCGCGCGCCTGTAATTGGGAAAGGATGGATTTGTGGATTTCGAGATTCTTGCGGTAATCCTGCTCCCCACCATTCTTCACACCCCATAGTTCCACCGGGCCGTCCGTCAGCGCTACAATGCGACCTGATACCTGCTTCGCCAACTCGAGTAGTTTTCGCCGTTCAGCGATGTCGCGCTGGAGTTCGATGGCCTCGGTGGTCAATATGCCCGTTTCGGTGTAGATCTCGTCGTCGAAGAGCAGGTGGCTGTCGGGGAAGATTGCCGGGGCCAAGCCAGAGCCGGTCTGCATGACGATGGCTCCCACGTTGACCAGGCTGTAGAGCACCGCCGCGTGCCGGTCGGGGGCGATCTGCGAGCCGTCAGCGGCGATGAGCGTCAAATGAGCGGGAGCAGGCGTCGGGTCCCGCCGCGCATCGAGCGGCTCGGCGAGCGGGATGGCGCAGCGCAGACTGGGGTCGGACTGGCGGCCGTGCTCCAGTTTCTCGTTCAATTCCGCGCTCTTATCCGCCCACGCTTCGAGCAGACCGGAAGCCTGCTCGCGCAGCCGTTCCAGGTTCTCACGCCGTGAACGGGCGCCGAGGCCGATCTCCCTGATCTTGTCAAAAACCTGCTGAAAGTTGAGCGCCATGAATTTTCCTGTTAGAACATTTGTCTTATTCTAAAGGCAAAGCACACAAAATACAAGGCGGGAACTATTTCCCATTGTAAACCGTCTTTAATCCTGTTATACCACTTTCCAAAGGAGTATCTTATGCGTACCAAACTTGTATTTCTCGTTTCCCTGCTGGCGCTTGCCCTCGTCTTGAGCGCCTGCGGACCGGCTGCATCTGCCTCGTCCCGCTCTTTGAGCGTCAGCGGCACGGGCACGGTCTACCTGACCCCCGATATTGCCTATCTCTACGTGGGTGTGCATACGGAAGATGCGGACATCGCCGTGGCTGTGGAGCGCAACAATACCCGCGCGCAGGCGCTGGTGGATGCCCTGATTGCCTCGGGCGTATCCTCGGAGGACATCCAGACCAGCAATTTCAGCGTCTGGTCCTATGACGAGTACGATGATACGGGCATGCGCTTCACGAATTATTCGGTCGACAATTCCGTCTACATCACCGTGCGTGACCTGAGCCAGTTGGGAACCCTGTTGAACACTGCTGTGGCAGCTGGCGCCAACAACATCAACAGCATCCAGTTCGATGTCGCGGACAAGACTGCTGCACTGGAAGAGGCGCGCCGCCTGGCAATGGAGAACGCCAATGCCTTGGCCGATGAACTGGCACAGACGGCTGGCGTGAGCGTGGGAGAGATCCAAACCATCGCTTATACGGATTACTATCCCTCGCCGTACTATGGCATGGGGGGTGGAGGAGCGGAAGCACCCAATGCTTCCGTACCGATCCAGCCGGGCCAGATGCAGGTTTCCGTCACCGTCAGTGTGACCTACGGGATCAAGTAGAACCACCTCACCTATCCCTACCCCAGCCTTCCCCTTCTCCATTGGTAGAGAGAAGGGGAGGGTGCTGTCAGGCGGGAGGGGAAGGGCGTGGTCGGGTGCGGAACTAATCTTCGTCTTTGGCGTCTTACCGGTGTAAAATCATCCCAGAAAGGAGCATTCCATGAAGACCAAACTTGCTTTCCTCGTTACCATCCTGGCGCTCGGCGTTCTGCTGACTGCTTGCGGGCCGACCACCGTCTATACCCAATCCGAGCCGCCCATGCGGACGATCACTGTCATCGGCACAGGTATGATTACGCTGACGCCTGACATCGCCTACGTTTATATCGGCGTCCAGACGCAGGATGCCAGCGCTTCGGTAGCCATGGACGATAACAACACCCGGGCGCAGGCGTTGATTGACGCCATCAAGGCGTTTGGCGTGGATGACAAGGATATTCAGACGACCAACTTCAGCATCTATCCCCAGCCGATCTACGATGATAACTACAATGAGATCGGCGTCACCTACGTGGTGGACAATACCGTCTATGTGACGGCGCGGGACCTCAGTACGCTGGGCGACCTGCTGGACGCCGCCTTCCGCGCCGGGGCCAACACCATCAACGGCATCTCCTTCGATGTGGCTGACCGCACCGAGGCGGTGTCGCAGGCTCGCCTGGCTGCTGTGGAGAACGCCCGCCGCCAGGCCGACGAACTGGCCGCCGCCACGGGTGTGACCATCGGCGACGTGCAAACCATCTCTTATTACGACAGCACACCTTATCCGGTCTACTACGAGGCCCGCGCCGCGGTGGACATGTCGAGCAGCGTGCCGATCGAGGCCGGTTCGATGCAGATCACCACAACTGTCACCATCATTTACGAAATCCACTAAAGACTGGTAACGAACACCCGGAATTTCCAAAATTCCGGGTGTTTACTTTTAATGCACCTGTGATAGACTTGTAATTATGATAGACCCTATCCGTATTGAAAATGACTCGCTTGGAAAAGTCCATGTGCCTGCCAAAGCGCTCTATGGCGCGCAGACCCGGCGTGCGGTGGAAAACTTCCCTGTTTCGGGGTTGAAACCCTGGCGCGCCTTCATCTGGGGAATCGCCGTTATCAAACGCGCCGCGGCTGAAGTGAATTGCGAACTGGGTTTATTGGACGCCGAAAAAGCCGAGGCGATCCAGCGCGCTGCGCAGGAAATCATGGGCGGGAAATGGGACGATCAATTTGTCGTTGATCCCTTCCAGGCCGGCGCAGGGACGAGTCACAACATGAACGCCAACGAAGTCATCGCCAACCGCGCCACCCAGTTGCTGGGCGGAAAACTGGGGGAATACCGCGTCCATCCCAACGACCACGTGAACATGGCGCAGTCCACCAACGACACCATCCCCACCGCCATCCGCCTGGGCTGTCTGTGGCGTCTGGATGAGTTGCTGGCTGCGTTGGCAAATCTTTCTGTTGCGTTGCAGGGGAAGGCCGTCGAGTTCGATGATATTGTCAAATCCGGGCGCACGCACCTGCAAGATGCCGTCCCCATCCGGCTGGGGCAGGAGTTCGGGGCGTACGCCAAAGCCGTCGAACGCGATGCCGAGCGCATCCGCCGGGCTGCCGAAGGGCTGAGACGGCTGGGAATTGGCGGGACAGCCGTCGGGTCCGGGCTGAACGCTGCCCCCGAATACCACGCCCGCATGGTCAGGAAATTGTCAGAGTTGACCGGGCTGGCTTTGTACGAGTCCGACAACCTGTTCGAGACGATGCAGTCCATGGCAGATGCAGCGGACTTTTCGGCCTCGCTGCGTACGCTGGCGCTGACCCTGATCCGGATTGCGAACGACCTGCGTCTGCTCGCTTCCGGACCGATGACTGGCCTCGACGAGATCAGCCTGCCGCCTCTCCAGCCCGGTTCGAGCATCATGCCGGGGAAGGTGAACCCGGTGATGGCCGAGATGCTGGACATGGCCATGTTCCACGTGATCGGCTGCGACACAACCGTGGCTCTGGCGGCGCAGGCCGGACAGTTGGAACTCAACGTGATGATGCCGGTCATCGCGCATAATTTGTTCGAGATGATGCAGGTGATCATTGGCGCAGTGAATGTATTTACCGAACGCGCCGTGCTGGGCATGACCGCCAACCGGGAGAAAGCGGAAGGCTGGCTGGCGAAGAACCCGATTATCGTGACCGTCCTGAACCCGCTGATCGGTTACGCCCAGGGCGCGGCGCTGGTGAAAGAGGCGCTGAAACGCGACCTGACTGTCCGGGAAGTGGCAGTGGAGAAAGCCCGCGCTGGTTCCCTCAAACACCGGGAGCAGGACAGGCTGGTCACGGTGGAGGAAGTGGAATCGGCGTTGAATGACTTGCGGCGGCTGACGGAGGGCGGCATCCACGCCTAGCGAAAAGGGCGACCGGTTGGTCGCCTTTTTGAGTTCTTTGGATTTAACAGGGGAAGTTAATCTTCCAGTGTCGAGACATCCCCTTCGGGCAGTCCTTGCGCGCGTGCTTTCAGCACCCGGCGCATGATCTTCCCGGAACGCGTCTTCGGCAGGGAGTCCACGAACTTGATCTCCTCCGGCTTGGCGATCGGCCCCATTTCGTGGCCGACATGGTTGCGCAACTCATCCATCAATTCGAGCGAGGGTGAATACCCGCTGCGCAGGATCACGAAGGTATGGATGGCCGTCCCTTTGACCTCGTGCGGGAGCCCGATGGCAGCCGCCTCGGCGACTGCGGGGTGGCTGACCAGGGCGGATTCGATCTCAGCCGTGCCCAGGCGATAACCGGAAACTTTGATCACATCATCAACCCGTCCGATGATCCAGAAATAACCATCCTTGTCGCGCTTGGCCGAATCGCCCGTCAGGTACTTGCCCGGATACTTGCTCCAGTATTGTTTGACGTAGCGGTCCGGATCCCCGTAGATGCCGCGCAGCATCGCCGGCCAGGGTTTGAGCAGCACCAGGAAACCTTCCTCCCCGTCCGGGACCGGTTTGCCTGCCTCGTCCACGATCTCGGCGGCTGCGCCGAAGTAAGGCCGGGTGCCCGAACCGGGCTTGAGCGCGCCGAAGTAAGGCCGGGTGCCCGAACCAGGCTTGAGCGGCACCGACGGGGTCGGGGTAATCATGAACATACCGGTCTCGGTCTGCCACCAGGTGTCCATGATGGGACAGCGTTCCTTGCCGATGACGCGGTGATACCATTTCCAGGCTTCCGGGTTGATCGGTTCCCCGACCGAGCCAAGCAATCGCAACGAGGAAATATCGTGACGGTTCGGCCAGGCTTCGCCGAAGCGCATCAGGCCGCGGATGGCAGTCGGCGCAGTGTACAGGATGGTGATGTCGTATTTTTCGATCATCTGCCACCAGCGGTTTGGGTAGGGATACGAAGGGGCGCCCTCGTAGAGGAAGGATGTCGCCCCATTCAATAAGGGGACGTAGACCATGTACGAGTGCCCGGTCACCCAGCCCGGGTCGGCTGTGCACCACCAGCGGTCTTCGTCCCGAATGTCGAATACATCATGCAGGGTGGCATAAATTCCGACCATGTACCCGCCGTGCGTGTGCAGGATGGCCTTCGGTTTGCCAGTTGTGCCGGAGGTGTAGAGAATATAGAGTGGGTCCTCGGCATCCATCACTTCGGTCTCGCATTTCGGGCTGGCGATTGGCAACATCATCAGGTCGTGATACCAGAGATCGCGCTCCGGGTCCATGCAAATTTCCTGCCCGGTTCGTTTGACGACGATGACATGTTCGACGCTCGGGGAGCGCTGCAAGGCTTCATCCAGAATATCTTTGAGTTTGACGATCTTCCCGTTCAACCAACCGCCATCAGCGGTGATGGCAAGTTTGGAATGAGAGTCAAGGATACGCCCGTGCAGGGATTCGACTGAGAAACCGCCATACACCACCGAATGAACCGCGCCAATCTTGGCGCAGGCCAGCATGGCGATTACAATCTCCGGGATGCGCGGCAGGTAAATGGTCACCCGGTCGCCCTTTTTGATTCCCATGGCGCGCAGTACGTTGGCGAATTTATTGACCTCGCGATTGAGAGCGTGATAGGAAAAAGTGCGCTGGTCGCCCGGTTCCCCCTCCCAGATCAATGCCAGTTTATTGCGCCGCCAGGTCTTTACATGGCGGTCCAGGCAATTCTGGACGATATTGACCTTGCCGCCGACGAACCATTGATAGAACGGCTTTTTGCTTTCATCCAGGACGGTGTCCCACTTGCGAACCCATTCCAGTTCCTCTGCACGCCTGGCCCAGTAACCGGTCAGGTCTTTGCTGGCCTGGGCAGCCTGGGCCTCCCAATCCGGAACATGCGTACCGGTTAGAGTCTCGGGGTTGGGGTAGAAAACCTCCCCCTCAAGTTTGGTTTTTTTCGCGGCTGTGGGTGACATAAACCTTACCTCCTGTGGTAAGAACAGGTTGGATGAAAACGATACATACCCACACTTATTTTATCAGATTTATCTTATAACTTTTCCCGATATTAAAAAACAAGAGCGGCATCGAGCCGCCCTTGCACAACTATCTCTCCTGGAACTATCGCTTGATTACTTTGCCAACAACTCTTGCAGTACTTTGCCCGACTGTTCTTCGACAACCTGGTGGAGACTCTGCCCGTGGGCATCCATCGTCACCACCGCGGGGAAATCCTTGACCTCGATGACCCAGATGGCTTCCGGGACGCCGAATTCGTACTTGTAGACACCGAGCACCCGGGTCACGGACTGGGCGATGAGGGTGGCTGCGCCGCCAATGGCGTGGAAGTAGACGCCGGGCACTTCCTGGCAGCCCTTGAGCGTTTTAGCGCCCATGCCGCCCTTGCCGATCACACCCTTCAGGTGGAAATGCTTCATCCCATCGGCCTGGTAGGGTTCCTCGCGGATGGAAGTGGTCGGCCCGGCCGCTACGAACTTGTACTGCTTCGTGTCCAGCCCGGAGACGACCGGTCCGCAGTGGTAGATGATGCCACCGTTCAGGATCGGCTTGAGGGCCTCGTAGACTTCTATATCATCTTTCTGCAGGGTGCGGATTTTCTTGATAAAGGTCTCAATCATCCATTTGTGCACCGTGTCGCGGCCGGTGATCATGATGCCGTTGAGCATCACCGGGTCGCCGACTTTGAGTTCACGGATGACATCGTCGCTGATGGGGATGGTGATTTCACGCATATTGCTCTCCTTAGCTTCACCACGGAGAGCACAGAGACCACAGAGTTTCTCTGTGACTTTCCCTGTGCGCCCTGTGTGCTCTGTGGTTAATCGTAGATTACTCTGTCACCTTTCACCGTCATCTTGCGCCGCCGGTAAGCCCAGCACATGTATGAGATTGTAACGTAGTACGAGGCCGGCAGGCGGGAGAGGCCGGTGATCTTGGTGTCAATCACGGTCGTTTTTCCCCCGAAACCCATCGGGCCGATCCCCATCTGGTTCGCTTCCTCAGTTAGCGCCACTTCCAAGGCGGCAAGTTTCGGGTCCGGGTTGCGGGTGCCGATCTTGTCATAGAGCACTTCCTTCGACTTGACGTAGCCGGTGCCGCGGTCGCCGCCAATGGCCACACCCAGAATGCCCGGTGCGCACCCTTGACCCTGCGCCTTTTGCACCGCATCCAGGACGGCCTTGCGTACCCCCGCCAGGTCGCGGCCCGCGCCAAGGCGGCCGTCTGGCATCGAGTACTGCGCCCCCATGTTTTCGCAGCCTCCGCCCTTGAGCATCACCTCAATGGTGAGTTCATCGCCTTCGACTTCCTCGAAATGGATCGAGGGGAAGTCGTCGCCGCCCAGGTTGTTGCCGCTGTTCTTGTCGTAGACGGCGTCCACGGCATTGGGGCGCATATAGGATTTTTTCGTGGCCTCCGCTAATGCCGTGCGGATCTGTTTCTTCAACTGGAGCGTGCTCCAGCCTCCGGGATATTTGACATAGAAGATGGGCGTGCCGGTATCCTGGCAGATGG
>JACQYE010000141.1 GCA_016208355.1 Chloroflexota bacterium | reverse complement strand
CCTCTCATCTGGCTCGAGATAGCCAACGGTATCAAGATCGAAAGGGGGAGGAGTCGCAATACTTTCAAGCGCTGGGCACACATTTGGCGTGGTGGAAGCGGTTGGCACGGGCAGCGTCGTAGGCTGCGCATTAGCTGTACAGGATGAGAGAAGTAAAACCAGAACCGCAGAAGAATGTGCTTTGTTGGTCATAACCCCTCTGCAATTTTTACCAGCGACTTGGAGAGCAAATGGGCGGTATCTGTCTCATGAACGGTACGGGTAAAATTATTCCAAACCACCCGCCGCAGCTCTTCGACCTCCAACCCATACTGCTGCGCCACCAGGTACTCCACCCACTCTACCCGGCATGGGATGGCGGCGGGCGGGTCGTTGTAGCCGTGGTCGCTTTCTACCAAAACGCGTTCCAGAGGAACATGATTGTGGAACTTGGATTGCCGCGCCACCTGCGAGTGGATGGAAAAATAGCAGCCGAGTTCCACGGCGCGCTTTGTCTCTGCCACGTTCCCGAACCAGCCATGCAGGACGGGGATGGCGACCGGGCAGTGTTCCAATTCATCCAGCACCATACTCGTCGCCCGGTAACTGTGGATGCTGACCAGCCGCGGCATTCCGGCTGCGATTTCCAGCACTTGCCGGAACGTCTTCAACTGCGTTTCCAGTGGGACCCTCGACCCGGTGTCCAGCCCCACCTCGCCGACGATGGCGGTCCGTTCGGCGAGCGACCGGAAGCGTTGCGCGTCGAACCCGGCCTGGGCGCGCGGGAAGCGCGGGTGACAGCCCACACCCCAGGCGATTAGCGGGTCGCTGCGCTGGAGGGCGCGTTCCGCCTCATCAAGGGACAGACTCATCGCCAACACCGCGCCGGAAGCGGAGAGTTCGTCCGCGCCGCGGGAGGGGTCGAGATGAGCATGGGCGTCGAGGGTGGCTAACATTCCGGAATTAGTGGAATTTCTGCAAAGCCGAATATACCGCCTGCGCCCCAAACTCCAGCGCCTCCACCGGGACGCGCTCGTCGGCGGCGTGGACGGTGGCGACGAAGTTGAAGTCCTCGGGTAGTTTGAGCGGCGTGAAGCCGTAGGTCTGGATGCCCAGGAGCGAGAAGAACCGGGCATCCGTTACCCCTGAGAGCACGAAGGGCAGGGGGACGCCTTCGGGATCGAAAGCGCGCAGGGTCTCGCCCAGCGTATCGAACAGGCCCATATCCGGCGCGGCAGGTCCGGGCTCGGCTTTGAAGACCTCGATTTCCAGGTCATCCCCGATCAGGGCGTGCAATTCGCGGATCATGTCCTCGGGCTTGGCCCCCGGAACCAGACGCCCGTCCATGCCAAGCGTCACTTCGGCGGGAATGACGTTGGCTTTGTCGCTGGCTTTGAGCATGGTCGGGCTGACAGTATTGCGCACCAACGGCGCGAACAAATTACCGCGTTCGCCAAGCGTTTTTAGAATGCTATTGGTCAGCGCCGGGTTGAGAATCTGGCGGATGACCTGCCCGGTCACGCCTCCCAGATTTTTCGCCAGCGATTCGATCATCATCCGCACCGGCGGGGTGATGTGGACAGGCAGGGGGTGTTCGTCCAGTAATTTCAGGGCACGGGCGAGTTTGGCCATCGCCTGTCCGCGCAGCGGCATGGACCCGTGACCGCCGCGGCCGCGAAACGATGCTCTCATCCAGCAGACCTGTTTTTCGGCAATCATGATGGGATAGAAGCGTTTCCCGCCAATGGAGAGGTTGAATCCGCCGAACTCGCCTAGGGCGTAGCGGACTCCCGCGAACAGACCGGGATGCTTGTCAACCAGGTAGCGCGCGCCGTAATCGTCCCCGGCTTCTTCGTCAGCCAGGGCGGCGAAGATCACGTCCCCGGGCAGTGATAGACCTTCCGCCTTGGCTTTCAGGACGGCGGCCAGGTACATGGCGACGCCGTGCTTCATATCCAGCGCGCCCCGGCCCCAGATGTACCCGTCCACGATCTTGGCCTCAAAGGGTGGGTAGGTCCACTTCTGATTCTCGGTGGTGACCACGTCCACGTGACCGTAGAGCAGAAGCGGCGGGGCGTTTCCTGTGCCTTTCAACCGGGCAATCAGGTTGGGGCGTTCCGGCGTATTGGCGACGAGGGTGGTTTCGATCCCGGCGTCCTTAAGCAGGCCATTGATGTATTCGATGCACGGGCGCTCGTTGCCAGGCGGGTTGGTGGTGTCGAAGCGGATCAGATGTTGTAGCAGTTCTGCGGGGCGTTCGTAGATGGGGGCTTGAGCAGGCATGAGGTTCTCCTAAAAGTGGGAAAATAAAGACACCGCGTCCATTGCTATCTTATAGCAAATCGAGCGCGGCGTCAATTTAATTTTGTTCTGAAGTACTGTACAGGTTACGCAGATTTAAGTACTTTTCCGCGCCCCGCAACCCTTTGCCGTAACCCGCTCACTCCCCGACGAACGGCGGGGATGCGCAAGACAAGCAGGGACACGACCAGCAGTCCCCATAACAAAGGCTTGAGAATATCTCCTTGCAAGGCAAACAAATCGCCCTTTTTGGCCCAGGCGTAATGGATGATGACGGTCACCCCGGCGATGTAAACCAGCCGGTGGAGGGATTTCCACTTCTTCCCCATCTTGCGCATGAAATAGTCGAAGGAGGTAACTGCCAGCGGCAGGAGCAGGAGTCCGGTTGTCAGGCCGAGAAGGATGAACGGCTTTTCCAGAATCAATCTACCGATCTCGCGCAGATCGAAGCCGTAGTCAATGACGGCGAAGGTGATGAAATGAAGACTGGCATACAGGAAGGCGTACAGCCCCAGGGCGCGGCGGCGCGGCAGCACGGACCTCCAGCCTGTCAGCGTATAGATCGGCGTAACGGCCAGCGAGGCGACCAGGAAATACAGCGCCGCCCGTCCCAGCCTTTGCTCGATGTCCTGGATGGGGTTGAAAGTCAACCGCCCGGTCAGCGCGGCGAAGAAAATAGATGCCAGCGGCAAAACGCCTAAAAGGTGTACAAGTACGCGCGGCCAGGGAAACCCTTTGTCTCTACTCACTATTCTCTACTCTCTTCTCAATAATTCACACTCAAATCCATTCCGGAATAAAGCGAAGCCACTTCGTCGGCATACCCGTTGAATAGGAGCGTATTCCGGCGGTCCAGTTCGCCGATGCGGCGCTCGGTGCGCTGGCTCCAGCGCGGGTGGTCAACCTCGGGGTTGACGTTGGAGTAAAAGCCGTATTCTTCCGGGGCAATCGTATTCCAAAGTGTGGCCGGTTGTGTCTCGGTCAGTTCGATCTTTACGATGGCTTTGATGGATTTGAAGCCATACTTCCACGGCACCACCAGCCGCAGGGGTGCGCCGTTCGGGTTGGGCAGGGACTCGCCGTACAGGCCGGTGGCAATTAATGTCAATCTGTGCATGGCCTCGTCGAGGCGCAGGCCTTCAGTGTAGGGCCAGGGGTAGAATGGGCTGGACTGACCGGGAAACTGTTCCGGGTCCAATAGCGTGGTGAAGGCCACGTATTTGGCGCTCGTCATTGGTTCCGCTTCCGCCAGCAGTTTGTTCAACTCGAACCCGGTCCACGGGATGACCAGGCTCCAGGCTTCCACGCAGCGCAGGCGGTAGACGCGTTCCACCTGCTCGAACCGGAGCAGGTCTTCGAGGGCGTAGGTCTTCGGATTCTGCACCAGCCCGCCGACTTCCACCGCCCAGGGTGTGGGGCGGAAATTGGCCGACAGCGGGTTGACAGCCTGTTTGTCGGTGCTGAATTCGTAATAGTTGTTGTAGTTGGTGATTTGCTCGAAAGTGTTGGGGACATCCGCAAGCGGCGTCTGCGTGGCGGACCCTCCGGCTGGATCGGTCGCGTTGGCCCCGCAAGCGGCCAACAGCGAGGCCGCGCTGACAATGCCCGCCATCTTCAACCAGTCGCGCCGCGACAGATAGAGGCTCTTTGGAGTTATTTCGGATGACGGTACGGTAACATGCTTGAGTTTCTTTTCCTTAATAAATTACTCCTGTCTATAAGCCGGTAAACAGGGGTAATTTTATCTGGATTTGATTAACTTTGCGTTAGACAGGCTGTGGGTAGTGTTCCGACTCGTAAAGGAGGATGGCCTTCTTGCGCGCTGATCCATAACGGTATTCCCCGAATCCTCCCACCTGGCGCAGCACCCGGTGACAGGGAATCAGGTAAGCCACCGGGTTGCGACCGACGGCGTTCCCGACTGCCCGCGCCATTCCTTGACCCTTCGACGCGCTCAGGGCAGCGCCGCCAACCTGCCGCGCCAGTCCCTGGTAGGTGGTCACCTGGCCGGGCGTCAGGCGCAGGAGCGCCTCCCAGACTTTCAGTTGGAAGTTTGTCCCGTTCAGATGGACAGTCAACGCTTCGCCGGTCTGGGGCGAGAAGATTTTCTCCACGAGAGGGGCTGTCTGGGCTGGGGACTCTTTCAGATTGGCGTTGGCCCAATGGAGGTTGAGTTCTTCTAAGGCGGATTGCCGGTCGTGGTCCACGAAGCCGAGGAAGCAGATGCCGCGTCCGGTGAGGGCCAGCAGGCACTCGCCGAATGGGGTGGGGTGGAAGCCATAGGCGATGTCTACGCCTGCGCCTTTCGTCTTGTACTCGCCTGGGGTCACGGCCTCCGCCTGGACAAAGAGGTCGTGCAACCGCCCCGGGGAAGAAAGCCCGGCCTCGTAAGCGGCGGACAGGACGGAGGTCCGCGCCAGGAGCGCTTTGGCGTTTTCCTTGGTCAGGAATTGCAGGAAGCGCTTGGGGCTGATGCCCGCCCAGTGGGTGAACAGCCGCTGGAAATGATATTCGCTCAATCCGACATGCGCGGCCACTTCTTCCAGGTCCGGCTGTCGCCGAACATTCTGCTCCAGGAAACGGATAGCCTGTTCCACGCGGGCGTAATCTTCGGAGAGTCGAAGGAAATTGTTCATGCGCTTATTGTACCGATTCCTGTCAGGATTGCCACCCGAATCTTGCGGTTTGTGTCGTTCCCCTTCGGGGACGATGTGCGAGGAGTGACCGAAGCGAGCGACGAAGCAATCTCCTCGCAGATTAGGCGATTGCTTCGCTACGCTCGCAATGACATCTTACTTGAAATGTCGCGCCAACTCCGACGCGTATTTTGCCCCCACGGTGTCACGATTCTCTCCCAACCAGCCGGCGAGACGAGTCGCGCCGCGCGGTGTCTCGGACGAAACCAACAGCCCGGCCATCAGGCCGTCCACTTCCTCGGGGGTCAGCACCACGTCACGGACGAACAGGCTGATGGCTTGCGCCGCTGTCAGCGCCAAGCGGGGTGGCAGGTGCAGGATCGGGCGCGGGTAGCCGATGCTTTCTCCTACCAATCGCACCAGTTCATCAAAGGTGAAGATGTCAGGACCAACGGCATCCCAGATGATGTTTTCATCGCGGCTTCCGACCTCCACGGCCAACGCGGCCAAGTCATCCACGTAGACGGGTTGGAGTTTATACTGCCCGTCGCCAATCTGCCCAAAGAACGGAAAACGCCGCAGCAGCCAGGCAATGTTGTTGATGAGGATATCCTCCGTCCCAAACAACACGGTGGGACGCAGGATGGCATAATTCATGCCGCTCTCGATGACCGCCTGCTCGTTGGCAGCCTTGCCGGAAAAATATGGCAGGTGCGAGTCAAGAGACGGGTTGGTGATGCTGATATGCACCACGCGCCGTACCCCAGCCGCTTTTGCTGCTCGCACCAGCGTCTGGGTGTGGGTCACGGCTTGAGGTTGCGTATTGCTGTCCTTGTCGAAGCGAATCCAGTAGGTGTTGTAGAGAATTTCCACGCCGCGCAAGTTGCGGGTCAGGGCCGCCTCGTCGAAATCCAAGGGGTAGGCTTTGACTTTTCCGCCGAACGGATCGGGGCGGTCTGGGTGGCCGGTCAGGGTAATGACTTCGTGTCCCTGGGCCAACAGGCGGCGGGTGATGTACTTGCCAGAGTACGAAAATGCACCGGTAACTGCGATTTTCATTTTGGCTCCTTTTTGTCTACCGATAAGGAAATAGTTGATCTGTTATTTTTCAGCCTGTGGTTTGGGAGCGACCAGGGCAAAGAAACCCACAGCGATCCCGGTTGCCAGCAGTGACAACACGAAGCCAAACAGGTTCGTGCGCAGCTGCCGGGTCAGGTCGAAGAACCATTGCGTTGAGGGAATGGCATCGGGCCGATACCCCAGACCGAACAAGACCGGCACGAGGATGAGCATGATGTTGGCGAAGGCGATCCAGAACTGGGCGCGACCTTCCGTGCCACAGAGTTCGTTCAAGACGCGTCTCAGGAAGGGGCGGAGGTAGGCGGTTAGCAGGATGCAGGTAGCCAGCGTGACGACCAGTTGACCTGCATAAATAAGGATGGTGTTCATCGTTTTCTCCTTTTGAAATAGCAACATTAATCTACCCGATGGCATGCGCCTCGGTTGACAAACCAGGATAGGTTGGACTTACTTCAGGATCTTGAGCACGCTCTGGACGGTGTTCAGCCCGAGGCCTTCCAGCCGGGTGACGGCGCTGGTGAGGCTGTCAACGGCATCGAAAAAGGACTGCAGGGCTTGCAGGCGTTTGCGCAGGAAGAGGCGCTCCGCCTCGTCCCCGGACCCGGAGTCTGCCTCCAGTTCCGCCAGCGCGGACTTCACCGAGGAGACTGCCCGGTCGAACTCGCTGTTCTTGCGCTCTTTCAGGATGGCGCGGATGGCTTTATAGAAATCGGTCTCGGCTTCATAGTAATCCTTGCGGTCTGCCAGGCGCGAGACGGAACGAACCAGCCCCAGCCGGGCCAGGGCGCGCACGTTGGTGCTGATGGCGCCCTTGGTCAGCCCGGTGTGTTCGACGAGGTCGTCCAGCGAGAGCGGGTTGGGGGAGAGGTAAAGCACGGCAAAACTGGCGCCCATCCCTTTGGGGAAACCCGAGAATTGGCTCATGCTGCTCATTCCCTCGATAAATTCACTTTTGATCTGTTCGATTGTTTGGCTCATAGGCTTGTTGTACGTTTAGTACGTACTAAATGTAGTATACAATGATAATTCGATTGAGTCAAGGGAATGCCGGGGGGGAGCACGGTTTTTCGCAAAGTTGCGTGTCGCTGCGAAGGGGGCATTCGCCTGCCCCCGCCTTTTGGGGGTTGCCCGACGAAATACTCTCCTCGCGGGCTGGGAGATTGCTTCGAGCTGGAATGAACGCCAGCCCTCGCAACGACACTGCAAACCGTGTCATCCGTATGAACAACAATAATCCACCAACCCCTTCAGAATCAATTTGAATTTCGAGTTCGCCGGGACATTGAAGGATTGACCGGCCCTGGCTGCTTGCCATTCTTTGCTGTTTGGCAGGAGGATGTCCATTTCACCGCTCAGGATTTCGATGAACTCCGGGGCGGCGGTGCCAAATTCGTACTCCCCCGGGAGCATAAAGCCGAGAGTCTTGCGAGTCCCGTCCGGGAAAAGCACGTTGCGGCTGGTGACCTTGCCGTCGAAGTAGACGTTGGCTTTCTTGACGACGGTGACATTTTCGAATCTGTCCGACATGGGGAGGCTCCTTTTGTTTAGAACTTATGAATAACAACGATTTTTCACCGCCAAGTCGCCAAGACGCCATTTTTTTCGAGAGTCCGCCAAGCATTCTTGGCGTCTTTATGTGAACTTGGCGTTCTCTGCGTCTTGGCGGTTAATTCAGCGGGAGAGTTAAAACGCCCAGGTCATCGCCATGGCCGCGGCAACGGCGGTAATGACCAACGAGATGACGAAGGTAACGCGCAGCACAGTTGATTCCTCGCCGATCCTGCCAATCGCAGCCGCGGCGTTCTGGAGTTTGGCAGGGGAGATGACCGAGGCCAGCCCGCCGCCAATCCCGCTGACGGCGGCCACCAGGATGCCGATGGCGCCGATCTTTTCGGCAGTGGAAAGGTGCAGGGCGGTCAGCATGGCGATGGACGAGGCTTCCGAGCCGCTGACGAAACCGGCCAACAGACCGAGGTACGGCGCGGCCAGCGGGTAGAACCGGCCAAACGCGGCGGACGAGGCATTGGCCAGCACGGCGATCATGTTGTTGTTCGGGTCGGCCAGTACCCAGTCCGCGCCTTTGCCGGAGTGATTCATCAGATAGGCGATGGCGAAGAAGACCGCCGAAGCCAGCATGGGGCGCGGGGCGCGCTGGAGCCATTTTTTGAAAGAGCCGCTGAGTTGCTTTTTGGTTGGTTTCAGGAAGGGCAGGGCCAGGAAAGTCGCGACGAGTATCCAGAAGTAGGCCTGCCAGAACAGGCGTACCTTCTCCGGCGCCCCGGGGATTATCTCCAGCGGCATGGCAAGCGCTTTGAAGGTCAGTTCGTAGAAGGGCAGGGCGGGTAGATTCACCAATATTGCGAAAACGACCAGGATGAGCCAGGGGGAGAGCGCCGCAGCCAGGGCAATGCGTTTCTCGGCGGCGTGGTCGGACTCGGTCAGCACGCTGCGGTCCCTGAGCGGTTTGCGTGTAACCAACAAATAGAACAGCATCACGACCACCACGCCCAGGCCCGCGGCAATGCCCGTCAGCGGGACCAGCCTGAGGGCGTTCATGCCGATGGCGATGAACCCGGCTGAAAGTCCCGAAAGGAGCGCCGGGAGCAATCCGCGTCCGACCAGTTTCCAGCGGCCAACGATCCACAACATCCCCAGGGCGATGCAGGTGCTGATGACCGGCATGAAGCGGGCAAAGTAGCCGCCTACTTCATTTACCGGAAGACCAACGAAGCCGGAGAAGACCACCACCGGCACACCCAGCAGGGCGTAGGTGCACAGGGCGTCATAGCCCAAGGCGGGCAGGGCGATGGCGACGAAGGACGAGTAGCCGAGCGCCAGCATGATGGGCGGCAGGATGGAAACGGGCGTGGCCCCCAGCGCGGCCAGCAGGGTGCCGAAGCCGACGTTGACGATCATGATCTGCACCACCTGGTCTGAGGGGGAGATGGTCTTGATGAGCGTCACAATGCGTCCCAGCGCGCCGGTCTCGACCATCAGGAAAACTTGCAGGAGCGAGGCTCCCACCATCAGTGTGATGGGAAAGGAGGCCACCACACCCGCCAGGCTGGCTTTGAGCGTGACGGATAGCGGCGTTTGAAAGTAAAGGATGGCAGCCAGCGCGGCCACAGTCCAGCCGATGAGGCCGGATAAATCGGCGGCCATTTTGCGCCAGATGAGCAGGATGAGGACAACGAGGATGGGGAGCAGGGAGAGGAGGATGGAAAGGAGATTCATGGATGGGGGTATCTTGAGAGGGCCGGACGAGATAAATCTCGTCGTACCTTGGTGAGATGCCCCAAGTGTATTCGACAGTCGGGGAGATGGCAAGCAATTGGGGAAATGTGACGGTCACCGCCTGCCCGATTTCGATGTAAAATAAGACATCACCCATCCGGGGAGAACCGCCCATGACCACACCTGAGACCGCTTACGCCCAAATCGAGACTCTCGTAAAAAGGTTCAAAGCCCTTTCCAGCGCCGAGCGCAAGGCCATGAACGAGAACGCCACGCGGCAGGGATACATCCTGCCCATGTTCCGCGCCCTCGGCTGGAACGTGGATAATGTCAACGAGGTCAACCCCGAGGAAAAGGTCTCGCGCGGCTTCGTGGACTTTTCCTTCCGCATCGGCGGCATCCCGCGTTATTTCATCGAAACCAAGAAAGCCTCCGAAGACCTTAACGATCCGCGCTGGGTGCAGCAGGCGATTGACTACGCCTGGACCAAGTCGGTGACCTGGGCGCTGCTCTCCGATTTCGAAGGGCTGCGCGTCTTCAACGCCGAATGGAAGGAGACCGACCCCTTCCGGGCGCAGTTCCTGGATTTCAACCTGGATACCTACCTGACCGATTTCGAGCGCCTGTGGTGGTTCTCGCGCGAAGAGACCGCTGCCGGGCGGCTGGAGCGTGAAGCCGACAAGGTGGGCAAACGCGTCAAGCGCCTGCCGGTCAGCCTGAACCTGTTCGATGACCTGAAACAGTGGCGCAGCGACCTCTACAAGAGCCTGCGCGGCTACAACCCGCTGTATTCCCCGGCGCAGATTGACGAGGCCGTGCTGCGCCTGCTCAACCGGCTCATCTTCATCCGCACCGCCGAAGACCGGGACGTGGAGCCGATGCGCCTGATGCCGCTGCTGCGCGAACTGGAAGACCAGCGCCAGTTGGACAAACTCTCTGCCAAATTGAACGAACTCTTCCGCCAGTTCGACGCCACCTATAACTCGGAACTCTTCGCCCCGCACTTCTCCGAAGAACTCTACTGCGACCGCCCGCCGCTGGAGGCGCTCATCCGCGGGCTGTACGAGAAGAACTTCGTGCGCTACAACTTCAACGCCCTCGAAGCAGACGTGCTCGGCACGGCCTACGAGCAATATCTCGGCCACATCGTCACCGAAATGCAGGGCGAGACCGGCCTGGTTGCCGCCGCCTCCCACGTGGAGGAAAAGCGCGCCAAGCGCAAGAGCCAGGGTATCTACTACACCCCGGCCTTCGTGACCAGATACATCGTCCAGCAGACCGTGAGCCGCTGGCTGGACGAACACGGCTACAACCCGTCCCGCCCGCCGCGCATCCTGGACATGGCCTGCGGCTCCGGCTCGTTCCTGATCGAAGCCTTCGACGCCCTCGACCGTTTCGTGGCGAACATGCGCGGGCAATCCAGACCTATCCCCCCATCCCCCTTCCCTGCAAGGGAAGGGGGCGACTCCCCTCTCCTTTTAGGAGAGGGGCCGGGGGTGAGGTCCGGTGACATGCACGATAACCTCCGCCGCCTGGAACTGTTGCAATCCTGCATCTTCGGCGTGGACAAGGACAAGCAGGCTGTGGATGTGGCGCGCCTCAACCTGATGCTGCGCGCCTTGCACGGACGCCAGAAACTGCCCCTGCTCACCAACATCTACAACGCTGACAGCCTGCGCCCCGAAACCTGGCAACAGGCTTTCCCGGATGTCATGAAAGAGGGCGGCTTTGACATCATCATCGGCAACCCGCCGTACGTGCGCCAGGAGACGCTCGGCGAAGAATTCAAGACCTTTGCACAACAGAACTTCGAGACCTACGCCGGGACTGCCGACCTGTATATCTATTTCATCGAGAAAGCCCATAAACTGCTCAAACCGGGCGGCTATTTTGGCATGATCGTCTCGAACAAGTGGATCCGCTCGAACTACGGCAAAGCCCTGCGCGACTTCCTGACCCGTGAAAGCACGCTGGTCGAAATCGTGGACTTCGGTGAACTGCCGGTGTTCGAGAACGCTGCCACCTTCCCGGCCATCATCATTACCCGCCGCCTGCCAACTAAAAAACAGCATTTCCTGTACGTACCCATCAAACGACTCGACTTTATCTCCCTGCCCGAAGAAGTGCAGGCGGTTGGCTCGATGTTGGATGAGCGCGCCTTGCAGGGCGAAAATTGGGCGCTTTCCAACGATAGAGAACAAACAATATTCGATAAGATGCGGCAAGATGGAGTCCGTTTAGGAGAATATGTTGATAATCGAATATTCTATGGTGTAAAAACTGGTTATAACGAAGCCTTTGTGATAAATCGTCAATTACGAGATCGGCTTATTGCCGAAGACCCTAAGAGTGCAGAGATTATCAAGCCGTTTGTTGTTGGAGATGATGTACGGAAGTATCACATCAATTTTCAAGATACTTATCTAATCTTCACTAGACGCGGGATTGATATTGGACGATATAAAGCAATTCATAAATATTTAGGTCAATTCAAAGACCGTCTGATGCCAAAGCCCAAGGGTTGGCAAGGCGAGTGGAAAGGGCGTAAACCAGGCCCTTACGAATGGTATGAAATTCAAGATACTGTTGTTTATTATGTGGAATTTGAAAAGCCGAAAATCGTCTATCCTGATATAGCGAAGGAAAGCCGCTTCTCTTT
>JACQYE010000140.1 GCA_016208355.1 Chloroflexota bacterium | reverse complement strand
CTCGTTTTCCTTAAGCCTCAATCTATTAGGAACTTTTAGGGGGCAACTCCTAAAATTAAAACTGGTATATCAATATCTGAAACGCCGCGCTGCTCCAAATCCCAAACGAATTGTTCAAAATAAGAAACGCCAGAAGACATATCTTCGGCTAATTCCTTTACTGGAACAATTTCTATCCCCACATCAATAAACCCCATGTTGTGAAAAATTGTCATTTTGGCGCAGACATTGTAGACCATGAAAGAATACTTACCAAACTGCACTTCGACGCCAAGTTTGTTTTTTATGAAATCCATTTCCCTGAAAGCCCCTTTAGAAATTTTGGGCGGTTCGTATCCTTCGCTGTAATACTGCTTTGGATAATCACATAAAACTCTTTTCTTCTCCCAATCCATTTCTAAAAACGTATCACTTATTTCTTTGTTTAGAGAGCGAGGACTATACAAGACCTTGTCGCGCATGGTCTTTTCTTCACTTCGCTTTGTCTTATGCTTTTTAGCGTCAACACTGATAAGAATTTGTTTTACTTCGTTCAATTCTTTTGCGTATTTCTTCTGAACAACCTCTGCGCCGCTATTGAATGAATAAAAGCCAGCAATTTTCATTTGCTATATTCTCCTTTTTCATCCATAAGATTATTTTGCTGATAGTTGGCTTTCCATTCATCTGGGACTTTCGATACTTTATCTATGCCTGTTGGCTGATACACTGGCGTACCAAGTTGACGGTAGCCAAGTGTGCCGTTGAAATATGCAAGAATTCTCTCTCGCGCTAATTTAACATATTCTTGTTCTTTATCGCTTCCTGCCGCGCGTCGGTTATTCTTAAGTGCCGCGATAAGCGATGAACCAACACCCGCAAATGGGTCTAAAACCCAATCACTTTCATTAGTCAACGCAAGTACGCAACGCTCGACTAATTCAATTGGATACTGGCAAGGATGTTCTGTCTTTTCGGGATGGTTGGCTTTCACATTCGGAATATCCCAAATTTCTTGTTCCCAATCTTGTAGAACAACTTCCCAAACATCAGAAGGGTTTTTACCTAGTGGATTTCCAGATAGTTGTCCTTTTTTCTCGCCTTTGAAATGGCGTTTTCCAGGGTATTTCGATGGAATACGGACATTGTCAAGATTGAATAAATATTTATCGCCTTTTGTAAACCACAAAATAGTTTCATATCTTCCAGAAAATCGTTTTGACGCATGAAGCCCATGCCCGAAACGCCAAATGATTCTATTGCGTAAATTCAAACCAAGTTTTTTGAATATTCCATAATACAAAATATCCAAAGGATAAACTTCACCATCTTCTACAAAGTTGCCCACTTGCCAGCATAAACTACCACCATCTTTCAAGACTCGATATAGTTCAGCGATAATCCGAGTTTGCTGTTCAAGGTATTTTTCAATATCAACGCGGTGTTCATAATCTTTCCCAAGATTATACGGGGGAGACGTGATTACTAATTGAATTGCCTTATCGGGAATTTCAGCAAGCAACTCTTGAACACTGCCATTAAATAACACAATATCAGCGTCGTTTTTGAAGTGGGCGTGAATTGGTTTGATGGGTTGGAACAATGGTAGGCTCATAAGACTATTTTACTCTTATAGCATGAGTTTAATAAAAGCATTTTACTTTCAACCTCCCGCTTTCCTGCGTTCTCGCCTGCGGCGGTACTGCTCGTGGATCTCGGCCACGTGGTCCACTTTTTCTTCGATGGCAACCTTCAGCCAGTACTCCCCTTTCTCGGCCGTCCCCAGGCTCCCAGCGCCGTAGGCCCCGGTGCGGGTGTCGTCCTCCCAGGGCGGGTTGGCGGTCAGCGCGCCGCCCTCGATCCAGTCCATGTAGTAGGAGGGGGTGGTGATGAAGTCCATTTCGTCCACGGCCCGTTCCAGGTGGATCAGGTCCGGGCGCAGGTGCAGGACGAGGGAGGTCTCCAGTTCGCAGGCGTGGCCCATCCCGCCCAGCGGCGATTCCCGTTTCGCTTCCAGGGCGGCTACGCCCTTCGACCCGGAGAGATACAGGAACGATGTGGCGCAGAAAATCTCCGGGTATTTCTCCCCGGCGTACTTGACCACGTTGACCAGGAACGACGAGTTGCCGCCGTGCCCGCTCATCAGGTAGAAACGCGTGAAGCCGCGGGCGACGAGCGTGTCAATCACCGCGAGCCAGAAGTCCTCGAATGTCCGCCCGCCGACGTTGAACGTGCCGGGAAACGAGCGCCGGTGCGTGCTGACCCCGTAGGGGAAGACCGGCAGGCAGACCGCCTGCTCCGGGACAGCCCCCGTCGTGCCCTGGCCGACGGCTTCGATGATAATGGTGTCGGTGGAAAGCGGGGAATGGTAACCGTGCTGTTCGGTATGGCCGATGGGCAGGATGACCACTTTTTCGCGTTCGCCATCAGCGGGGAAGGAGATGGAAGAACCCTTCCGGGGAAGCAAAAGGGATGGGATGCCGGAAACAGGGGAAGTGCGCTGCCCTGAGCTTGCCAAAGGGTCCGGGGTGAGAACGTAGACGCGGGTAAAACCGTCTTCCAGCAGGTTGGAGACCAGGCTGCGGGTCAGGTCGGAAAAGATTTCCGGGCGGACGTCCAGCCCGCTCCCGCTCCAGCCAAAGGGGATGGCTGGCAGCAGGCCGATCTCATCTGTTTTAAGCAAAGTGGAAAGTTGGGCTAGGTCAAAGCCATCACCCAGGGGCAGGACAAGCGGCAGGTCACGCGGCAGGGCAGCCACCTCCGGCCAAGTCAGTTCTTCAAAGCGGAAGAGAGTCATTCTTTCCTCCACATATATTTATTAGGATTAACCTATTTAGTAGTACCAGTAGGGACTGTGGATATGTGGATAACAAGCAGATGTCCCTAACTGTGGCGGTCGCGGGGCGAGCGCCCCCGGATATGGGAAGAATCGGTACTCTCGAAGAAAGCCCGGTTGTGGAAAAGTGCGGATAAGTTGTCAGAAAATCTCCACCGTCTTTCCACAGGGTTTTCCACAGAGCCAGATTTTGGATTTCGTCCCAAACTCTCGCCAGATATGGGGGTGGATAAATCGAACAATTGTCCAGTTTCTCCACAGACCGCGCGGGTTATCCACAGAAATCAGGCAGTTATCCACAGATTCAGGCGTAATCGGGCGTAAATGGACATTGTGGGAGCCCCAGATATGGGGGCTATGCCGGCGCTCTTTCGAGCAATTCCTCGACGCTGTCCAGGAACTTGTCCAGCCCGGACATCTTTTCGTCGAAAACTGTCCCGATCAGCCCCAGCCCTTTACAGCATGATTCCCAGGTGGCCTGGCGCGCCGGAGGCAGGGCTTGGGCAGACAACGTCCAGGTGAGCAGCAGGGGCCACAGGACAGCCTGCGGTGACTCGCTGGCCAGCATGGACTCGCAGGCCAATTTGTAATACGCCAACCGCGGAGCGGCGATGCGTTCCTCGACTTTCGGCCTGCCCGCCGCTTCGACGAAGTCATTCTCCCACGCGCCGAGACAGGCCTTCAGCGCCTCGGCCTCGGCGTCGTCCGCGCCGAGCAGGTGGAGCAGGGCCTCGGACAGTTCGGGTCTCCCGGCGGCTTCGGCCCGGGACGGGAACTGGAGCAGGAGACGCCGCTCGGCCAGCGGACCGCCGGTCAGCAGGGCAATGGCATTGGCCGCCAGGGAAACCGCGTGCAGGTAACCCATGAACAGATCGGGCCAGGGTGCTTCGCTCATTTGGAGAGCGCTCCATTCCTGGCGGGCTTCCGCAGCCAGGTGGGAGGCGCGTGCCAGGGCCGAGGCGGGTTCGTGGAATTTGTCCCGCACCCCGGCCTGGACGAACTCGAAGAAGTGCTGGTTGATATACAGGGGCAGGGGGTCGTAGAGTTCCGGTCCCAGCCAGGGGTGGAGGCGCAGTTCCTTGGGTTTGTCGTAGTCCGATCGCGGATTGTGGATGATATCGAGATGGACTTCGGGCGTCAGAGCGACGATCTCGCGGCGGATTTTGGGTTCCCCGGCGTGGACGAAGACGATGTCAATGTCCGTGGCGCCGCCGAGGAAGGGATTTTCCGTGCGCAGGGAACCGGTCAGGTAGGCTGCGACCAGTCCCGGGTCCGAAAACGCCCGTTTCTGGGCAGTTTCCCTGGCGATGCGGATGAGTGTTTCGCGGGTGATACGCATATTGTCTCCCCTATTTGGACATCAAGGCTGGCTGATACGGCGACAGGCCGAGGGTCTCGCGGATGCGGTTTTCGATGAGTCTGAGGTGCTCCGGGCGGTGTACGAAATCCAGCGGGTCGGTGTCAATGACGAGCACGGGGGTGGTGTCGTAAGGTTTGGAGAAAAACTCTTCGTAGGTCTGGTTGAGCTGTTCGATGTAGCCGCGTTCCATATTGCGTTCGTAGGAACGGTCGCGCCTGGCGATGCGCTGCATGAGGGTGTCGGTGCTGGCGTGCAGGTAGACGAGCAGGTCGGGCAGGGTGATCTTTTCGGCCAGGGCCTCGTGGACCTGGTGATAGACGACCAGTTCGTCGTTCTTCAAGTTGATGCTGGCGAAGAGTGCGTCTTTGGCGAAGGTGTAGTCGGAGATGAGCGGTTTGCCGGTGGCGAGGATTTCCGGGACAGCGCGGCGCTGCTGGTGGTAGCGGCTGAGGAGGAAGAAGATTTGCGTCTGGAAGGCGTAACGTTCGCGATCGCTGTAGAAGTCGGAGAGGAAGGGGTTTTCCTCGAAGACTTCGAGCAGGATTTCAGAATCAAAGACGGGTTGGAGCAGCCGCGCCAGGGTGGTCTTGCCGACGCCGATGACACCTTCGATTGCAATGTACATGATTTCTCCCGCAGGCAAAAGTGTTGGTTAAGGATACCATAATCATGCTTGACTTGACATACCCCGATAAGAATAGTTCTCTCATCACGCTGTTCGGCGGTAACACCCAGAATCATAGCATCTGCTGGATTTCAGCGTCGTATTTCTTACTACGCCCAGTATGCCCGTTACTTCTTTTCTTTCATTACCTGATAGGCTTTGGTGCATAAATCGATGAGCAGGCAAGGTGCAGCCATGGATCATCGGGAAAGTCAGGCGGCTTCCCCGGGAACAGGCACTCGATAGCTATCTGGCATACCAAGATGGGTCATGCGGTTGAGTGCGGCACAACAAAT
>JACQYE010000148.1 GCA_016208355.1 Chloroflexota bacterium | reverse complement strand
GATCGAAGCTACATCCTTTGACGAAGGAACAGAAAGCGAGCAATCGGGAACTTTCCAGTGAGCGTATTTTGGTAGAGAACGTTATCCGCAGGTTGAAGATTTTTCGGATTTTGAGTGAACGATACAGAAACAGGCGCAAACGATTTTCACTCAGATTCAATCTTATTGCGGCTATCTACAACCTCGAACTCAAGAGCACCAAATGATTTACTTTCGCAAGAGGTCTATTAATTGTGTTCGTGGATCCAATTCAGCGCTCAAGGGCATGGTGTCTACTGGCGGTCTGTAGTTGCTTAGATACGGGATCCATTGGGTAGGCAACCAGGAAAACGACCATAATTGCAGGATATTGGGCCAGAAAATAATGTGTACGATCACCGGAGGGAGCAAACACCCGGCGATGGACCGCCAACCAGCCTTCTTTCCATGCTGCCAGAAAACATAAGCGACCAAGAGTGGCAGCAAGGGGACCATGGTGTGGCGGGACATGACAAGTATCCCGGCGAGTACGGAGCCGACGATGATCTGCCAAAGAGGTCGTTTTTCTCCGAGTGTAAAGAACAATGCGCCAGCAAGGAAAAAAGCGACCAATACTTGGGATAATACATGACTGTAAATCTTTATAGGGATGGGGGAAAGGGCTATCGCCCAGACCAGTGCAGCTGCCCACCATTTTCCTCCCAGGCGCCTCGCTAAGGCCCACAAAATGATCGCAGTAAAAATCGAGAGAATGACCGAAAAATATCGCCCTGTGCGCAAGCCAGGGCCAAACAAGAATTGAACAACCCCAGGAATAAGGTATGAAAATGGTGCGTAATTCATCCAAAGGCCGAAATCCTGGTAGGGTTGATATGTTCCCAAGGCAAACTGGTAACCCATGTAAAGGTATGCACCTTCGTCTACTAACGAAGTCTGGGTGTGGGCATAGACCCATAGCTGCGCACCATAGAGCGCCACGCCAGCCACCGCGATCAGATAGGCCAGCCAGCCCGCTTTTTTCAGGTAATTATACGATCTGCGTATAAGTACCATATTTCCTCCTGACGTAAGGATGAAGACAGATATCACATGAATAAAGCATTCGATGCTAAGGATCAATAGCAGTTGAAACAGTAAACTCGCACTCGCCTGGCGTCATACGCGGGGTGTAAAGTTCAATGCTGGCTTCTGGGACCGTCGAGAAAAGTTCATAGTAGCACAGCATCGGCTCGGTGACAGCCGTAAAGAAGACATTATTCTCTTCGCCGAAACCGTGCGTGTTGTCTTGCAAACCTCTGGGCTGTGGCTCGGTGACAATCAGGCTAAATCGGTGAGTTTCCAAATCACGATAAAACCTTGCCAGAAATGTTTCATCTCCAGCGCGCGCGGGGCCAAATATGGTAACACTTTCATATTCTGTTACAAGAGGAACATCAATATATCCAAATGTAATCAAAGGACGTTCATACATAAAGAGCACCTCCCCTTGTTGGGCCGCTTGCCCAACCTCCTGCTTTAGTATATGGATGGCGCGCGTTGTGGTAGTTTGATCAAAGGTGATAGGTGGTTGCACCACACTTATCGCGGACCAGATGGGGAAAATCAGGGCCAGTGCGATGACAAACCAGGCGGGGCGTTGCGAGTCCATGGGTTTATCCACTATAAAACGGTCAAAGAATATGTAAGCGGCAATTAGGACAAAAGCGACCTGGTAAGCGTCCATATTATGTAGGTCGCTGCCTCCCCCGATGTTAACACTGACTACCAACCCGCCCGCAAAGAGGACAGCCACCAGGGTGATCAAACCTGAAACGCGAATAAAATGCCATCTGCCTCGCGGAGCGTGGAGACAAATTAGCAGCAACGGCAAGGAAACCAGCAGAATGGCTGGCAGGATACCCAACGGATAAGTGGCATTGGGAAGCAGGCGATACCACAGAAATGCCGACTGCAATTGTTCCACTCCGAAAGAGCCGCCGGTTCCCGAAATGGTGTGCGATACGAATATATTCGTTGCAACCGCGGCGGCAACCCCGGCAATACCCCACAGAAGGGGCTTGAATAAATATTGTGCAATATTGCGGTAATTTTTTACAGGCTCCTCCAGCAGGAATAGAATTGCGGCCAACATTGCTGGAACCGGGTACCAGTTCACACGACTCAATCCTGCCCAAATTGACGCCAGTAAGATGTTGCCCAGGGCCCGCCAGGGATGTTTGACTGAGAAACCAGCCAAAACGATCGCAACGCTCAGCAAGAGGTTGTATTTAATACCGCCTTCCTGAAGCAGGTATAAAAAAAGCCAGCCGGCAAACAGCCATAGTATCAAACGGTCTTTAATTTTCAGACGGTGGAGCAAAAGAAAGATCACCAACGCAGAAACACCAATCCATAAAATTGTCACCCATAAACGATAAAGCCAGATGGGAACATCGCAGAAGAGGAAAGGGACTCCGTTGACCAGGTTTAGAGAAAAATCAGATAACGACAGCGGGATATTTTTCCCGTAGATTCTCTCAGCGGCGACCAGTGATGCCGAATATGGCCGGTGACTCTCTTCCCAGGTCAAAGCAAAGGGATACGTCGAGATCGTTGCTATAAAACGAAAGATCCTATAAACAACTGCCTCTCCGAGTATTGCGGCCAAAGTCGCTGTTTCTATAGTTAGCCTTTTTTTGCTTGAAGTCAATATGAGAGCAGCAACAATAGCAAGAAGCCAGAATACTGTGAGGCGGACCAACTTCTGCTGAAAGATTAATAGCGGAAGAAACTTTAGTAATTCGGAACGGGGCAGCAACACTAGGGGAGTAACCGGCAGAGGGATAAGGCTTAACAACGAAAATGCTGACAAGAAAAGGGAGAATAACACCAATGTGGCAATACGCCAGGTACGCTCAGGCTGCCAACCATTAGAAAATTTCTTGATCAAAGCCATGCTGCTCTTATTCCAGGTAACTGCAAACACTAAGAGCGTGGTCCCCAACAAGAAATAGAACGGCACCCCCCAGTTGGATGCAAAGAGCGAGATGCCAAATTCATCGACCACAATATCTGCCTGAATCATCGCGGCTATAACTAGAACTACCGTAATTGCCATGCCGATTCGCAAAAAAACGGAAGAGTTTTGCATCTGATTCCTCAATCGCTGGGTTACTCAAGGTTTCATAAAAATGGTCAAATGCGAATCAGAACTGTAATTCAACCCCAGCCAGGATAAGTGTCCATTTAACAGTAATGGTACGTTTGCCAGTATTCTCATTACCTGCCCAACCCGCCACAACGCCAGAAGGTTCAATACAACCGCTACGAACAAGATAATACGCAATAAGCCAAGTGATTGATTTTTTTGTTCATGTTGCTTCTCCGCCTGCTTACTCAATGTCTGGAGTGATCCGCCCGCCGGTCCCATATCCAACCTGCTGCCCCAAAAGCAAGGGTGCTAACGAGGAAGATCGCAGCAACGATTGGCAAAGAAATGTGGGGAATCGGCCAGCCCGTATATCGGTCCGCATACCAGTACCCAAGTAAAACCAAGAATAGTCCCTCCACCGCTAGAACGCGCCCTAGCCAGCGGTCTCGAGTCTGGCGCGCCCAGAGCATGGTATAGGCTGCCAGCGCAGCCTGGAACATCATCAGCATCAAGCGGTAACGCGGATTGTCCCATTGGTCTCCCCCGGCGCGGAAGGAACAGAGTATTATCCATGTCCAGGAGGCCAGCCATAGCCACAACCAGGCCATCCGCTCGCGCTTTTCGACAGTCTTTAAAACAGGTCGCAAGCCGTAGATCAACAACGGCAGGAGAGCATACCAGCCCAGCCCGCGCAGGATTCCCATGGCGCGCGACGGCCAGACAGCCGGGTCTGCAATTGCGGCCGGTAAAACTGGTTGCGCAACCCCATACGCTGTAATGAAAGGCAGGTGAAGCCATTCGGGTAATGTCTCGAATATCGTCTGGATCCAGCCCGAATTCAATTCGGTCAGATAAGCGTTGTACATGGCAGAATAGCGCAGCCAATTGACCAGGTTCGCCAACGGCCCGTCGGGGGACTGAAGGGTACCCCCTACTAAAACACCCAGAAATATGATACCCGCAACAACGATTACGACCGCCCCGGCAACCCACCACCAACGGAGGCGGTATTCTTTCCCACGCAGCCAGGCCCAGACTCCCAATACAACTAGAACAACAACTGCCACACCCGGGGAGAAGAGTAGTGCGCCGAGTAGACTCGCTACCAGCCAGACCCAGGCCATCCGGCGGCGACTTGCCTGCCAGTCTGCCAGGCTCCAGAACGCCGCGGCAATGAACAAGATCAGGAACGGTTCGCGTATTTGCGATGCGCCGGCCAGCAGAGACTCCGGATACAACGCCATGATCCAGCCCACCGCCCAACTCATGTGTTCTCCCCAGACCAACCGTGCCCCTTTCCATGCCAACGCTACACCGATTGCTCCCACCAACGCTGAAAATAGAATAGTCAGCCAGGGACGGTGTATGTCCGGACTGAGGAAGCGATAGACCAGGCTGATGGAAAACGTCAGCCCGCCGTATTGTTCTTCGATGCCGTACGACTTGTCGAATGCTTTCCAGAGCGGGTCGCTGGATGTAGCCAAGTCCCAACTCTGCGCGTCGTACGTGGAGGCGTCACGGAAGATATATCCCGCGTTGTGGACTTCCGAATCATTTCCGTAAATGGGGAGCGCCCAGGAGAAAAACAGCCCCATCCCGAAGCGCAGGAAAAGCGCCGCCAGCAAAATCCAACTCAGTTTACGGGACGCCTTTTCGGCGTGCCAGAGAGCGGTCAGAATTGCCAGCCCGGGCAGGAACAGGGCGGTATAGGCTAGCCAGCCTTTCCACCATATTCCACCGTCGAAAAGGGACAATAGCAGCCCCAAGCCTAAGCTGATGGACACAAGCCAGGCTAGATCACGCAGATAAGGTTTCATAATTTCTCGTTCTGGCAGGTTGGGAAATCACCGGGTACGCCTCACAAAGAGCATATTTGTTCCACTGCTTGACGCTTTCTCTTCGCCATGTTTGGGAAGGAGGTTTACGGCGATATCCTCCTCACTTGGTAGACCAACAGGCTCGAACTGGGATCACATGGGTTTACAGGAAATAGAGTCACCAAATCGTAATTGTTTGTATCCAGATCTTTTTCCAATGACACAAAAGTCGATAATACCGCATTTTCTTGGATTATGATAAAGTCAGCCTCTGCCAGCCATTGAGATGCAAGGGCCTCATTCCAGTATCCAGCATCCTCGATTTCTCGCGTATCTCCTCCGTATCTAAAAGTATAGAGACCATATACTTGTGCGGGGTGCAAAGAAACATCGCTCGCGTACAATAAAAGGATGGCGGAATCAACGTTCCAATAGACATTACTGCCCGTTGGAATTATATCTCTTAGCGTTGCTCCAATTCTTTCATAGTTTCGGATCATATCTGTTGCGCACTCGCCATTCTCTCGGTAAGCCGTACCCATGAGAGGTGAGATTATGAAACCGGCGAACAAGAAAACGGTCAAAATGGTGAAACCCATCCCGTAATCCTGCAAAATTTTGTACTTTTGCAGGTATTTTTTTGCCAGGAACAGAAATGCAATTAGAATTCCTCCAAGAACAAAAGATACAACCGGGGACAGTATCAATCTGGCAGATTGATAATCAAGAGCGAATCTGTTTTCAAGGATATCCCAAAGTGGGTAACCAGTTTGCCATATCCCCGTTTTAACGAATTGAATAATCCGAGGAATATTCGTATTGAGTAGTAAATCGCCAAATTGTTCGAATGTAGAAAGCCCCACACTGAACGAAACAACCAACACGGCAATAATAACGATAACCGTCCGAAAGAGAGAACCGTTTTTCGCCCATGATGGATATGAAATCATGACCAATAACAAGCCAATGTTGCTATAGAACGCTCCATAAGACACATAGCCAAAAATGCCGTAATGTAATGTGATAATAGAAGCCCATAAATGGATTGCCATTAGAGCAAGGAAGAGGAATCCCAAAAACACACTCGCCCGGAAATCTGCCTCGCTTTTCCAATTCTTTCTCTTTGCAGGCCATAACAGAAAAGAAGCCACTACTCCCAGGAATGGAATATAGTAAGCACGGAGGCCCCAAGAAAACGTAATGAGTTTCGCAAGGATAGATACAGTTACAATGTCTCTTATTGCATAGCTGCCCGTCGGGGGGGCGTACTGGGTCAGAAAAGGAAACCATTTAGGGAAAAGCCAATAAACGTTCCACATTCCAAGTATATTCGGCCAGAATAACAGGTGAAGAATTATTACAGGCGCGAGGCTCGCCAGCAAAGCCAACGAGCCCACGCGTTTCCCGTACACCCAAAACACATAAATAATGAATAAAGGCAACAGAGGCAACATATTCTGCCGTGTCATTACGACAATACCCGAAATGAAAGCGCCAGTAATGACTTGAAGGAAAGTACGATCCTCGCCAAGAACAAAGAAGATAGCCCACCCCACCATACAGTTCACCAGCGATTGAGAGAGCCCTATACCTAGAATTCGATTCTGAATAGGCATAAAGGCAACTGCCCATATCAATAGCGCCGCCCACCAATTTCCGCGGAGACGTTTTGCGGTCAACCAAAGAGGAACAATCGTCAAAAGGTCTAAAAATATGGAAAAGTAACGGGCAATCCTTAGGCCTGGCCCAAACCAATCCTGGATCACACCAGGAATGAGGTAAGAAAGGGGAGCATAGTAATTCCAAAGACCTGTGTCAGTATAAGAGATACTCCCGGTTACAAACTTGTATCCCAAATAGAGATACATGCCTTCATCCACCAAGGATGTCTGAGTATGAGCAAAACGATATAACTGAGCGATGAAGAATAAACACCCAAGGATAGCAACAAAGTATGCCAACCTAGGAGAGCCCAAAAATGTACGAATTCTTCTGAGGACCAACATTCCTGCCCTTTCACATTGGGTTACTGCCTAAAAAAACAACCTAGTGATTTAATAATCTTACAGTATTTTACACATATCCTTCCAGGATACGTTGAGCGCGCCTGACCCACGAATAGCTATCTACAGTACTCCGGGCGCGTTGACCGAGGGCCTGCCTCCGTTTCGAATCGCCGAGGAGTTGGTTGAGGGCAGATTCCCACGCCCCGACATCCTCCGGCGGGCAGAATACGGCCATCGTCTTGTCCAGCACTTCGCGCAGCACAGGCAGGTCGCTCGTCAGGATGGCGCGCCCGGCGGCCATGTACTCGAACATTTTCATCGGGCTGCACACCAGGGCAGTGTTCCCGCCGCTGGAGGTGGCCACTGTCTGCTCATAGGGCATCAGTAAAACATCGGCGGAAGCCTGATACAGCGGGATGCGTTCGTTTGGCACAAAGCCGGTGAAGGTGACGTTAGTCAGGTTCATCTTTGCGGCGCAAGATTTCCAGGTATTCACATCTGCCGGACGGCCGCCCACCCAGACGAAACTAACCGTTGGGAATTTGCCAGCCAGGGCAAGGAAGAGGTCAGCGCCGCGGCCTGCATAGAGGTGACCGGTGCAAAGCACCGTCTGGGCAGAGGGCAGGCCGGTTTGACGGCGGGCAGACTCCGGGTCGGGTAACGAAATGTAGCGTTCCACATCCACCCCGTCCGGGGCGACGAGGGTGTATGTTTCCGGCAGGTTCAAAGCGCGCCGCAGGGCATCCGTGATGGGGAGCAGGCGTTTTCGTCCGGGCAGGAGCCGAAAAAGTTTCAGCCAGAGCGGGCCGAAGCGCCCGGTCGGAAGGTCGTGCAGTTCCACCAAGGACGGCATCCCCATCAGCAGACCGAGGACGGCAGATTGCAGCGGCCAGCTGTAGAGCAAGTCCGCGCCGAGGCGGCGCGCCCGCCAGACGGCTTTCCAAGGAAACAGGCGGCGGGAATGGCCTGCAATCCACTCGATTTCAATGGCGTGCTGTAGCCCATAATGACGCAACAGGGTCGCCGTTTTCATCCTTTCGGGTTGCGGATGCGGCACCAACAGGGTGACCTGATGGCCCAATTGAACGAAGGCTTGGCAAACCTTCATCGCCTGGATGCTGTTGGCGGTGTCTGATGGGATTTGCGAAGAAGAAACACAAACGATTTTCATTTTTCTTCTTCGTTCGCTTTCGAATGGCCTTCACTGCTATCCAGCAATCCCATTCTTAAAGATGATAGTTGCTCGGCAATCAAACCAATGAAGAAGAATAACAGCCCGGTCACAATCGCCAGCATCGCCCCAACACTGACACCGCGGTCTTGCAGCATGATCGGGATTCCCCAGACGAAACCAAAGCCGATACAAAGGACCGATAAGGGCAGGAAAATCCTCAGCGGGTTGAACAGCATGGCAATGTTGATGATTTCCATGAGGGTTTGAAAGGCGGTAAACGTTGTAATTGTGCTCTTCCCGGATGACCGTTGCTTGATATGGATCGGGTGTTCCAATACCAGATGGCGCTTCTTGATGAAGATCAATGCAATCACGTCACTGAAAGCCATTGAATCCGGGCAGAGAAAAAGGTATCGCCGGACAAGGTCGGTCCGGTAGAGTTTAAAACCCGAATTCAAGTCTGAAATATGGATTGGCATCAGCAGGGAGGCAAACTTCTTGATCAGCCATTTGCCAATTCCGCGATACAGACCGGAGCGGCCTTGTTTTCCCCGCTTCCCGACGACCAGGTCGGCATCTTCACCCAGGGTAAATTTCAATAATTCATCTATATCACTGAGGACGTGCTGACCGTCAGCATCTATGGTCACGAGGTAAGGAGTTCCGGCTTCCAGGATACCGGTCTTGAGCGCGCCGCCATAGCCGCGATTGACCTTGTGGCGGAGAATACTCACGCCAGGAATATCTTTATATTGCTCAAGGATTGACGGGGTGGTATCACGGGAGCCGTCATCCACTAAGATTAAATTCCAATTCCGGCTCCGGCAATACGGTGCTAATTCCGTCAGGACTTCCGAAAGGGAACTAGCCTCGTTATAAATCGGGACGACAACAGAAAGCAGCGCGGTTGTATCGGCTTTCTGTTTTTTTTGTGTATTGTTTCTTTTATCGACCATGACGCGCCTCAATGAAGTTCGAGCAGGGTATACATATCGTTTTGCATCACAACGGTCACAAGCAGGCCGTTCAACGTCTCCGGCGAAATCTCAAAATCAATAATCAGGTAACCGGCTTCGAGACCCTCAGCCAGCGGGATCAGGCGGGAAAGCCGTTCCTGCGGATCAGTTGCTGCTCGAATGGCATCCACCTCGAGGGTAGTCTCCAGCCAATCGGGCAGGGAAGCGCGACTGCTATAGCCCAGGATACCACTATCTCGATACGAATAGACAAGCGGGCGCAAGGCTGCGTAACGAACACTCAAGGATTGGGAAGTAGCGGACAGGTCCTGGTTATAGAAAAATATACTCTCACCGGCTTGAGTTTCGGTCCGTAGGGCGCCGACCAATTCGTCGAGCGGACGGGGTGTGGCGCAAACCAGATGTGCCTGTGAAAAACACTTCACCGCGTCCAGCATGTCGCCCACCGCGGGACGGTTGGTGGCTCCCCAGAATCCAACCAGAACAATTCCCAGGAGGAAGGCTGCCCATCGCGATTGTATTTTCACCAGGCGGCGGGTCCATTCCGCCAGGGGCCACAACCAGAACAGCAACATCAGGGGCACGAGATAGCGAATGCAGCGCACCAACTCAGTCTCAATGGGCAGGATTTGGAACTGCCCTTCGATGATTCGCTCTGTGAATGGAATCAGGATGCTGGTGGTAAAAATCCCGGTGCTCCACAGTAAAACAACTTTCACTTGCAGGCGATCGTCTTTTTTGAGAATCCAGAGAACTGCCAGCCCGGCGAGTGATACCGGGATAAGCAGGTTGCGGATCATATTCCAAAGAAAATCGCCCAGCGCCGCGGGGACATTGAACAGGTTTTCCGGGGAGTAGGCCTGTAAGATGGGCATCACTGCGGCATAGTCAGCGGCCGGGTCATTCCCGCGATAGGATAAGTAATTGATGGCAAAGGGAGTGAGTACCGCCAGAAATAACATGCCGAGCCCCAGCATGACCAGGAAACGCCGTGGCAAACGCCACTCCTTCGGCAGCAGCAGCCAGAGACTGATCCAGATTGCCAGTCCCCAGGCCGGGGCGCTGATCGGGTGGACGTACACCAGCAGCCCAGCAAAGACCATCAGCCAGGGCCAGCGCCCGGGGTGATCCATCCAGATCAGGACCAGGGCTAGCAGAAATGGCAGCAAGGATTGGAATGTAACCCGCGGCAGGGCGTCCTGCCAAACACCCCAGATTTCCCCCAGGCCAATATTGTTGACAGTCATTGCAGTAAGAAGAGCCAGTAAAAATGCCCAGAATCGATTCTTGAACAGGACACGCCCAAAAATGTAGAAGCCGAGCAGTTGCAGGAATGTTTGCGGGAACACCAGCCAGGCATACGCCAGGCCATACTCCCCGGTCAGGCGTGCCAGGAGGCGGATGATGGGGATGTGGATTGTGGCATAGATGCCAACGTTATTTGAGTCTCCCAAAACCGCGTCGGCCGCGAACCAGTCCGGATGGTCGAGAGCGGCGGCGTAACTGGCGATATTGCCGCCGTCGCCGGTCAGGATCACGATTGGGTAATTTGCCTGCAGGCGTCCTAGAAAATATAACCCGGCGAAAGCCAGGAAAGTTAGAACAGCCAGCCAGTCCCAGCGGTTGACCCCGGGGGAGGCAACCCTGCGCTTCCATTTTTCGAGCCAGGGGCGCGGGCGTCTTCCAGCCTGCGCGGACGACCCCGGTTCGGGAGTACGGACCGGGCTGCCGGTCAGGGCTGCCTCCCGCTGCTCGGCGCGGACCTGGCGCCGGCCGCGCAAGACGATCAGCCCGATGGAAACGACAAAGAAAGCCGACATCAGTGCGGCTTCCATCAGGTAGCCAAAACGCGGCACGAGCAGGAAGGTCAGCAGGAGTTTGGCCGCGCCGGCGATGGCGGTTACTTTCAGCGGATAAACGGGCAAATCGAGCGAGAGCAGCAGGTTTCGGTTCCAGTAGAAAATATTGGCGAAGCCAAAACCGATCAGCAGGATGAGCATCGCCGGGTAAGCCGGGGCAAACTCCGTTCCATAGAATGTGGCTATCAGCCAGTGGCCAAGGACGAGCAGGCCGAGCGAGACCGCGCCGGTCCAAATACCGGAGATGATGGTCAGTTTCTTGAGCAAGTCTTGCAGGCGCGCCCAGACCTTTTCGGCCACCGAACGGTTGATGGCCGGGTAGGCGGCGGTGATAAAAGGAGTGATGGGCACGGTCACCAGGTTGATGACCGCTTTGGCGGTCTTGTAATACCCGGCAGCCAACGGCGAGAGCAGGAGGGAAAGCCAGACCGACTCGCTGTCGCGCGTCACCATGGTCACCGTGCCGCTGAGATTTGTGCTCCAGGCGAATTGCCAGAACTCGCGCCGCGGCGGCAGGAGTTTCAAGGATGCCCGCCACCAGCCCGGACCGAGGGTCTGCCGCGCCCGCCAGAAGGCATACCCGGCCAGGGTCAATCCGTTGAAGACCTTCCCGGCCAGGTAGGCTCCCAAGACCAGCCAGATGTCGCCATGGCTGAAATAGGCATAGACGATCAACCCGGCGGTAAGGAGCGATTGGAAAAAGTTGATCAACGCCTGGCTGCGGAAGCGGTCGGTTACTTGCAGGAAACCAGTGGCGGCTTCGGTGGCAAAATTTGCCAGCATGGCAATGGCATAAAAGGAAATGAGCGGTGCCATGCTGGCATCTTTGATAATTGCGCTTGCGGCAAGAGGCGCGAGGAGCAGGAGCAGGAGATATGCAATTAACGCCGAACCGGTTTCCAGGAGGACGGCTGCCTTGAAGACTGCCGCGGCGCGGTCTTTGCGGCCTTCGGTCAGGTACTGGCCCATATACTTGACAACCAGTTCCCCCATGCGGAAGGAGAGCAGACGGTTGATATTGGTGGCAAATTCGGTTACCACACCGAGGATGCCAAACCCCAGGATCCCAAGCAGGCGCGCCGAAAGAATGCTTTGCACAACCGTGCTGAGCGTATTCCCAACGAACAAATATCCGCTGTTGCGGACTACTTTGCGGAGCAGGTTATCCTGCTTCCACTCCGAAAACGTGTTCTTCAGGAAATTCACGGGGTGGATACCTCTTTTGCCCAGGAGCGTTCGGCATTGTACCACTCCACCAATCGCTTTACTCCCTCCAGCAAACCGACCTGCGGCTCCCAGCCCAGCATTCGGCGGGCCTTGGTCACGTCGGCCTGATTAACCAGCAATTCACCGGGGTTGGACGGCTGGTTCTCGACAATGGCTTTCCTGCCGGTCAATTCTTCCATCATCGCGATCAGGGTATTTATGCTGATGACCTCATGCCCACCCAGATTGAAGATTTCGTATCCAAGCAGTTTCAGCGCCGCGATCGTGCCGCGGGCAATATCGTCCACGTAGGTGAAGCCGCGGGATTGTGTACCGTCTCCGTAAAGTTGGATTGGCTCGCCTTCCGTCATCCACTTGGCGAAGCGGAACATGCTCATATCGGGACGCCCCGCCGGGCCGTAGACGGTAAAGTAGCGCACCATGCTGACATCCAGCCCGAACAGGCTGTGATAACTGTAGCAGAGCACCTCGGCGGCTTTCTTGCTGGCCGCGTAGGCTTGCGGCGGGTGGTCAGTGTTGGCCGTTTCGGGGGTGGGGGTTGGCGCATCCATGCCGTAGACGGTGGACGTGGAGGCCTGGATGAACTTGCGGATGCCGCGCTCCCGGCACAGTTCGAGCAGGTTGAGGGTCCCGGTGACGTTCGTTTCGTAGAAGATCCAGGGGTTTTTCAGGCTGGCGCGCACCCCAGCGCGGGCTGCCAGGTTGATGACTGCGTCAAAGCTGCGAGTGGCGAGTGCCGGGTGGCGGCTGACAGTTTCCCGGTCTGCAATGTCCAGCCGGGCGAACGTAAATCCGGGTAGAGCCTGAAGCTTCTGCAGGCGGTATTCTTTCATGCGCATGGCATAGGCGTCATTCAGGTTGTCCACGCCAGTGACGGCGTTTCCCTGCTCAATCAGGATTTCGCTGACGCGCGCCCCAATAAACCCGGCTGCCCCGGTCACGAGATAAGAAGCCATACCTGTCTCCTTACGCCATCAGTCCATCTGTTGCTCAAAACAAGCTCAACTGTTTTGGCTCTTCCGGCGGGGTCTCGACTTGCGTCGGTGCGGAACGTTTCAGGGCAGCCCGCGCCTGTTCCAGTAGTTTCGGTAGTTGGGCAAAATCTTTCATAATCGCCGGTTTCAGGGAAGCCTGGTGGAGGGCGGCCGCCGGGTGGAACATGGCGATGACAAAGCGGTCCCCGATGCGTCGCATCTGGCCGTGGACGGAACTGATCTTCGCGCCGGGCATGTACTTGCCCATCGAGAAACGCCCCAGCGTGATGATGATCTTCGGGTTGATGGCCGCGATCTGGCGCTCCAGGTATTCGTTGCAGGCCGAGAGTTCCTCGGGCAGCGGATCGCGGTTGCCGGGTGGGCGGCACTTGACCACGTTGCCGATCCACACTTCCTCGCGCTTCATCCCGGCCTGGGCGAGCAATTCGTTCAGGAATTGCCCCGCCGCGCCCACGAATGGCCGTCCCTGTTCATTTTCGTGAAAACCTGGACCTTCGCCGATGCACATGATCTCCGAGTTTGCCGGTCCCTCGCCGGGAACAGAATTCTTGCGTGAGTGGTACAGCGCGCATTTCTGGCAGACGGACACTTCTTTGGCAATGTGAGCTAATGTCTCTTCGGTAGTCATGTTCCTCCAGGAGTCTTGCTTTGCACAATCATCTTACCGGCCAATTGTGCGTTTAGGCTTTCCAGCCGGGCGAGGGTCATCAAGACCGCGTCTTCGTTGTTGTCCTTGTAATAGTGCGGTCTTACACCGTCCACAACAAAGCCGTATTTTTGATACAGCGCCTGCGCACCCAGGTTCCCGGCGCGCACCTCGAGGAAAG
>JACQYE010000183.1 GCA_016208355.1 Chloroflexota bacterium | reverse complement strand
GTCGGTATATGTGCTGAAGAAGGAAGAGGGTGGGCGGCACAGCGCATTCTTCTCGGGCTATCGTCCGCAGTTCTACATTCGGACGATGGACGTGACGGGTGACGTGACCCTGCCGCAGGGAGTGGAGATGGTTCTGCCGGGAGACAATGTGAACCTGACGGTGGAACTGATCGTACCTGTGGCGCTGGAACAAGGCTCGAAGTTTGCCATCCGCGAAGGCGGCTTGACCGTCGGTGCGGGTGTCATCACCAAAATCATCGCATAGAAAGTTTGAGTGTAAGTCATGGCTTCCAAGAAGAAAGATGTCCGCCCGGTATTAATCCTGGCATGTAACGATTGTAAGGAACGCAATTACGTCACGGAGAAGAATCGCCGCAACGATCCGAACCGGATGGAATTCAATAAATATTGTCCGCGTTGCCGCAAGCATACGCTGCATCGTGAAACCAAGTAAGTATTCCTGTGTCACGTGTTCCAGTGTCAAGTACATGACACCGAAATACGGGAACACGTGACACAGAATTGTAGGCCAGTAGCTCAATTGGTAGAGCTCTCGTCTCCAAAACGAGCGGTTGTGGGTTCAAATCCTGCCTGGCCTGTAGCGCACAACGCCGTCCGTTGAGGCGGCGTTGTCACCGTCAGAAAGAAGGAGAGTCACGTGGCTGGTAAAGATGAAAAACCAAAACGCGAAGGCGCCATCAAGCGTTTCTTCCGTGAAACGTCCGGCGAACTGCGCCGCGTGTCCTGGCCGACCTGGCCTGAAGCCCGGCGTCTGACTTTCGTTGTGATTGTCGTGTTGGTTGCCATGGCAATCTTTTTATGGATTGTTGACTTAGGCGCCAGCAAGTTGTTGGCGTTGCTGGTCGGCGTCTAACCGCCGCAGGTGCGTTGCCAACGAGGTTGAAGAATGGATTATCAGGAACCGGAAGACCAGTTTGAGCAGGAAGCGCCCGAATCCGAGGAGGAAGTTTCTCACTCGGAAGAGTCGGTTTTAAAGCCTTCTCGAACTGCCCGTAACAAGGGTGTCCCCGCTCCTGAAGAGGTGGAAGAGACCGCGCCGGATGGCCCGGCCTGGTTTGTCATCCACTGCTATTCCGGGTACGAGAATAAGGTGCGGCATAACCTCGAACAGCGCATCGAGACAATGGGGATGAAGGATAAAGTATTTGATGTGGTTGTCCCCACGCAGGAAGAGATCGAAGTGCGGGATGGGAAACGCCGCACGGTGGAACGCCACATCTTCCCCGGCTACGTGCTGGTCAACATGATCCTGAGCGAGGAATCCTGGTTCGTCGTCCGCAATACGCCGGGCGTGACCGGGTTCGTCGGGATGGGCAACCTGCCCACCCCTCTACGCCCGGAGGAAGTGGCGCAAATTCTCAAGCGCATGGAAGCCGAAGCGCCGACGGTCAAGGTAACCTTCAAAGTTGGCGAACGCGTCCGCATCATTGACGGCCCGTTCAACGATTTCCGCGGCGTGGTTTCCGAAATAGACATGGAGCGGACGAAGGTCCGCGTGATGGTATCGTTCTTCGGGCGCGAGACGCCCGTGGAACTGGACTTTCTCCAGGTGGAGAAAGCATAGATTTGACGGTAGCAGGCCGGAGGTCCCCAAAGCTCGGCCTGGATCGGTGGGAGGGTGTCCCGCACCGGGAAGAACACCCGGTACACGTAATCACCCACTAAAACCACAAAGGAGTTAAGCATGGCAAAGAAATTAAAGGCAATCGTTCGTCTGCAGATTGAGGCCGGCAAGGCCAATCCTGCCCCGCCCATTGGCCCGGCATTGGCCGGTCATGGCATCAATATCATGGCGTTCTGCAAGGAGTATAACGCCCGCACGTCGAGCCGCCCGGGTGAAATCCTCCCGGCGGAAATCAGCGTTTATACTGATGGGTCATTCACGTTTGTGTTGAAGACCCCGCCTGCAGCGGTGTTGCTGTGCAAGGCCGCCGGCGTGGAAAAAGGCTCGGGTGTCCCGAACCGCGAGAAGGTTGGCCAGGTGACGCGCGCCCAGGTGCGCGAGATCGCCCAACTGAAGATGAAAGACCTTAATGCTCTCGACATCGAAGGCGCCATGCGCCAGATCGAAGGCACCGCCCGCAATATGGGCATTACTGTCATTGACTAACCCTGTGGGAGGGCCGCAAACCGGCCCGCTTGCACCACGAAGGAGAATTATGGCTAAACACGGAAAGAAATATCTGGCCGCTCTGGCCAAAGTGGATATTGACAAGGATTACGACCCACGCGAAGCGGTCAAACTGGTGAAAGAGACCTCATACGCCAAGTTCGATGCGACCGTGGAAGTGCACATGCGCATGGGCCTCGACCCGCGCCAGGCCGACCAGCAGATCCGCGATGTGGTTGTCCTGCCGCATGGTTTGGGCAAGGCAGTGCGCGTGCTGGTCTTCGCCCAGGGCGACGGGGCGACCAACGCCCGCAACGCCGGGGCGGATACCGTGGCCGACGACGACGAGACCCTGAGCAAGATCCAGGGCGGCTGGCTGGACTTCGACGTTGCCATTGCCACCCCCGATATGATGGGCAAGGTTGGCCGCCTCGGCCGTGTCCTCGGACCGCGCGGCCTGATGCCAAACCCCAAGGCTGGCACGGTGGTCAACCCCGAAGATATGGGCCGCGCGGTTATGGAAGCCAAAGCCGGCCGCGTCGAATTCCGCCTGGACAAGACTGCCAACATCCACGTTTCGATTGGCAAGACCTCGTTCGACGAGCAGAAACTGTATGAGAATTTTTCCGCGCTGATGGAAGCCATCAAGAAGGCGCGCCCGTCGGCGGCCAAAGGCAATTTCATCAGGCACATCACCATGACTTCTACGATGGGCCCCGGCGTAAAAGTGGACGCCAACCTGGCTCAATCCATGGAGGCAACCGAGTAGAATCTACTCGCCCGCCCGAGGTAATTCCTTCGCCAATGACAGCAGGCGCCCTGTAATTCGACAGGGACTTAATCTCCTGCCCAGGTGGAGACTGGCGCTCAAACGCCTATTCCTTTCCAAGGAATAAAAGTCTTTGCCTGGAACTCGGGCAAAGACTTTTTGATTGGAAAGGAGGTGATATTCTTTGGCAAAATCAAAGCAAGTGAAAGAGGCCATGCTGGCCGAGTATGTGGAATGGCTCGGCAAAAGCAAGGCGGTAGTGCTGGTCGAGTATTCCGGCGTTACAATGAAGGAACTGGACACCATCCGCGCCAAAGTGCGCGAGGTTGGCGGTGAGTTTCACATCGTCAAGAACACTTTGGCAAAACTCGCCCTGGAAAAGGCTGGTTACATGGTCCCGGAAACGTACGTGGAGAAGAGCACGGCAGTCGGTTTTGCGTTCACCGACGCGGCCGCCTTCACCAAGGCGCTGACCGAAGCGGCCAAAGGCATCGAAGAAGTCAAGATCAAAGGCGGCTTCATGGATGCCATGGTGCTGACCCCGGCGCAAGTGAAATCCGTCGCCGACCTGCCGCCCCTGGCTGTGCTGCGTTCCCAACTGCTGGGTGTCTTGCAGGCCCCTGCGGGCAAACTCGTCCGCACGCTGGCCGAACCCGGCCGCTCCCTGGCCTTTGTGGTCAAAGCCTATTCCGAGAAAGCCGCCCCGGTTGCGGCCTGAACCCGATGCGATAAAAATCGCGACTACGATAAAAATTTCTCTCAAATGAGAAGGAGTATTTGAAATGGCTGATCTGGATAAAATCATCGAGCAGTTGAGCGGACTCACCGTCCTCGAGGCTGCTGAACTGGTCAAGAAACTGGAAGAGAAGTGGGGCGTCTCTGCCGCTGCGCCTGTGGCTGTGGCCGCTGTCGGCGGCGCGGCCCCCGCGGCTGCCGCTGAGGCTGCCGAAGAGAAGACCGAATTCGATGTTGTCATCAAAGACGCTGGTCCCAAGAAGATCGAGGTCATCAAGGTCATCCGCACCCTGGTAAACCTGAGTCTGACCGAGGCCAAGACCCTGGCTGAGACTGCCGACGGCAAAGTGCTGGCCGCGGTCGGCAAGGAAGCCGCCATGGACGCCAAGAAGAAACTCGAAGAAGCTGGCGCGGTCGTCGAAGTCAAGTAGTCATTACAGACGAGCGCAATTCAAAACAGCGGCCTTTGCGGGCCGCTGTTTTGATAATGAGCCGACCCCGCAAATGAGTGCGGGGTCGGCCAGACCACCATCAGGAGGAAGGAGAGATGAAGTACTAAAGATTATTGGCGAAAGGGGTCAATCTCTGGATTGGTGCCGGCCCACTTGCAGGCGGCCTTTTCCATTTGGTTGCACTGCACACCATGCGAGCAGCGGTGCGAGAGAAGGCGCGGCGGGTCGGGGAGGGTATCAACAGGATAAAGCATCTCGGCTTCGAGCGCCACTTCCTGGTTGACATGCTCGCAAAAACAAACTTTGGTTACTTCCCATTGTTTCTGTGCCATCACGCCTCCAGACACTTTGGAGTGTACAGGATGTGGGGACGGCATTCCAGTGACAGGCGTCACAGATTGGCATGACAAATCGCGCATATTGGACAGCATAAGTCCGAATCGCTACCGGCGCGTCAGCCTCAGGATCATGCCGGACCCGAAATCTGCGAAATATATTTCCCCAGTCTCGTCCATACCGAAGGTGGAGACTGAAACACCTGTCTGGAACAGAGATGTGCTCCGCCAGGTTTCCGCGTCTGCGCGGATCATCCCTGAGACATTCCCGGTGCAATAGTCGCTATAGAAATAGACTCTCTGCCATTCGGGTAGTTCTGCCCCACGGTAGACGTACCCGCCGGTGATGGAGCATCCTTCAGTGTGGGAGTATTCGGCCACCGGGCTGGTAAAAACTTGCCCGGCAGGAGGTTGGCCATCGAATGGATGCATCCCTTCGAACAAATCCCAGCCAAAGTTGAGACCTCCCGGTGTACCGGCAAGGATAAAGTTGATCTCCTCCCACATATTCTGCCCCACATCGGCAATATAGAGATCGCCCGTCAATGAGTCGAAAGAGAAGCGCCAGGGGTTGCGCAGGCCGGAGGCCCAGATTTCGGGCGCGGCGTTGGGAGTATCTACGTCCAGGCGGAGCATCTTGCCCAGATAGGTGTCAGAGTTTTGGGCATTTCCGGCCGGATCGCCCGCTGAACCTCCGTCCCCCAGGCCGATGTAAAGATAACCATCCGGACCGAAAGCCAGCCCGCCGCCGTTGTGGTTGGCATACGGCTGGTCCACTTGCAGGAGGATGAGTTCACTCTGCGGGTCGGCGCGGTTGGGGTCGTCGGGCGAGGCTTGGAAACGCGCGATGACCGTATCCCCGTTTACGTCCGTGTAATTGACGTAGAAGTATCCATTTTGGGCGTAATCAGGGTGGAAAGCCAAGCCGAGCAGACCCTGCTCCAGTCCCGCGTCCCCAACGCGGTCGCGAATGTCCAGGAACGGGTCGGGGAGGGTCAGCCAGTTGGCGATGATGCGGATACGCCCGGGCTTTTCCACCACGAACAGCCGCCCGGACCCGTCGCCGGCGTTCTGGATGTCCACCGGCTGCTCCAGCCCGGTCACGACCGGCGACCAGTTGTAGAGGGCCGGGTCGGGAAAATCACTGCGGTAGGGGGAATCAGTTGATGTAGGGGAAGGTTCCAGCGTGAGCGTAACAGTGGGCGCGTCGGGCGAAGGGGAAGTGGTGGGCGGCGGCGAAGATACAGGCGGCGTCACAACCCGCGGAATGCAGGCCACCACAACCAGGCTGAGGAACAACCCAAGCGTGGCGGGCAGGAGGCGGGTCCGGGCCGGGTTATTGTTCATCACGCGGTTGGACCTCGACGATGTCCGTCGCGGTTTCTTCCTTGGCATCGCGCCAGGAACTATCCACGACTTTATTGAGCGCGCCAAGATGTTCCTGGACGACCTCGTCCGGGCAAAGGGAGACGAAGAGGGATGTGCCCAGCCAGAGAATGGCGGCATCGTCCAGCGCGCCGATGATGGGCAAGGCCAGGCCGGGGGCAAAGTCAATGGGAGAGATGAGATAGACGACGGAGGCCACCGGCAGGATTTTCAGGAAAAAGTTGACGCGTTTGTCGGCCATCAGGCGGCCAATCAGTTTGACGCGCTGGATGAGGTCCTGGAAGAAACCAGTATTTTGCGAGTTGATCAGGTCACGTTTGTCTGCCATTTCAGTCTCCTAGTAGGTCAGGTCAAGGGCTGATACGAAGCCGTCGGGCGAGGCCGCGTTGACCCATAGATATTGGTAAATACGGAATAGTTGCGCGGTTGTTTCGTCCACGAAAGCATCCATCTCGGCCCGGGAAAGGTAGATATAGGGGCGATTATATGCGGCTTGCACTTTCTCGTCAGTGCGCTGGTAGTACTGCTGGATGTATTCGACGCGCTGGCGCACCGCCTCCACTGGAAGGAATTCCAACCCCCCGGTTTCAGGCCGGGCGCTCAAGAAGACGCGCCAGAACAAGCAGTCGGGGTGATCGCGGACGTAGATGAAATCCAGGCCATACCAGTCTTTCTTGACTTCCCAGACGAACTCTTTGTCGGCGGCGAACTCGGTGGAAAATCGTTGCGTGGTGGGGACGGCTATCTTCGCGCTCCAGAGATTGTCTGCCACCAGATGGAAAAAGTAACCCAGCCGGAACGAAACCGGACCTTGAGCCTGCCTGCCGCGCAGGGGCAGGAGATGCTGCCGGAAAAATTCCAAATCGGCAAGTTTTCTTTCCGCGCCGGGGAAGTTGCCGAAATGGGTCACTTCCGGCGGTGGGTCGAACTTCTCCCATTTTTCGTCCGGGAGGCCAGAATCAGGAGCGATGTTGCCGACCGCGAACGAGGCCGGTTCGAGGCCGGGCATGAGCCGCAGCAGATTCTCGGCGATGCGCAGGTGAACGATCCAGGAGGCCATGCCGGTATTATACAATAGTCGCCCCTGGCAATGGATGAGAGAAGATGCAGGCTTTCTGCGGTAAAATACTCCCATGCAATCTTCCCTCGAAAAACTCCGCAAATTCTTCCGTCTCGAACATGAAAACGGCTATGCCAACACAGCTGTCATCGGCGGGTTGGCAAACATCTTAAACTTTTGGGAAGGCGAAGCCCGCCTCGATCAACTGCCCGAGGATATTGTCCAGGCCATCAGCGCGGCCCTGCGCGGCTACGCAGACCAGGCTCCCGAGGCACGCGCCGAGGCGCTGAAAACACTCTGGAAGCAGGTCCAGGCCCGGGTACCGGAAGCAGCCGCGGCGAAGAAACAGCCCCCGACCCGCCAGACCAGGCCGCAGGCGGAGAAGACCAGGCCGGAGCCGGCTCCAGTGGTGGAAATTCTGGCGGAGGCGCGGCAGGAGACAGGTCCAGAAGTGCCGCTGCCTGTTCCCCAGCAGAAGCCCGCTCCCCGCCCGACACCGCCCAAACCCGGGCGCGCCGAGTCCCGTCCCGGCGGGGTCACCAGCAAACGCCCCATCGCCCTGAATGCCTCGCTGACCGTCCTGGCAGGCGTTGGTCCGCGGCACGCAGCCATGCTTTCCCGTCTCGGGATCAGCACCCTGGGCGATATGCTCTACAACTTCCCGCGCCGCTACGACGATTACTCGGCGCTCAAGCCCATCCGCGAACTGTTCTACGGCCAGCAGGTTACCGTCATCGGCACAGCCACGTTCACCGAAGCGCGCCAGACGCGCGGCGGCAAGATGAATATCTTCGAAGCGGTCATCAACGACGGCACCGGCGGCCTGCGCCTGACCTTCTTCAACCAGCCCTGGCTGGCGAACCGAATCAAGGAAGGCGAGGCCATCTCGGTCTCCGGCAAAGTGGAGCAGTATCTCGGGCGGCTGGTCATGAACAGCCCGGATTGGGAGCCGGTGGAAGTGGACAACCTGCACACCAACCGCATCGTGCCGATCTACCCGCTGACCCAGAACGTCACTCAGAAGTGGCTGCGAAAACTGATGCACCAGGTGGTGACCTACTGGGCGCCGAAACTGACCGACCACCTGCCCGAAGACGTGCGCGCCGCGGCGGACCTGCCTGACCTGGGAACTGCCCTGCTCCAGGTGCACTGGCCGACCTCCCAGGAGAAATTGCAGGCCGCCCGCCAACGCCTGGCCTTCGACGAAATTTTCTTCCTGCAAATGGGCGTTCTGCGCCAGCGGCGCGACTGGCAGTCGGCCCCGGGGCGCGTCTTCGAGGTGGGTGACGACTGGCTGGCGGAGCGTCTCGCCGCCCTGCCCTTTGCCCTGACGAATGCCCAGCAGCGCGCCGTGGACGACATCCGCCGCGACCTGAAATCGGGCCAACCGATGAACCGCCTTCTGCAAGGGGATGTCGGCTCCGGCAAAACCGTAGTAGCCGCTTTAGTGGCTGCAATTGTGAACGCCTCCGGCGCACAGGCTGCCATCATGGCCCCCACCTCCATCCTGGCGGAACAGCATTACCGCAACTTCCAGAACACCCTGGCCGGGGAGAACGGTCCGCTCCAGCCCGGTCAAATCCGCCTCCTGTTGGGCGATACGTCCGAGAAGGAGAAGGAAGAAATCCGCCTCGGACTATCCAGTGGCGAGGTCAAGATTGTCATCGGCACCCATGCCCTGATCGAAGACCCGGTGACTTTCGCCGATTTGCAGTTCATCGTGGTGGACGAGCAGCATCGCTTCGGCGTGGAACAACGCGCCGCCCTGCGCTCGAAAGGCACCAACCCGCACCTGCTGGTAATGACCGCCACCCCCATCCCGCGTTCGCTGGCCCTGACCCTTTACGGTGACCTGGATCTTTCGGTTATGGACGAACTGCCGCCCGGCCGCCAGCCTATTCCAACCCACGTTCTGACGCCCAACGAGCGGGAGCGCGCCTACAGCCTGCTCCGCAGCCAGGTCAAGAGCGGGTACCAGGCTTTCATCATCTACCCGCTGGTGGAGGAAAGCGAGAAATCCGAACTGCTGGCCGCCACCCAGGAGCACGAGCGTCTTCAAAAGGATGTCTTCCCCGACTTGAAACTGGGACTCCTGCACGGGCGGATGAAGCCCGACGAGAAGGACGCCGTCATGCTGGCCTTCCGCGATAAGCAGTTTGACATCCTGGTCTCGACCACCGTCGTCGAAGTGGGTGTGGATGTGCCGAATGCCACCGTTATGCTCGTCGAGGCCGCCAACCGCTTCGGCCTGGCGCAGCTGCACCAACTGCGCGGACGCGTCGGGCGCGGCGAAGCCCAGTCTTTTTGCCTGCTCATCCCCGACCACGAAGATGCCGCCGAGAACGAACGCCTGCAAGCCATGACTGAGACCAACGACGGCTTTGTGCTGGCCGAACGCGACCTGCAGCAGCGCGGCCCCGGCGAGTTTCTGGGCACGCGCCAGGCGGGTTATGCCACCTCCCTCAAGATGGCATCGTTGAGCGATGTGCAACTCATCGAAAGAGCCCGGGAGCAAGCGCAGGGCCTCTTTGCCCGCGACCCCGACCTGCAGAACCCGGAATATAATCTCCTCGCCGAAGCCCTCACTCGCTTCTGGGGCACCGGCAAGGGAGATGTAAGCTAATCTTGCGGAGTGAACATGGTACGAGCCTTATTCCCCGGTACGTTTGACCCAATCCATTTCGGACACATGGACATTGCCAGACGCGCGGCGCGGCTGTTCGATGAACTGGTCATTGGCGTATACGACCGCCCGCTCAAGAACCTGATGTTCTCACCCGAAGAACGCATCTCGCTGGTCGTCGAGGCGCTAAAAGACGAGCCGAAGATTAAAATCGTCGGCTACAACGGCCTCACCGTCAATTTTGCTCGCGAGATCCAGGCCCAGGTGGTTGTGCGCGGCCTGCGCGTCTTCTCGGACTTCGAGTTCGAGTTTCGCATGGCGCTGGCGAATCACCGTCTCGCCCCGGATATCGAAGTGGTTGTCTTTATCACCGACGAGGAACACACCTTCCTTTCCGCCAGCACCGTGCGTGAAATCGTCTCGCTCGGCGGGGATGTGTCCAGCATGGTGCCGCCGCATGTCAACGAAGCCTTAAAAATCAAAGTGGCAGGGCTGAGCGAACAGCAGTTACGTCCATTCGGGATTAAAGTATAATTACAGCGCGCCCGCGGAGGCACTTATGGACATCCTGCAACTCGTAGACCGCCTGGAAGAACTTTTCAACCAAAGCCGCCCCATCTGGTTAACCCACAGCGTCATCGTGGATGAGGACAAGTTCCTGGACATCATTGACCAGATGCGGATCGCCATCCCGGAAGAGGTCAAGAAGGCCCAGCAACTATATACTCAGAAAGACCGCGTCCTCGCCCAAGCGCAGGAAGAAGCCAACCGGACCCTGGAACTGGCGCGCCAGAAAGCAGCCGAACTGGTTGAGAAGGAAGCCCTGGTGGTGGATGCCCAGCGCCGCGCCTCTCAGATCATAGACCAGTCACGAGCGGAGGCTGAGGAAGTAAAAATTGGGGCAGACCAGTATTCGCACGACGCCCTTGCCGGTCTGGTGGTCGAACTGGAACGCGTCCTCAACCAAGCCCGTAACGGGCTGATGGTGCTGGAACAGAAACACCGGCCTGCTCCGCCCAAGAAACCCGAATAAAAACGAACAGCCTCCGCAGAAATGCGGAGGCTGTGATTCGTGGACACGGGGAGTCAGGCAGCGGTGGTTTCCAATTTTCGAATGACCATTACTACCTTGCCCTTGATCTCCAACGGTTCATCCTTTCCAATAAAAATGGGCTGCATGGTGGGGTTGGCCGGCTGGAGTCGGTAGCGTTCCTTTTCCTTGAAGAAATACTTGAGCGTGGTTTCGTCGCGCCCCGGGAGCCAGACAGCCACCATGTCGCCATTGCGGGCTTCGATGGCGCTTTTCAGGATGACAATGTCGCCATCGTTGATCATGGCGTCAATCATGGAATCTCCCTGTACCTTGAGGGCGAAAAGTTCCCTGGCTTTTTCACGCTCCGGCAGGAGACTGCGCGCCACTTCCACACCGTTGATTTCGTCGCCGATGTAAGCCGCCTGCGGGTCCGGCACGGGGATGGGGAGACCGGCGGCAATCGGGCCGAGGATCGGGATGCGAAACAGGTCCTTGCTATTGGTATGCGTCGGGCGCACCGCGCGCGAGAATTTGGGGTCACGCTCGATCAGCCCCATTTCTGTCAATTGCTTCAAGTAGTAAGTCACCACCGAAGTGGACGAGATATCTGCTTCCTCGCCAATTTCACGGATGGACGGAGGGAAGCCCTCGTCATAGCGTCGGATAATGAAATCCATGATCTTCTGGTGGCGGTCTGTCATTCCTTTGCGGGTTCGGACCATCATAGGATCCGTCCTTTCTGAGCATTATCGCTCATTTGTGCTAATATGATAATACACGAACATACGTTCTGTGTCAAGGTCGAATTTGCCAACAAAAAGCCGCCGGGAGCCTCCGGCGGCGCAAAAGTTTGGGGGGAGCGGCGACCTATACCCAGGTCCGGCGGCGCATCCACAGGAACATGGACAGGGGCAAAAGGATGGTGATCGCCAGTGTGATGAAGAAGGCCGGGCCACCTGTCCATCTCTGCAAGTTGGCGGTCGGTCCGAAAAAGTTCATCCCAAAAAAACTGGCAATGAAAGAGATCGGCATGAAAACCGTCGTTATGACGGTGAGCGTTTTCATCACCTCGTTCATGCGGTTATTGATGACCGAAAGATACGTATCCAACGCGCCTCCCACAAGGTCGCGCATGGATTCGTTCAAGTCATGCAGACGGACGAGGTGATCGTATACGTCACGGAAGAAGATTCGGTCATTCGGATCGACGACGCGGTAATCATCGCGTGCCAGTTTGTTGAGCACCTCGCGCTGGGGAGTGATCACGCGACGCATGGATAGCAGAGTCCGCTTAAGGGTAAAAAGCGCCTCAACTGTCTTGGGGTCGGGCCTCTCGAAAATCTGGTCTTCCAGTTCGTCTATATCCTTGTCAATCTTTCCGACGATAGGCATGTAAGCAGCCACGATGTAATCTATGATCTTGTAGAGCAGGTGGTCGGCGCCGCCTTGGGTGTGGCGCAGGTCGCGCCGGCAAGCCTCCCAGACTTGGTCGAGACCGGAGACGGGTTCGTCGTGATGTGTAACCACAAAGTTTTCACCGAGGAAAATGTCCAATTCATGGATATGGAGAGAGTGGTCACTCAATGGCTCGCCGAAATCAAGCGCATTGAGGACCACATATAGATATTCACCCCAATCGTCCACCTTCGGGACATGCGTCTCCTGCAAGGCGTCATCCACAGCCAAAGGATGGAAACCGAAAACGTCGCGCAGGATCGGTTCGCAATCCGCATCCGGCTCGCCGTTAAAATCCACCCAGAGCAGACCTTTCTCATCGCGCAAGGCCTGTTTGAGCTTGTCCAGGGGATACTCCATCTGTAAGCCGGAACGCCGGGAAAAATAAAGGATACGAATCATACTGCCTCCAGGGGGTGGAATGGCCTGATTCTAGCCCAAAACCTGTATTTTGGAAACTTATCCGCTACAGTAGGAAGAGAATTAGCCTGGGATTTCAATAATATTAAAGTCAATATCAATATTATTGAACTAAAACCATTGACAATTCAAATTAAAGTTGTATAATTTTAAGTAGTTTGACATGCTACTTTTGTCAGAAAGGAGATCGCCATGTATTCCCTGTACCATGCTTATCAAACCTACGAGCGCCGGGCCTGGCGTGGCGAATTGAACGCCAACAGGGTAACTGCCTCCGGTGCACTACGACACGCGGCGCGCCCTTCGTTTGCTTACCGCCTCGGCGATGTGCTCGTGCGTACCGGTACGAAACTCAAGCAGCAGGCCCTGACCGGTCATGCTCTCACTTCCACAACCATGGCGGAAAAATGACAATGAAAACTGCCCTCAGTAAATGCCCGGTCTGCGAAGGCGAACTGGCTGTCACCCGTCTGCATTGCGACACCTGTGATACCACCATCGAGGGGCGCTTCGCCAATGGCGCCTTCGCTGGCCTCGCCCCGGAGCAACTGGATTTTATAGAGACCTTCGTGCGCGTGGAAGGCAAGATGAACCGCATGACCGACGAAATGGGGATTTCCTACCCCACCCTGCGCAATCGTCTGCACGAGATCATCCGCGCCCTCGGCTACGAACCGGGCAAGGACGAATCCGTTGATGTTCCGGACGAAAAGCGCCGCGAAGTCCTGGAGCAACTCGATTCCGGCAATATTTCCGCCGAAGAGGCCATGCGCCTCTTGCACGGAGAGGAGTGAACCATGCAACAGCAAACCATCTCTGCCACACAAGACGTGAAAGTCACTGTCAACCCAGTCCCCGGTGACCTGCGCGTGGCCGGTTGGGAACGCGCCGAGATCATGGTCAAGACCGATGGCGACGAACTCAACCTGACCAGCAACAACGGCGAGGCAAGCGTTTCCTGCGACGAAGACCTCATCCTTTACGTACCCCGCCAGGCCGTCCTCGAAATTCAGGGAATCTCTGGCGACGCCTCCTTTCAAGCTCTGCACGGGCCGCTGCGCATTGGACCTGTAGCCGGTGACCTGACCATGCACGATGTGGGCCCCGTGAACCTGGACACCGTGTCCGGCGATGCCTCCCTGCGCACGGTAGGCGCAGTGACGGCTAAATCCATTTCCGGAGATTTCACCCTGCGCGTGGGCAACGGCCCCTGCGCTATAGAAACCATTGGCGGCGATGCCTCCATCCGCGATGTGAACGGCGAAGTCGCTGTGCAGAGCGTCGGCTCCGACCTGTACCTGCGCAACGTGCGCGGCAGCGTCAATGTCAACGCCGGGGCCGACGTGGCGCTCTATGTGGAGCCGCTCCCTGACCATACCTACACTGCCACCGCCGGGGATGACATCATTGTCCGCCTGCCGCCTAAAGTGAATGTTGAATTGCATTTAGTAAGCGGAGATGCCGAAAACATCCAAGTGGACATCCCCGGTGTGGAATTCCCGGGTGATTCGGCCACTTACGATATCACCGTTGGCGAAGCCGCTGATAACATTGCCAAAATGTACCTGACCTCCGGGGACGACCTGCTTGTCACCTGCCAGGCCGGTGCCTGGGAATCGGCTGCCGATTTCGGCGTGGACATGGCCGATAGCAGCAGTTGGGCCATTCCTCCGATCCCGCCCCTGCCACCCGATTTCTCCGAACGTATCAATCGCCGGGTGCAGGCCGCCATGGAACGCCCCCAGGTACACATCGAAGAGGCTGGACGTCGGGCCAAAGCCGCTGGCCGCAGGACGGGAATAAAAGTCGAAGCCGCCGTCCGCCGTGCCGAGGCCAAAGCCCGCGCCGCCGAAGTCCGCGCCCGGCGAAGCGGGATAAACGTTACCATGGATCGCTGGCATTGGGATTTGACCCCACACGGTCCGGTCGAGACCGGGCAAGCGATTTCGGACGAGGAACGTTTAACCATCCTGCGCATGTTGCAGGAAAAGAAGATCTCGATGGAAGACGCCGAGAAACTTCTGGCCGCGTTGGAAGGCAAATAGGTCGGAAGCCTGATGATACGTGACTTCGGACTCAGGAATAGACATCTTCCCTCCCTTGTCCCCGTGCCCCTCTTCCCGAGGGAGGGGCCGGGGAACAAGGATAATAGGAGGCTGAAATGACAGAGAAGGAACGCGAGCAAGTTTTGAAGATGGTTGAAGACGGCAAGATCTCGCCCGAGGAAGGCCTGAAACTGATGCAGGTGCTCGATCAGGACATGCCCGAGGACGCAACCCCGGCCCCCGAGGCCGCGGCCAGTTCCGGGTCCGAGGAGCCGCACAGTGAACCTTCGGGCATGGAAACAGACCCCAAGATTGCCCGCATTAAGTCCACGGCCCGCCGTTTCTGGCAAGTCCCGCTGTGGATTGGCGTTGGCGTTATCATTTTGAGCGCGGCAGGGATGTATGGGCTGATCCAGGCCGGGCATATGAATTTCTGGTTCTATTGCCTGATTGCGCCGCTCCTGCTGGGTGTGCTGGTCATTGCCGCGGCCGTCGGCTCCCGCAAAGCGCGCTGGATCTTCGTGGATGTCCAGCAAAAACCGGGCGAAAAGCCTCAGCGGATTTTCCTGGGATTCCCCTTGCCGCTGAAACCGGCAGCCTGGTTCCTGCGCACTTTTGGGCACAAGATTGATGATTTGAAGAAAACCAATGTGGACGAAGTCATCCAGGTAATCGAGGCCGGCTTCTCTGGCGACGAGCCCCTGATTGTCAATGTGGATGAAGGCGAAGACGGGGAGCGCGTCAAGGTTTACATTGGCTAGGACCCGCACATGGATTCCGTAACTGTGGAAGCCCCGCAAGCCAAGAAAAAGCCGCTCCTGAGCGGGCTGATCCTGCTGTTCTTGTTGGCAATGATTCTGGCCAACATGGGCGGGCAGATGTACGGGCCGCTGATGTCCCTCTATATCCGCGACCTGGGGGCTTCGGTGGGGCAGATTGGCCTGTTTTTCACCATCTCGTCCATCGTCCCGCTGGCTTTGCAAATCCTGGGCGGCTGGATCTCGGATACGCTTGGACGTCTGCGGGCGATTGCCATCGGCAGCGTGGTTGGCATCTTCACGTATGTGGCCCTGATCCTGGCCCCCAGTTGGGAGTGGCTCCTGCTGGCGTCGGCTTTCGGCGCCATTACTGGAGCGCTGGTCGGACCTAGCTTCGATGCCTTCATCGCCGAGCAATCCAGCGAGGAGAACCGGGCCAAAATGTTCGGCGTGACGCAGGCCTTGTTTGGCATCGTCGGTTTCATCGGACCGGCGCTGGGCGGCTGGCTGGCCGAAATCCGCGGCTTTAAGTTCATGCTAATGATTGCCGGGATCATGTATATTTGTGCTACGGTCATCCGGGTCAGCATGGCACGCGCCGTGGGCAAGAACGGCGGCAAGAAGGCTGAGAAACTCTCCTTCGCCGGGTTGAAGGCGAACCTGGGCGCGATGTTTGGCCTGTTATTCGCGGGCGGCGTTGTGACCTGGATCTTGATTACCGACGGGGTGCGCGATACTTCGTTTGCCCTGTCCATGAACTTATTCTCGGTCTACATGCAGGATTTTGGCGGGCTCAGTCTGCAGCAGATTGGCCTGACCAGCAGCATCTTTGGCCTGTTCATGATGCTGACCGTCATCCCGGCAGGAATCCTGGCTGACAAGGTCGGGGAACGGGTCGGGATCGCCCTGGGATTTGCCCTGGTGGGCATCTCGCTGGGGATGCTGGTCTTCCTCCCGTTTGGCGCTTTCGGGCTTTACCTGGCTGGCTGGGCGCTGGCGGGGATGGGCGTGGGATTGTTGCAGCCCGCTTACCAGTCGCTCATCAGTAAAGCAGTTCCCGAAAAACTGCGCGGTACGGCCTTTGGCCTGTTCAGCACCAGCCTGGGGTTGGTCTCCCTGCCTGCGCCGTGGATTGGGGCGCAGTTGTGGGAGCATGTCAGCCCGCGGTTCCCATTCCTGATTACTGTGGGCGTAGTTTTCCTGTCCATTATCCCGGTCTGGTTGAAATTCAAACTGCCCAAAAACGGAAATGTCGCCAACGAAAACAGCCAGCCGGTTACTAAAAATTCATAATCTGCTTCTACTCTGGAAGGAGGCTCACAATGGCTAGCATGGAAGAACGCATGAAAATCTTGAAAATGATCGAGGAAGGCAAACTTAGCCCGGAGGAAGGCGCGCAACTGCTTTCAGCGCTTGGCCGCAAGTCCGCGGCGGGGATTCCCGGTATCAGCACGGGCGGGGCGAAATGGCTGAGGGTGCGCGTCACCGACCTGCACACCGGGCGTTCGAAGGCCACGGTGCAGATCCCTCTGGCCCTGATGGATGCCGGGATGAAGATCGGTGCGCATTTTGCCCCCGAAATTGACGGTGTCAATATGGACCAGTTGATGGCCGCCTTGCGTTCCGGTATGACCGGCAAGATCATTGACGCCACCGACGACGAAGACGGCGAACACGTCGAAATCTTCGTGGAATAAACCAGGTTATGTTGGCAGCGAATAACGAATAATGCCTGATTGGTGTGTAAGCGAGAATTTGGTAAAGCCACAGGTCTTGGATAGCTGGTGGATAGGCAAAAATATCCTGCCTGCTTGATAATGTTGCTAAAAAGTGAGGTAAGAATAACCGTATGAAAAAGAAACCACCTCTGTTGACCAACACGCTGATTATCCTGCTGATCAGTATGATCGCAGCCAATATCGGCGGCCAGATGTGGGGTCCGTTGATGCCGCTCTATGTCCAGGACTTGGGCGCGGATATTGGGCAGATTGGACTGTTCTTTACCCTGGCGATGATCGCACCGCTTCTGTTCCAGATCCTGGGCGGTTGGCTGTCGGATGCCACCGGGCGTGTCCGGGCGATGGCGATCGGCAGCGTGGCAGGATTGGCCGGTTACCTAGTCTTTGTGGTCTCCCCCTCATGGGGTTGGCTTCTGCTGGGCATGGTTGGCCTTTCAGTAGCCACATCCTTTGTCGGCCCGAGTTTCCAGGCCTTGGTGGCCGAGGAGTCTGCCGAGGAGACGCGCGGACGGGTGTTCAGCATCACCCAGGGCGTCTTCATGATCGTCGGGGTGATCGGCGCCCCGCTGGGCGGCTTCCTGGCCGACCGTTTTGGCTTTCGCTGGATGTTTGCTGTGGCGGCCGGACTGTATGGCATTGCGACCATCATCCGCCTTTTCATGGCTCGCAAGATCCGCAGGCAGGAACAGGCTGCGAATAATGCGCCGCGCCCAGCCCCATCCTTTGCCAATCTCAAGACCAGCATCGCCACCCTGGTCGGCCTGATGGTTGGCGGTGGGATCGTCACCTGGATCTTCCTCTCCGACGGCGTTGGTGATGTGACTTTTAGCATGGTCGGCAACTTGTTCCCGGTTTACCTGAACAACATTGCCGGCATCTCCAAAACCCAGTTGGGGTTCCTGGGCGGGCTGGCCTCGATTGTCACGATGGCTTTCATCGTTCTCGGCGGCCTGCTCGCGGACAAGGCCGGGGAAAGAGTTGGCATCGTGCTGGGCAACCTGCTGATCGGCGGGGCCATCTATATGATGTTGAACGTTTCTGCCTTTGGTTGGTTCATGCTCGCCTGGGGTCTGCTGGGAATGGGCCAGGCGTTGGTCGGTCCTGCCTACAACTCGCTGATTTCAAAGGTTGTTCCAAACCACCTGCGCGGCACGGCCTTTGGCTTTTTCTCCACCAGTCTGGGCGTGATCTCGCTCCCCGCCCCCTATATCGGAACCTGGATGTGGCAGAAGTTCGGACCGCGCGTCCCCTTCTACGTGCCGCTGGTGGCAATGATGTTGATGCTTCCGGTGATCTGGTTCAAGTTCAAACTACCCAAAATGACGAACGGGAGCGCGGCGCAGGCTGAGGGTCCAATCCCGCCTGCAGAAGAGTCTGCCCAGGTAGACTAACAGGAGAATGCACATGTCCGAAAAGATCGAACAGTTCTTCCAGGTCTCCCAGCCCGCCCGGCTGGAGGTTAGCAACATCCGCGGTTCCACCGAGGTGCGCGCCGGGGAGGATGACGTCATCCACGTGGAAGCTGTCAAACAGCCCTCCAGCGGCGACGAAAAACGTACCGAGATCCAGGTCTCCCAGCAGGCGGATGGGACGGTCAAGGTCAAGACGCACTTCCCAGAGGTTTCGCTCGGCTGGCTTATCGGTTCCCAGCCCTGCCGCGTGGATTATGTGATTACCGCGCCGCGCGCCTGCGCGCTCAAGATCAACGGCGTAAGCAACGACACCCTCGTGGAAGGCTTCGATGGCGAGTGCGCGGTCAATTCGGTCAGCGGCGACCTGGACCTTGCGCGGCTGACCGGCGACCTTTCCGCCAGCGTGGTCAGCGGGGAATTGGAACTCGAAGCGGTGACCGGGAAAATGAAACTGAACGCCGTCAGCGGGGATATTTCCGGTAAACACCTTTCCGGGACCCTGGACCTGAATACCGTTTCGGGGAATGTTGAACTCAAAGAGTCGAGCCTGGCCAGCCTGGAGGCAAACGTCACCAGCGGCGGCGTGGAAGTGGAAACAGCCCTCAGCGAAGGCCCTTATCGTTTCCACTCCGTTTCCGGGGACGTTCGCCTGAAAGTCCCGCCGGAGACGCACTGCACGGCGGAACTGCACAGCCTCAGCGGCGGGATAAAGGTTGGCTTGCCGCAGGCGAGCACCATGCGCCGCAACGGCCGGCAGGTGGCAGAGGTCGGCGGCGGCGGGGTGCTGGTATACGTCAACAGTGTTTCGGGTAACCTGTCCCTCAAATCCTAAAAACGGATAAAATTCCCTTATGGAAAATACCAATACTCCCAAACAGCCCTCCGGCATGTTCGGATTCGTCATCGTCTGGCTCGGCCAGATCATCTCGGTCCTGGCATCTTCGATGACCGGCTTCGGGTTGACACTCTGGATATACAAGCAAACAGAGAGCGCCACTGCCATGGCGGGTATGCAGGTGGCCTTCATCCTGCCCTTCCTTTTGCTTTCACCAATTGCCGGGGCAATGGTGGACCGTTACAACCGCAAACTGATGATGATGATCAGCGACCTGGCAGCCGTGCTCGGCACAACCTTCGTCCTGGTCATGTACGCCACCGGTCACTTGCAGTTTTGGCACCTTTACATTGCCGCGGTGGTCAACGGCCTGGGAAATACCTTCCAATGGCCGGCTTATTCGGCCGCCATCAGCACCATGGTCCCCAAGGAACAGTATGGGCGCGCCAACGGGCTGATGTCGCTGGTCGAAGCCGGGCCGGGTGTTTTGGCTCCCATGCTGGCAGGCCTGGTCCTGGCAGTCTCGAATATCGATGGTCTGACCTGGATTCTTGTCATTGATGTTGTGACTTTCTTCATTGCCATCGGCGCATTGCTGATCGTTCACGTTCCCCAGCCAGCGAAAACGGTCGAAGGCCAGCAGGGGAGGGGCAACCTCCTGCGCGAAGCCTGGTTCGGTTTCACTTACATCTTCAAACGCCCCAGCCTTCTCGGCCTGCAGATGATCTTCTTCTTCGGCAACTTGTTCTCCGGGATGGGCTTCACGTTGTTAGCCCCCATGATCCTGGCCCGCACCGGTCAGAACAGCCTCATTTTCGGTACAACTCAGACGGTCCTGGCGGTTGGGGCTGTCATCGGCGGAATCATCATGAGTGCCTGGGGGGGGTTCAAGAGAAAGGTTCATGGCGTGCTGGCAGGCTGGGCGGTCTTCGGCGTGTTCTTTGCCATGATCGGCTTTGGCACCGGCCTGCCCATGTGGATCCCGTTCATGCTGTTGATGGAATTAACCAGCCCCTTGATCAACACGTCCAATCAGTCCATCTGGCAAACCAAGGTGGCTCCCGATATCCAGGGTCGCGTCTTCTCAGCCCGACGCCTGATCGCCTGGTTCACCCAGCCGATCGCCCCGCTCATTGCCGGCGTTCTGGCCGATTTCGTGCTCGAACCTCAGATGCAGGTGACGAGCGGGCTTTCCAGTACTTTCGGCAGATTTTTCGGCACCGGGCCCTATCCGCAACGCCGAGACCATCCTGCCCGACCATGACACGTTGGAGAAGGTTGCGGAACCCGCCGCCTAAAACCGCTCACTGCGGAGCGCACAGAGAAACCTTTCTAATCTCTGTGAACTCCGTATACTCTGTGGTGAAAGAATAAAAGGAGTCAAACATGCGAGATCGAATCCAGGAAGCCTTAAAACGCAGCAAAGCCGATTACACCGAAATTCGCATCGAAGAAAAGGAAACCACCCGCGTGGTCTACCGCGGCAAGGATTTGGAGACCGCCAACGCGAACATTGACAAGGGCGGTATCGTCCGCTGCCTCATCCGGGACAAAGGCTGGGGAATCACCACCTTCAACAACCTGGACGATTTGCTCACCAAAGTTGACCAGGCGTACCAGTGCGCCCAGGTGGGATCCGTCCCGGAGCCGATCGAACTGGCCCCGGTCGAACCCGTTGACCAGGTAACCACCGCCGAGATGAAGCGCGATTTCCGCGACATTTCCCTGGCCGAGAAGAAGGCCCTGGCCGAACGCTACAACCAGGTCGTCCTCGGCCACAGCGACAAGATCATAGACAGCCAGGCAGTCTACGCGGATACTTTCAGCCGCCTTATCCTTGCCAACTCGGAAGGCACCTACATCGAGCAGGACAAACCCTCCGTGGTCATCGGCGCGTTCGCCATCGCCCGCGACGGCGACAACGTCCAGCAGGCGCACGAGACCCTCGCCACCACAAAGGGATACGAATACGTGCTCGAAAAAGACGAACTGGCCCGCAAGGCCGCCCAGAAATCCGTGGAATTACTGGATGCCAAACCGGTCAAGGCCGGGCAATACCCGGTGGTGGTGGACCAAATGCTGGCGGGCGTCTTCATCCACGAGGCCTTCGGCCATCTCTCCGAGGCTGACTTTGTCTACGAAAACCCCAAGGCGCGTGAAATGATGACCATGGGCCGCCGCTTTGGCAAGGGCATCCTCAACGTCTTCGATGATGGCTCCATCCCGGACCTGCGCGGCACCACCCTCTACGACGACGAGGGCATTCCTGCCCGGCGCAATTGGCTCATCCGTGACGGTGAACTGGTCGGGCGTCTCCACTCGCGTCAGACTGCCGCCAAAATGGGCGAAAGCGCCTCCGGCAATGCACGCGCCATCAACTATCGCTTCGCTCCCATCGTGCGCATGACCAACACCGCCATTGACAATGGAACCACCGCCTTCGAGGATATGATCAAAGACATCGAACTCGGCATCTACGCCTGCGACGCCTATGGCGGCCAGACCCAACTCGAAAACTTTTCCTTCAGTTCCGGCTACGCCTACATGATCCGCAATGGCAAGGTCGCCGAGATGGTCAAGGATGTCATCCTGTCCGGCAACCTTTTCACCACGCTCGAAAACATAGATGCCATCGGGAACGACTTCAAATGGCTGAACACCGGCGGCGGCTGTGGCAAGGGCAACCAGTACCCCCTGCCGGTTGGCATGGGCGCGCCCCACATCCGCATCCAGAACGTCGTCATCGGCGGCGAATAACCGGAGGGAATCATGGATATCCTGACCCAACTCAAAAAACAGGCTGAACAGGTCGAAGTCCTCAACCTGCAGAACGAAAAGACCACCATCGAGTACGAAGCCAATCAACTGAAAACCTGCACCGTCGCCGAGACCAAAGGCACGGCGGTGCGCGTCATCCGCAAGGGAAAACTTGGTTTTGCCGCTTCCACCGACGATACCGTGATGGACAAACTGGCCGCCAACGCCCTCGAGTCCGCTGCCTATGGCGATGAAGCCCCGTTCTCCTTCCCGGACCAGAAACCTGCCGCCATTGTCCGTACCTTCGACAAGGCTGTAGCCGACCTGCCCATCGCCCGGCTGGTGGAGATCGGCAAAGAGATTCTCGACCTGGTCCTGCCCGTCGAACCGGAAGCCCGCTGCAACATCAGCCTGGAACGCAGCCTTGTCTCGGCCAGCATCCGCAACCAGAAAGGCCTGGACGTTTCCTTCCAGACCTCCCCGCTCTCGCTCGGAGTCGAGATTGACCGCATCGAAGGCGACGATGTTCTCATCCTCTATGACCAACTGGGCACCACCATCTGGGAAAAAGACTACCTGGATTTTGCCCGCCGTTTGGTGGAAAAATTAAAGAAAGCCAGCACCATCACCACCATCAAACCCGGCAAAATGCCTGTCCTGTTCGCCCCCACCGGAACGCTGGCGCTCGGCCTGCCGCTCAGCCAGGGCTTGAGCGGCAAGGAAGTTTACAAAGGTACTTCGCCGATGAAAGGCAAGATTGGCGAAAAGCTCTTCGATGAGAAGGTCACCATCGTGGACGACGGGACGATTGACGGCAAGTTCGCCAGCGCCTCCTACGATGACGAGGGTATGCCGCATCACCGCAACGTTCTGGTGGATAAAGGTGTGCTAAAAAGTTTTGTGTACGACCTGAAAACGGCGGCCCAGTCCGGGGTCGAATCGACCGGCAACGCCTCGCGTCAACTTTTCTTCCCGCCCGAACCCTCGTTCACCAACTTCGTCATCCAACCCGGGCAGACTCCCCTGAAGGACATGCTCGCCGGCATTGACGAGGGCATCATGGTCGAAGACCTGCTCGGCCTCGGCCAGGGCAACATCATCTCCGGCGCGTTCTCGAATCCTCTGGCGCTGGCCTTCAAGATCGAGAAGGGCGAGATCGTCGGGCGCGTCAAGGACCTGTCCATCGCGGGCAATATCTACGACCTGCTCAAGGACGTCGCCGCGGTCAGCAAGGAAGCGCAGTGGGTTTACAGCACTTTCTATGCCCCGTACGTTTTGATCCCTGAGATGAATGTAGCCGGGAAATCGTAGTGTCTGGTAAAACAGACCCTCCCGCTGGTTTCAAACCAGCGGGAGTTTTTTTGTAGACCCACGACCTTTTTTGATAAATATCTACCTTGTTGTATAATCTAAACAAACAGATTTAGGAGGAGATATGACTAACCCATATTGGAATCCTGATGATTATAAATTTACATTTCCTGATGAACCGGCAGTCGAAGGGGATATTGTTAATTTTTCGATCATACAAAAAATAGAAAAAATTCGAATCTTTCTGCTACAGACGATTTTTGTTGAAGCGCGAAATTGTTTACATGCCGATTCCGAGTTGGCTGCACTATTATTGGCCATTGCCAGTGTTGAATACTTAGCAGGTTATTATGTAGGAAAACAATCTCAAAGAAACGATTTCATCTCCTTCTTAACAGCATATTTCCCCGATCAATATGCTCCATATTACGATGCAATATATGATCAATTGAGATGTGGGCTAGTTCATAATCTTAATGTTATGAATCCATGGAAAAAGAATGGAATTGACTTTTTGATTCACCCAAACTCGCCTAATCACTTAAAGTTAAATGATGAAGGGAAATTAATATTTAGCATTACACTTTTTTTGGAAGATATTCGCCGGGCATTCTGGATGTATATTCATGATGTTGTTGAGAAACAAGGAGAAAATCAGGAGTTAGTAGAAAACTTTATAAAAAGGTTCAATCGGGTGGATGGGCGGGGGGCACTCATGATCAAGATACCTAATTAAGCTCGTTTTCCTTAGTTCGTAACTGAGGCGAAATATATATACCGGGCATTTGTTTACATTCCAAATTTCTGCTTCTTCAACAATAGCGGCCCGACCCGGTCAATGATCCAGCCAAAAGCCAGTTCCGCCAGGGGTACAACCCGCAGCCAGTCGGGAACGTAGATTACCCGCCGCGGGCGCAGCATCAACTTCCAAATGCGCCAGGCTACATAATCCGCCGTCACGCCGATGTGCTCGGTCGGCACATGCCCGCCGTTTTCCTTTGACAGCGCCACCTCCCCGAACTCCGTGCGCACCGGCCCGGCTCGCACCACGCTGACGTGGACGCGCGATCCTTTCAGTTCACGATAGAGGGCGGTGGTGAAGTTGTCCAGGAAGGATTTCGTCGCCCCGTAGACCGCCACCCCCTGGCTGGGGATACTGCCCGAGATAGATCCCACGTTGATGATGTGACCGGCATTGCGCAGGCGCATTTTGCCCAGGAAGCCCAGCGTCAACTGCACCACCGCTTCCACGTTGACCTGCAATATCTCCAAAGCGGTCTTCCACGGCATCTCGTTTCCGTAGCCGTACCAGCCCAGCCCGGCGTTGTTGACCAGCACGTCGGCGTTCCCGAAGCGCCCGGTCACTTCCTGAAAGACCCGGGCGCGGTCGGACTCCTGCGTCAGGTCGGCGGGGATGGCGTACGCCTGCCCCCCGTCCTGACGGATTTCCCCGGCAAGATCTTCCAATCGGTCGAGGCGGCGCGCCACCAGCACCACCTGCATCCCCTCACGGGCCAGCTGTTTGGCGGTCGCCGCGCCGATGCCGGATGATGCTCCGGTTACCACTGCAACTTTATCCTGCCAATCTCCATCAGTGTTCATCTGTGTTTACATCGTACCCGAAGGGTATCTGTGGTTATATCCTCGCCCGCGCCTGCCGGTTCTCGAAGAACCAGCGCACAGTATCGGCAATCGTCTCGATGACCGGGCGCGGTTTGTAGCCCAATTCTTTCATCGCCTTGGCGTGGCTGATGTCGGCATTGCTTTGCAGGACTTCCAGCGAGTAGGGCGTGAAGCGCGGCTTGGCTTTCGTCTTTTGGTAATACCAGGGCGTGAACCTGGCCGCAAACTTGGCCAGGGAGAACGGGATCTTGATGCTGGCGAAGGCCTTACCGGTCACCTCGCGCACCGTCGCGAGCATGTAGCGCACCGAGATCTTGTTCCCGCCCAGGATGTAACTCTCGCCCCGGCGTCCGTGTTCGGCGGCCGCGATGAGACCGTCGGCCACGTCGCGCACGTCCACGAAATCGTACGCGCCCTCGACGTAGAACATCGGCTTCGCCTCGGCCGCGCCGCGGATGACCTCGCCCATCTCCGAGCCGCGGAAATCGTATGGGCCGATGACCCCCGTCGGGCAGACGATGACCGCGTCCAGGTCCGCCTGCGCCGCTTTCTGGACCTCGAGACTGGCCGCGGCTTTCGAGCGGTCGTACTCGCCGTAGGGATTGTTCGGGTCGAACCCGAGCGACTCGTCCATCTCCGTCCCGTGCGGCGCGCGTTTGATGGCATGGATGGAACTGGTATAAACGAGACGCCTGATATTGGCGCGACGGGCGGCTTCCAGGACGTTGCGCGTCCCTTCCACGTTCACTTTCCAGACCAGGGGGCTGCGCACGGGCATGATCGAAATGACGCCGGCCAGGTGGTAGACGATATCCACACCCTCCAGCGCCGGTTCGAGCGAAGCGGGGTCGAGCACGTCGCCTTCCACTTTCTCGACATCCACATCCCGGATGGACGAGGCATCTTCCCCTCTCCAGATCAGGGCGCGGACTTTCTTGCCCTGTTCCAGCAATTTGCGAACCAGTACGTTGCCAATGTGGCCGGTGGCTCCGGTAACGAGAATCATTCTATACTCTTTCTCCCCTCTCCTAAAAAGAGAGGGGACGGGGGTGAGGTTATTTTGCCAGACCATTCATGATAATTTGCATGCTCTGCTCACCAATCTTCTGCCAGTCGGCGCCTTTTGGATCGAGCACACCCTGTAAGAATAACCCCACTGCCAGCGAAAGGACAACCTGCGCGGCAGCCTCGGGGTCCACTTCCTTGAGCGAACCTTCGGCAATCCCATCCCGGATGAGGTCCGCGAAATGCTCGCGGTAGTGGCGGTACGGGGCAATCGTCGCCGCCCAGACGGTCTCGTCGCGGCTGGCCTGGGTCCAGAACTCCAGGAACATGGGCAGGCGGTCATCGGCAACGGCAAAGATGGCCGGGAGCAGTTGCGTCATATGGACGAAGGTCTCCGGCACGGTCGGTTGACGCATCCCTTCCAGACCGGCATCCACTGTCTTCAGCCAGCCGTCCAGCAGCGCCAGGAACACGGCCTGCTTGGTGGGGAAGTGGTGGTAAAAAGCCCCTTTGCTCACGCCTGCTTCAGAGCAGATATCGTCCACGCTGGCGGCATCGTAACCGGCAATGGCAAAGCGCCGTACGGCGGCATCCAGGATATTGGCACGCGTCTCTTCACTGCGTTGTTGGGGCATTGTTCACTTTTTTCTCCCTCTCCCATAGGGAGAGGGCTGGGGTGAGGGAAGGTTAGGTCAATAAACATACCGACCAGTCGGTATGTTTATACCCCCATCCTCTCCCGGTGTCAAGAAAGGTCCCCCTTTCCGTTCGATTTTCTAATCGAATTCTCACCAGGTTTTACACGGATGTAAAATCCAGTTTACAATCTGGTAACTTCCGGAAGATATGCTTGGAGAAAGGACAAAAATTTTGTCTCCAAGAGGTGCCATGACAACAGAAACGTTACCCTCCCGTACCCTTCAACGCCAGAGGATCATCATTCCTCTCCTTTTCGTTCTTATTCTCGCCCTGGGCGCATTCCTGCGCTTCTACCAGCTGGGCGAGGCTGGCGTGGGCAACCAGTACTACGCCGCGGCGGTCAAGTCCATGCTGCAATCCTGGCATAATTTCTTCTTCGTCGCCTTCGAACCCGGCGGTTCCGTCAGCGTGGACAAGCCGCCGCTCGGTTTCTGGGTGCAGTGTCTTTCGGCTTACTTCCTGGGGGTGAATGGTTTTGCCCTGGCCCTGCCGAACGCGGTGGCCGGGGTGCTGTCCATCTTCTTCATCTATAAACTCATCCGCCGCCCGTTCGGACCCTGGGCCGGCCTCGCCGCGGCCCTGGCGCTGGCGCTGACGCCGGTGGCAATCTCTGCCGAACGCAATAACACGATTGACGGCCTGCTCGTCTTTGTGTTATTGCTGGCGGCCTGGGCGTTCCTTCAGTCAGTCTACACACGCAAGGTCGGCTGGCTGTTCCTGGGCGTGTTTTTCGTTGGGCTGGGGTTCAACATCAAGATGCTGCAAGCCATCCTGCCGCTGCCGGGACTCTACGCCCTGTACTTCTTCGCCGCCAAATACAAGTGGTGGCAAAAATTCCTGCACCTGGCCGCCGCGACGGTGCTCCTGCTGGTCGTCTCCTTCTCCTGGGCTGTCGCTGTGGACCTGACGCCGCCGGAGGACCGTCCTTACGTGGGCGGGAGTGAAGACAACACGGTGATGGAACTCGTTTTTGGTCACAACGGCATTTCGCGGCTCATCGGCGGGGGGCTGAACCGCATCCGTTACGACAACCCGCGTCCGCCGGGCGGGCAGAACCTGCCTTACCTGCCGCAGGGGGTTACGCCGCCAGGTCAACTCCCGGCCGGACAACAGCCCCCCGTCGGAGGATACCCCCTGCCGCCCCTCCCCGGCGGAGGACAGCAGCCTCCTGTCGGGCAGGTTCCGCCAGCCTACCCTGGCGGGCAGCAGCCGGACCAACCCGGTCAGAGCGGCAGTGACGGCGTGATGGACGTTGGTACGCCCGGCACGGTACGCCTGTTCACCTTCCCGCTGGTGGGTGAAATCGGCTGGATCCTGCCCTTTGTGTTGGGAGGATTGATTGTCATCGTCGCGGTGCTGGGTTTTAAGCGCCCGCCGACCGACCAGCACGCCGCCTTGATCTTGTGGGCTGGCTGGCTGCTCCCCGAAGCCATCTATTTCACCTACAGCACCGGCATCATGCACGCCTACTACATGATCATGATGGCCGCGCCGCTGGCGGCGCTCTTCGCCATCACCGGCTGGGCCTTCTGGCAACTGCTCCAGAAACGCAAGTGGCTGGCCCTCGGCCTGCTCACCCTGCTCGCCGCGGGTACCATCATCTTCCAGGCCGTCACCCTGACCGGGAAGACTTCCGCCGCGTCGTGGGCAGTGGGGGGCGCGGCGGTATCGCTTGGCATTGGATTGCTCCTTGCGGCAGTCAGCAGGCCGCAGGTCCGGCTGGCAGCGGCTGGGCTTTCCCTCGTCCTCATTGCCGTCCTGCTCGCGCCCGGCCTCTGGTCCGCGCTGACCACGTTCAATTCCACGCCCAATGCCGGTCTGCCCTACTCCGGCCCGGCGCAGGAGGACAGCCTGGGGCAGAAAAACGGCGGCCAGATCAACGAAAAACTGCTGACCTATCTACTGGAAAACGCCAACCCGGACGGCTACCTGCTGGCAACTGTCACCGCCAACCAGGCCGCCCCGTTCATCCTCGCCACCGGACGCCCGGTCCTCACCTTCGGCGGCTTCGGCGGGATGGACCAGGTTGTGGACGCCGACGGGCTCGCAGAGATGGTGGCGGCGGGTGAATTACGTTTTGTGCTCAACCAGGGCCTGGAGCAGCGCCCGGAAATCCTGGCCTGGCTCAAGCAGAACTGCGTCCCGGCTGATATCCCCGGTCTGCCTGCTGGAGGGCCGGGGCAACCAGAGAAGCAGATAATTTTGGCTGATTGCGGGAAGTAAAAAAAGATCGGGCGGAGAGTATCCGCCCGATTTATGTTATGAACAACTGCACTCAGGTTCTTTCAGCCAGAGTAGCGCCGACCGGAGCATGGCCGCCGCGCAGCCCACGCCGCTCTCCACTTTGATCGCCCCGGTGATGCAGTTGAGTTGGCAGGCGCCGCATTCCATGCAGGCCAGCGGGCGCACCAGCACGGCCTGTTGAGCCTCCTTATATCAAGCCGGTTTTCGGGCGGTGATCGTCGCCGAGAAGACCTTTCCTCTCAACGCAGCGGCCTCGATGAGATCGCTGGCATCGCCTTTCGGCTGGACTTGGACATCGGTGAACCCGGCATCTGTCAGGCCGGTGGTGTACTCGCTCACGTCCAACGCGCCAGCCACGCATGCGCCCCAGGCATCCATATTCTTCTGAACCTCTTCGGGCAAAGGACCATTTGTCACAATATCCGAGACGGCCACGCGTCCGCCCGGTTTTAGGACCCGGAAAACTTCGCGAAAGACCTGCGGCTTGTCGGGGGATAAGTTGATGACGCAGTTAGAGATGACAACGTCCACGCTGTCACCTTCGACCGGCAGGCTTTCGAGGTAGCCCTGGCGGAACTCGACATTGGCATGGCCCAGCCGGGAGGCGGCCGAGCGGGCAAGTGCGAGCATTTCCGGGGTCATATCCACGCCGATGACGCGGCCGTCCGCGCCGACCTTCT
>JACQYE010000142.1 GCA_016208355.1 Chloroflexota bacterium | reverse complement strand
ATTGACGCCGACTTGCAGGACCCGCCCGAAGTTATCCCTGATTTGATCGCCAAGTGGAAGGAAGGATACCAGGTGGTCTACGCCGTGCGCGCCGAGCGCGAGGGCGAAACCCGGTTCAAAAAACTTACCGCCGCGCTGTTCTACCGCATCATCTACCGCATCACCGACGTGAAAATCCCGATGGATACCGGCGACTTCCGCCTGATGGATCGTAAAGTTGTAGATGTGTTGAAGACGATGCACGAACGACACCGATTCCCGCGCGGCATGTCGGCCTGGGTGGGATTCAAGCAAATCGGCGTGCCCTATAAACGCGCTGCCCGTCACGCCGGGATGACCAAGTACCCATTCAAGAAAATGCTCAAGCTGGCGTTGAACGCTGTCACCAGCTTTTCGTATTTTCCCCTGCAACTGGCAACCTATTTTGGCTTTGCCTCGGCCGGGCTGGCGGCCATCGCCATCCCGGTGGTTATCGTCATGCGCCTGATGGGGTCGCAGTTCTTCGAGGGACAAGCCTCCGCCTTGATCGCGGTGCTTTTCCTCGGAGGAGTGCAATTGATTTCACTCGGCGTGCTGGGCGAATACCTGGGCCGCGTCTATGACGAGACCAAGGGCCGGCCGCTGTATATTGTCAGCGAAGGCCCGGAAGATTAGCCCGCAGGGGCGCAGCGCCGCTGCGCCCCTCTTGTTTGGAGAAGAAATGCCTTTCAACTTTGCCCAAGTCCTCGACCGCCGCGCCACGAACAGTACCAAGTGGAAACTATACGGACCAGACATACTCCCGCTCTGGATCGCCGACATGGATTTCCCCGCGCCCGAACCCATCCGGGCCGTCCTGCGCCAGGCGGTGGAACACGGCATTTTCGGTTATGAACTTCCCACAAAAGCGCTTCGCGAAACCGTTGCTGCCCGCATGGACAAACTCTATGGCTGGCAGGTCTTGCCGGCGGCTGTGGTCGCCACGCCGGGAGTCATCGCCGGGTTCAACGCCGCGGCGCGGACGGTGTGTGCGGCAGGGGAAGGCATTCTCGTCCAGCCGCCGGTCTACCCGCCTTTCCTGGCCGTCCACGCGAATAATGGCCTGACTCGTCAGATGGCGGAATTGAAATGCGTGGAACAGGGGAATCTCCTCGGCTATGAGATTGACTGGGATGCACTGGAAGCAGCCTTCAAGGCTGACGGGGTGCATACCGGGATGTTCTTGCTGTGCAATCCCCACAATCCCACCGGCCAAGTCTTCTCGCGCAGCGAATTACTTCGTATAGCCAGTACCTGTGCGCAGAATAATACGACCATCTGTTCAGACGAAATCCATTCGGAACTCCTGTTGGGAGAGACGAAGCACCTTCCGCTGGCTGCCCTGGACCCGGAAATTGCTGCCCGAACGATCACCCTTATTGCTCCAAGCAAGACCTTCAACATCCCCGGGCTGTTTTGCGGGTTCGCGGTCATTCCCAACCCTAAGCTGCGCGAAAAGTTCAAGCAGACGGTGGAGCAGATGGCAATGCACGTCAACAACCTGGGTCTGGTTGCCGCGCAGCCGGCTTATTCTGGCGAATGCGATGACTGGCTGGTGGCCCTGCGGAAATACCTGACGGCCAATCGCGATTTCCTCGTCAGCGAGATACAACGCGAGTTTCCGGGGATCAGGATTACGGTCCAGGATGCTACGTACCTGGCCTGGCTGGATTGCAGGGAGTTGGTCAGGTCTGGCAGGATCGAAGGTTCACCTCATAAGTTTTTCCTGCACAAAGCCAAGGTTGCCCTGAACGATGGCGCGGAGTTTGGCCCTGGCGGGGAGGGGTTCGTGCGGCTGAATTTTGGCTGTCCGCGCAAAACGCTGGAAGAGGCGCTTGAAAAGATGAAAGCCGCCTTGGTTTGATACAATTTCCCGATGCGACGCACAATCCCTTTGCTCACTGTTTTTCTCTTGGTTGCTGCCTGCACCCCGGCCGCGCTGGAGTCTGGTTACGATGTTATCATCCATCCCGATGGACCGCTGTATGTCGGCGACCGGGTCAGTTTCGAGGTCTTCGCACCGCAGGGAGAATCCGGCGAAGTTGTCGAAGTTAATTTCGATGAACAAACGCTCGGCTCGGCCTCCTTTGCCCCCTTCGGCATCGGGCAACGCGACCAGGCCACCTTTTGGTGGGTCTGGGATACGAGCGGGTTGGAACCGGGGGTCTATTCCATTACATTCACACTGGGGAGCGGTTACTCCTGGGTGGAGGAGCTTTCCCTGCGCCCTGCCAGCCGGGTCCCGCCGCCGGAGCCGGAGGCCTCCTGGACTTCCACAACCACCGAATGCTGCATCATTTACTACATCACAAATACTGACGCGGCGCGTGATATTGAAACTCTGTCTACCCTGGCCGATGAAGAATCCGAGGCGGTTGCAGCCCAGATGGGCGCGGAGTTGCAAGAGCGCATCCCCATCATCTTCATGCCACGCGTCATCGGGCATGGCGGATTTGCCTGGGATGGCGTCTACATTTCTTACCTGGACGGCAACTACGTGGGCAACGGGATGGACATGGTTTTGCATCACGAGTTCGTCCACTACTGAGATGACTGGATTGGCGGAGAATACATGCCGTCCATGTTGCAGGAGGGGTTGGCAGTCTACTTGAGCGGCGGACACTTCAAGCCGGAGCCGATCGGGCCGCGCGCCGCTGCCCTGCTCGACCCAGGTTGGTACATCCCGCTGAAAACCCTGGCCGATGATTTTTATAACCAGCAGCACGATGTCGGCTACCTGGAAGCCGCCGCGCTGGTGCAATATCTCTACGAGACTTATGGACCGGGCGCGTTCATCGAGTTCTACCGGACAATCCCCTATCCCGATGGGACTACCGACTCGGGCATCCTCGACGAAGCCCTGCGTGACCAGTTCGGCCTCTCCCTTGCGGACCTGGAAACTGCTTTCAAAAATTACCTGTCCTCCCTGTCAGTCACCGACGACATCCGCACCGACCTCGAACTGACGGTGGCTTACTTTGACGCTCTCCGCCGATACCAATCCCTGCTCGACCCCTCGGCCTATTTCCTGACTGCCTGGCTGCCCGGCGGGCAGGCGATGCGCGACCAGGGCATCGTGGCCGACTTCACCCGCCGCCCGCGCGGCTGGCAGAACTGGCTGGTCGAGAAGATGCTGGTGCGAGTCCACGATGAACTTTTCGGCGGCGATTACGAGGCAGCCGCGCGCAGCCTGGACTGGACAAACCGGGTCCTGGATGTTCTTGGGCCTTAAACACATACAGGTCACGCTTTGCCGGCGCATCTAAAACAGCGCGGGCAGGCGTGACCTGTAATTCTTTTGGGGAATTAGATTCTTACTGGCAGACAGCGCCAAGCCATTGCGCCACGAAGGGCAGGTACTGGCACCAGCGCGCCCCGGTCTTGTCTGCGTCTATCCACAGCAGGAGAGCGACGCAGCCGAGGATGATACATACCACCACCACGGCGATAATGATGAGTACGAGCTTGCCGGAGCCGGATTTCTTGGCCGGCGCGGCGGCCACCGGTGCGGGTCCCGCAGGCACTTGGCCGGAGTAGGCCGGGGCAGGGGCGGGAGCCGGAGCCCGGGCCGGTCTCTGGGCGGCGGCTGCGGTCTTGGGGGCTTTGGCCGAAGAGATCATCGTGGCATTCGGGTCCGAGATGGCCTCGTACATCAGGACAATGTTCTCGCCAAAGGAGACGATGTCGTTGGGATTCAGTACCTGCATACCCGAGGTACGATTCCCGTTGACGAAGGTGCCATTGGTCGAGCCAAGGTCCTGAATGACGTAGGATGAGCCGCGGAGTTCCATTTTTGCATGCTTGCGTGAAACTTCGGCGTCGTTGATGGCGACGGCGTTGCTGCTGTCGCGCCCGATGGTAAGTTCGGCGCCGTCTATCGGGTAGACCTTGCCGGGGTGCGGCCCGGAGCGCATGACGAATTGAAATTGAGACATGGTTCCTCCTGGGATAAATCCTGATTAGAATCTGTCCTAAGTGTACAGAGTTTGACGAAAAAAGTCAAATCGCCCGTTACACCTAATTGCTGAATATCCTGCGATACAAATCCGATTCCAGCAAGTGATTCGGGTCGCAGCGTTTCTTCAGGAGGCGGAATCTGGCGATTGTCTCCTCGCCCAGGAAGCGGCGGGTGGTTTCGGCGCTTGTTTCGCTGTTCTTGGCGAAGTAGAAACGGCCTCCGGCTTCCAGCACGATGCGGTCGAAGTCCTGGAGCATTTGCGCCAATCGGGCGCGGTTGGATGCAATTACTTTGAAATCCAGCGCCAGCGATAAACCGTCCACGGCGTGGGAGAGCAGGAAGCCGTCCGGGCGGTGGCGTTTGGTTACGCCCAGGTACGAGGGGAGGGAACGCCGGTGGGAAAGAGACAGCATCTCGGTCCAGGCTTCGAGGGCAGTTTCTTTGGGGAGGAATGACTGGTATTGGAGGAGTTGCCCGTATGCCAGTTCCCAGCCAGGTACGTAGTCCAGTAAAAAGTGGAAAGCGGCGTGCGACTGGCGGTAGGTCTTGGCGCGCCCGCCCAGGATGTACTTGGCAGTGTTGACGCCCTGGGTCCCAAGGTTATTCATAAAGGGCGCCATGAAGTAGTGCAGGAGCGATTTTGGCACCAGGCCAAAAAACTTATCCGGCAGGGTCTGGTAGTCCACGCGCAGGGTGCGGGCGGCGTCCGGGTCGTCGCCTTCAGCCAGGTAATCGGCGGCATGTAATTGGCCGCGGCCCAGGCCTTTGCCGCGCGCCGTGGCATCCAGCCAGCCGACAATGTAGTTATGCCGCGGGGCAGATTCGGCAATCTCATGCAAATGAGTTTCCAGGTCAGGAACATTCCAGGCGCGGACGTTCAGCAGCCCGGAATACACCCGTTTCATCTGAAGTGTGATGGACGTGAAGACGCCCAGCATTCCCAGGCCGCCAATCATAGCCCGGAAAAGGTCGCCGTTCTTCTTCGGGGAGCAGGTGATCTCCGCGCCGGCGGGCAGGAGGGCAGTGAACTCCATTACGTGCTCACCTATGGTTCCCATACGGAAGTTGTTCTTACCGTGGATATTCGCCCCGAGACAGCCGCCCAGGGTGGTGGTCATCGTCCCGGAGACGACCGGCGGCCACCAGCCGTCAGGCAGGACGGTCTGCCACAACTGGCACAGGGTCACACCCGGTTCGGCGGTGATGGACCCTGAGGCCGGGTTCCATTCCAGGATGTGGTTCATCCGCTGGAGGTCGAGTGCAATGCCCCCGCCGTTCAGGGCAGCATCGTTGTAACTGCGCCCCGCGCCGCGCAGGACCACAGTCAACCCCTCTGCTTTGGCAAATTTGAAGGCGGCTGAGATGTCATCCGCTGATTTCGGCCTGGAAAGGTAAGACGGAGCCTTCAGAGAATGTCCAAAGTTTTCGAGCAGGATTAATGGGCCGAGAGATGTGGTTTTCATCAGAAGGACATCCTGCGGAAGAGTACCGATGGAATATTGCGTACAATGAGCATGATCCAGCCCCAGAACCAGGGTGTGTAAATTTGCTGCTTCCGGCGGCGAATGGCTTTTGAAATATCGGCGGCGGCTTTTTCGGGGGAAATGACCAGGAACATGCCTTTCTGTCCCTGTGTCAGTTCGGTGGCGACGTATCCCGGCTTGACCGTCAGCACGTGCACGCCGCGCCGCGACAGCCGGTTGCGGAGGGCTTCCAGGTAGCAGGTGAGGGCGGCCTTGGAGGCGTTATAGGCCGGGTTCTTGACGCGCCCCCGATCTCCGGCCACGGAGGAGATGCCTACGATATGACCGGCGCCAAGACTCTGGAACACTGTTGCTGCTGGGTCCAGCCAGGCCAGCGCGCCGATGTAATTCACCTCGGTCATCTTCCGGTCTGTTTCGAAATTGTAGTGTTTGAACCCGGTCGGCAGGGCGATCCCGGAGTTATAGATTATCAAGTCCAGCCCGCCCAGATCTGCCAGGATCTGCTGCAACAAGCCAGGAACCGAAGCAGTATCGGTTACGTCATGGACGTATGATACGGCGCGCACCTCTCCGGCGGAAGCGTTGATCTCTTCGCAGAGAGCAGCCAACCGGTCCGCGCGGCGGGCGAGCAGGGCCAGGGTCCAGCCATCGGAGGCCAGTTGCTTTGCCAGGGCGGCGCCAATCCCGCTCGAAGCGCCAACGAGAATGGCGCGCTTGCGCGGGGTCAGGGGGGTGGCGCGTGCAGGCGGAACAGGTTTGATGTGTGTCATACGGTAGTCTCCCGCAGGCAATTATACAGCCTTCGGGAAAGGAATTTGTTCGAGGATAAGACGAATCATACACAAGATTTTGACATTTGCCTCTTTTCTATCCACTGAGAAATAGGTATGATTGAGTCGTAAGCATCCATGTGATACATTTACGTACAATCGGAGGCACAGGTTGAAATCGCTCTCTGGCTTTCTAAGTGCTGTCCGGCAGCGACTGGAGAAAAAAGGCATTCCTCGTGAAACGAGCGAAAGCCTGCTTGGTTTGTTGAGCGCCCTGATGACAACAATAACAACCGAATCCACGTACGATGAACACATCATAACGCGCCTGGTAGACGCGTTTGCCGACAACGGCGGCCTGCTGACCCTCATCCAACAACAGGTTGCCGAATTGGATGCGCTCAAACGCATTACTTTTAACCTTACGTCCAGCCTCGAACTCCAGGCGGTATTGGATGGGGTGGTGCGCGAGGCCATGCGGCTGGTCAAAGATGCCGATGATGCGCATATCTTCCTGTACCAAAACCAGAAAATCGTTTTTGGCGCCTCCCTCCAGGCCGATGGCAAGAAGAACAAACTGTACGCCGAACCTCGTGCGGAAGGCCTGACCTACCACATCGCCCGTACCGGCGAGATGCTCGTCATCGAAGATATGCAAAAGCACCCGTTGTATAAGGATGCACCGGCTGGTTGGTCGGGTTCGATTATCAGCATTCCGCTCAAAATGGGCGACCGGGTGATCGGGGTCATGAACCTGGCGCGCACCCGCACGGGTGAATTCACCCTGTCCGAGATCCGCCTGCTGACCCTGCTGGCCGACCAGGCTGCCATCGCCATCATCAATGCCCGTCTGCACCAAGCAGTCAGCCACCAGGCGCGCAGCGACGTGCTCACCGGTCTCCCCAACCGCCGCGCACTGGACGAACGCCTCGACGACGAGATCAAACGGTCTGCGCGTTCCAGGCGCTTCTTTTGCGTGATCATGATGGACCTGGACGGTTTCAAGCAAATCAACGACACATATGGCCACGATGTGGGGGATGATGTTTTACGACAGGTTGCCCGGTCGCTCCGTGAGACCCTGCGCGCCAGCGATTTTCTTGCCCGTTACGGCGGCGACGAATTGACCCTCGTCCTTTCCGAAACCGACCTCAACCAGGCCAAGGTGGTGGTCGAGAAGGTCAATGACAACTTGGCAAACCTGGTGCTCCAGTTGCCGGAGGGGAAAACTACAAAAATGGGCATTTCCGGCGGGATCGCGCTTTACCCACGCCATGCACATACGGCCCCGGGGCTGATACGCGCCGCCGATGAGGCGCTCTACCGCGCCAAGCGAAGCGGCGGCGGCAGTTTCCAGGTGGCGCAAAACGGCCATGCCTGACCTCCTTCAATCTCTGCATAAACATGACATTGGATACCTGCGCATCATTGCCTCTCTCTGGGGCGTGGAACTGACTGCCCCAGAGACCGAGGCGGCTGCCAGGCAATTAGCCGGTGTGTTGCTGGACCCGGAACTGGTCGGCGAGATCGTGGACTCGCTCCCGGCTGAGGCGCGTTCCGCGCTCGATGCGCTGGCCGGGATGGGCGGCAAAATGCCGTGGGCGGCATTCACCCGCCAGTTCGGGAAGATACGCGATGCCGGACCTGGCCGCCGCGACCGGGAACAGGTGTACCTAAATCCAAGCTCGGCTGCTGAGGTGCTTTTCTATCGAGCCCTGGTTGCAAGGGCTTTTTTCGATACCCCGAACGGACTGCAGGAATTTGCCTACCTCCCCGATGATCTGCTCCTCATAATTCACCACGGAGAACACAGGGAAACCGGAGAAAAAAGCGGAAAAGGCTCTGTGGACCCCGTGCTCTCTTTGGTGAAAAAAGTGCCTCTAGGCCATCTGGCTACGCCGAAGGAACGCGAGCACTCCCTCCCGGCAAGCGACCGACTACTCGACGATGCCACCACCCTACTTGCGGCCTTGCGCATGAACCTCGTCCCGCCAGAGACAGGTGTGCCCGTGGATGTAGTCAGCGGGTTGTTACGCGCCGCGGGCATCCTGGCAGGGAATGAGCCACATGCCGAACGGGTTAGATCATTTCTCGAGATATCGCGTCCGCAGGCCCTGTCCATGCTGGCAGATGCCTGGCGGAGCAGTGAAACTTTCAATGAATTACGTCTGATACCGGGATTGGCCTGCGAAGGCGAGTGGAAAAATGCTCCGTTCGCCACTCGCCACTACTTGCTTGGATTACTGGAGGCCGTGCCGGAGGGGAAATGGTGGAGCCTGCCAGCATTTATCCGGGCAGTGAAGGAAAAATCCCCCGATTTCCAACGGCCCGCGGGGGATTACGACTCGTGGTTCATCAAGCGCGTCGCCGATGGGGTATATCTGCGCGGCTTTTCCAGTTGGGACGAAGTGGACGGCGCGTTGATCCGTTACCTCATCACCGGTCCATTGTTCTGGCTGGGGAGTTACCTCATCACCGGTCCATTGTTCTGGCAGGGGAATGTGGACGTGGCCTCGGCGGAAGAAGGCGGGATTGTAACTGCATTCCGGATAAAAGAGAAGCGAATAACAAGTAACGAGAGTGCGAAACTAACAGTCGCTTCCAACGGACGGATCACCGTGCCGAGGCTCGTTCCACGCGTTGCCCGTTATCTTATTTCCCGCTTCTGCGAATGGGAAGAAGGTGGTCGAGTAGCCGCTGACCATCAGCGGCGTATCGCGAAGTCCCCGAAGGGGGAGGCCAAACCGGACGAGTACCATTACTTGGTCACCACAACGTCGTTGAATCGGGCCGGGGCGCAAGGGCTGAAAGTTAATCAGTTGCTGAGTCTGTTGGCGAAGAATGCCGCGGCGGAAATCCCGCCCGTGTTCGTGAAATCGCTGAAGCGTTGGGAACGGAACGGGACGGAGGCGCGGGTGGAGACACAAGTCGTTCTAAGGGTCAGCCGGCCAGAGGTCCTGGAGGAATTGCGTAAATCGAAGGCGGGTCGTTTTTTGGGCGAGAGCCTCGGCCCGGTGACAGTGGTCGTCAAACCGGGGGCGCAGTCCAAGGTGCTGGCGGCCCTGGCAGAATTGGGCTTGTTGGCAGATGAGATCCATGAAGAATAGCGATGGTGTGGACGTGGAAGTTTTGGCCCGGAAGACGGTGGAGGTGCTCGGCGTTGCGCCGGGACAGGTCATCTGGATCTGGGCGAACGTCGTCTCGATGGATTTTATCGAGGCGTTGGCATTTCACATCCGGGAGCGCGGCGCGTTCTGGACCCTGCGCCTGAACAGCGAGCCGCTCCTGCACCGCATCGGGATGGACCTCCCGGCGGAGTATCTCCCGCTCATCCCACAGCACGAAATGCGCTGGCTGGACGACATCAACGCCATCATCGAACTGCGCGACCACGGCGGTCATATCCCTGACGTGCCGATTGACCGGCGCCGGGCAATGGGGACCGAGTGGATTGCCCTGATCGAGGAGGCTGCCCGCAAGGGTATCCGGCGGCTGATGGTCATCAACCCGACTCCCGCGCTGGCCAGGGCCGTCCATCTGCCGGTGGACGAGTTGCAGCGGCGGGTTATGCATGCAATTGATGTGGACTATTCTGTAGTGGATAGCCGCCAGGAATGGTTAGCGGGTTTGCTCGATAGTACAAGCAGCGTACACGTCACCTGCCCGGCGGGCACGGACCTGCGTCTGCGGGTGGAAGGACGAAAGGCGTTGACCGACACCGATAGCATCCCGCACGGCGAAGCGTATATTGCGCCTCTCGAAGATTCCGCCGAAGGCGTAGCGGTGATCGAAAAGGCTTTCTTCCGCGGCAAATGTGTGGAAAACCTGCGGCTGACTTTTTTGGGCGGAAAAGTCGTCAACGTAGAATCGCCCGACCCTGTCGACGCCGAGTCCTTCCGGGAAGTGCTGGCAGTTTCCACCGGAGATAAAGATAAGATCGCCGAGTTCGCCATCGCCACTAATCCTGGCGTAACGGAGCCAATCGGCTGTGTTGCGCAGGATGAGAAAATCGGCGGCAGTGTCCACGTCGCGATTGGGATGAACGACCGCTTTGGTGGGAGGAACAAGTCCAATTTGCATCAGGATTTTGTCATCCTGAAGCCCACTGTCTGGCTTGATGAGAAAATAGTTTTGGAAAATGGTGAGTTCAAGGAATGAAAGTAGCGGTTGTCACCCATAAAAAATGACAACCGCGTTTTTGTTAATGGCTATAATCAATAACGTAACCTCTCCACATTCTCTACTCACGGAGTCTCCCATGTCTAAAACTGATTGGATCACTCAGGAAATCGAAACCCTGAAATCACAGGGATTGTACAACCGCATCCGCACCATCGGCTCGCCGCAAGGCGCCTGGCTGATCGTGGACGGCAAGAAGGCGCTCAACTTCTGCTCGAACAACTACCTCGGCCTGGCCAACCACCCGAAACTGGTGGCTGCCGCCAAGAAAGCCGTGGACGAAATGGGCGTCGGCCCCGGGGCGGTGCGTACCATTGCCGGAACGACCACCCTGCACCTTGAGTTGGAAAAACGCCTGGCGGCATTCAAGGGCGTCGAAGCGGCCATCACTTTCCAGTCCGGGTTCCAGGCCAACACGGCCACCATCCCGGTGCTGGTCGGCAAGGAAGATGTCATCTTTTCGGACCGGCTGAACCACGCCAGCATCATTGACGGCTGCCGTCTCTCCGGCGGGAAGATCATTCCTTACGAGCACTGCGACGTGGCCTCGCTGGAGGCGGTCATCAAGGAAAACCAGGGGCAGTTCCGGCGCGCCATCATCATCACCGACGGCGTCTTCAGCATGGATGGCGACGTGGCCCCGCTCGATAAGATTTATGAAGTGGCGAAGAAGTACGATATCCGTCTGATGGTGGACGATGCCCACGGCGAGGGTGTGCTCGGCAAGGGCGGGCGCGGCATCGTGGACCATTTTCACCTGCACGGTAAAGTGGATGTGGAGATCGGGACGATGTCGAAGGCGTTCGGCGTGGTCGGCGGGGTTGTGGCCGGGAACGCGACTATCATCGAATGGCTGCGCCTGCGCGGCCGCCCGTTCCTGTTCTCCTCCGCCGTCACGCCTCCGGATGCCGCAGCCTGTCTCGCGGCGATTGACCTGCTTGAGTCCTCGACCGAACTGGTGGACCGCCTGTGGGACAATGCCAAGTATTTCAAGACCGAGATGAAGAAACTCGGCTTCGATACTGGCGTCAGCACCACGCCCATCACCCCGGTCATGCTTGGCGAAGCGCCGCTGGCGCAGCAGTTCAGCCGCGACATGTTCGAGGCGGGCGTTTTCGCGATGGCGCTTGGCTATCCCACCGTGCCGCAGGGCAAGGCGCGCATCCGGGTGATGATTTCCGCCGCGCACGCGAAAGATGACCTGGATAAAGGCCTGGAGGCATTTGCGAAAGTGGGGAAAAAGTTGGGCGTGATCAAATAAAGCAAAACGGGCGGCGGAGGGTGGGACGCCGCCCCGGAAATCCGACCCTGATCCTCTTACCAGTTAATCTCTTTGCGATCCTGGAAGAACCTGCCCGTTGGTCCCCCACTCGGCAGCGTTGCCAGCCAGACGATGGTGTCCGCGCCCTGCTCCACTGTGCGCGGCGCTGACTTGCCGCCCATTTCCGTTCGCACCCAGCCGGGGCAACAGGCATTGACCAGGATATCATTCGTCTGGATGGAATTGGCCAGCATCTGGGTCAGGGCGTTCAGGGCATCCTTTGAGAGCCGGTACGCCGCCGATATGTTGCGCATCCGGGCGTGCTGTCCCATCGTAGAAGAGACATTGACGATGCGCCCATAATGGTGTTTTTTCATCAGCGGGAGGAACGCCTGGCAGGTGCGCAGCGCCCCGAATGTGTTCGTCTCCAGTGTCTGGCGCAGGATGTCTATCGAGAGCGTGCTGATGCTTCGGTCATCCTTGAGATAGATGCCAGCGTTGTTGATAAGCACATCCAGGCGGCCATAACATTTCCGGACGAACTGCTCCGCCGCCGCGACTGACTCTTCTGCCGTAATGTCAAGGGGAAAGAAATCCACTGCCAGGGCCTCGGCGGACAGGATACGGGTCGCGGCCTGACCCTTCTTCGGGTCGCGGCTTGTCAGCAGGACGCGGTATCCCCGCCGCCCCAACTGACGGCAGACCTCGAACCCGATGCCCCGGTTTGCACCGGTGACGAGGGCAATGCGCTGTTCCGTCATGCTATTCCCCCACCATTTGCACCACCAGTTCGCGACGGCGCGGGCGGATGTCGAAGTCCAGGTAGACGATCTGCTGCCAGGTGCCCAGCGTGAGCGTTTTCTCGATAAAAGGGATGGTCAGCGAGGGTCCCAGCAGGGAAGCGCGCATGTGGGAGTGACCGTTGCCATCGTCCCAGGCGGCATTATGGGCATAGTCCCGGCCCGATGGGACCAGTTCCTCGAACAGACGCTTCAGGTCGGCCACTGCGCCCGGTTCGAACTCGACGGTTGTCAACCCGCTCGTGGATGAGGGGCAGAACAACGTCGCCGTGCCGGACCGGAGGCCGGACTGCTCGACGAGGCGCGTCACCTCACCGGTGATATCATGAATATCGGGATTGCCCCTGGTATTCAGGGTGAGACTGCCTGTTCTAACGGTCATTGACCCTCTCCTTTCTTCACCGCGTTTCTGATTTCCATGCAACGTTCGCAATCTGGTTGGTTGCATAACAATGCCAGCGGATCTTTCTTGAGACGGGCGATCACCACTTTGAAGAGCATCTTCATCGGTATTGCTTGCACCAATGCCTCCCCGACTTGCACCTTGCGGGTATAGCGCTCCAGTTCCGGGGCAAGCGCCTCGAACCCCGCCGAACAACCGGGGAAATTCGGACATTCCACCACCCCCTTCGGAGTCAGCGCCCAACGAATGAAGGTTTTACGCCCGGCCAGTTTCTCGGCGTAGTGGATGCTGGTGTTGACGGTGTGGTTCACTCCCGCGAGCAGCACCCATCCGCTTGCCTGTTCCAATGCCCCCAGCGGACCGAGTGGGTCGGCGAGGGTCTGGGTGGACAGGAAATTCCCGGCGTTGAGACCTGCAAAGGACAGGATAGGATGCCTGGACCGTTGGGCGTGCGGGTGGCGGCGCAACGTCTCAGGGATGGCGCCCATCAACGGGTCTACCGGCATCTTGGAGGTGAAAAACTCGGCCATGCGATTCAGGTCTGCGCCGGAGCCGTAGGTCAGGCCATTATCCGGCGGGCCGACGCGCGGCGTGACCATCGTTTTATAGGTAAACGCCGGGACGAGCACCGTCTGGAAGACGGCTGCCAGGGCGCTGACGACCGCGTTTGCCCCCTCTTCTACTTCCCCGAAGGCCGATAGCGAGGCATGGACGATCACCGCGGCCTCCCCCATCTCCAAGCCGCGCAGCCCCAGCAGCAGATCCCGCAGACGGACGGTCACGGACTACTCCCCCCGAAGCTGCGCCAGGTGTTCGCCGATGTGGGCCACCAGGCGGTCCGCCCACCACAGGAAGGAATGCTCTCCTAGGGTGACATGCGTCCCCGGTCGCTCCCAGTCTTCAGCGGGCAGCCTTTCCAACCAATCGGCGGTCTCCTCGCACTGATGTTTGAATTCAGCCAGCAGTCTATCCATCGGTTCAGCCGGGTCGTAGTGCTCCTTCATCCAACGCTCACCGTCAAAATCCTGGAACAGCGGGTTGGTCTGTTCAGCGATCTGCTCCAGCCGCGGGATGTAGACTTCCTTGTTGACATCCCGCAGATGGGCAAGGATCTGGTGCGAGTTCCAACTGCCGTCTGCGCGCGGCGCTTCCTCGTAAAAATCAGGGATTTCTCCCAGGATGCGCTGAACCTCGCGCGGCGCGTTCCTCAAGCCGGAGAAAAGATATTCGGGATCTTCCATTTCTGCCTCCACTGGTGAACAGAATGTAAGGATTTCTTCCAACAAGCGGCTGCTTTCACCGCTATACAGACAAACTTTGACGCCAAACGCGGCGAATTCTTGTGCGGCGGATTTGACCAGTGTCTCCAGCCCGGCTTTGCTGGAGAAGTAAGCCGCCCGCTTTTCCTGACCCTTCTCCCGTCCGCCGATATGGACAATAACCCCGCCGCCTTTTTCTTTCATGATCCGCCCCGCGGACTGGGTGAGCAGGAATGCCCCGGTCAGGTTTACGTCCAGGGTGCGCACCCAATCCCACTCGTCCATTTCTAGGACGGTTTTCTGCGGTTCGACCTCGGCGCAGTTGACCAGGATGTCAATCTGCCCGAAATCGTCCAGCACCTGGTTGAGCAGCCCCTGGATGGGCATTTTCTTGGCGATGTCGGCGATATAGGCTTTGACCTGCCCCCCGGCGGCCGTGATGCGGGCGACGGTTTCGTCGAGGTTGACGGGAGAAATGTCATTTACGGCAACGGACGCCCCCCGCGCGGCGAACATTTCAGCGACCGCGCGTCCGGTCCCTTTGCCCGCGCCGGTAATCAGTACAACTTTTCCTTTGAAAGAGTTCATACCCGATTTCCTATTCGTTACTTCCACAAATTACCACTTCATCCGGTGCGGTCTTGCCGTTGAGTGGGATGCCAAAATATGGCGAGGGATCAAGGGTGTTCTTGATCTCCAGTTCATTCAAGAAATCGTCCTCCTCATCTGAAAGCACGATCGAGAAATGCAGGTGCACGCCGGAGGGGTTGGCAGCGTCGCCGGTGTAGTTGCCCTGATAGCCAAGGAAAGTCCCGGCTTCGATGTATAGCTCGTCCGTCCCAGCCGGGAAATCGGACGATATGAACGAGTTACCATTCGGGTCGGCCATGTGGGTGTAGTAGAGCCAGATCTGGCGGCCCGGCTGGAGCGGGTCTTCCGGCACGCGCACGATGACCGCCGACTTCCACTCCGGCAGGCGCGTCAGGTAGCCGGGGTAGGCCGCCACGACGGGCGTCAGGCCTACATCAGTCCCGCCGAAGATGTCCAGGCCGGTGTGCCGGTGGCCGGGGCGGAACGAGTCATCCCACAGGTAGCCGACCAGGCCGTCGGTTGGCATCACGAACGGGGCGGTGGGCAGGCAACGGGTCCCGGCTCGCACCGCCCAATCGGGATGCTCTTCCGAATGGCGTATCCACTCTATCACGCGGGAAGACCGGTCTGTTGTCGGGCGAATTTTCCAATACGCGTAATATCCTGCCCCTAATGCAATTCCGGCAAGCGTAATCCATAACAGGGTGCGTTTCGACATAGGAAAATTATAACTGCTTCCCCCAAAAAAGGTCTTCTGGGAATTACCAAGACCTGCTGTAACGCCTATAACCTTAATCTAACCCCTCAGGTTTTCCAAGATGGGTAGCCATCATTTCTCCACATATTTCTTTAGATAATCGATTTCCCGAGTTTCAACAGCTTTGACAAAAGATTCGACAATGATGGGGTCGAAGTACGTGCCTGCTTCGAATTTCACCCTGTCCAGAGCTTGCTCGATGGAGAGTGCTGTTTTGGTTCCGCTTCCAGACAGCATGGCATCGAAAGATTCACATACTGAAATGATGCGTGACTGGATTGGAATATCCTCTTCTTTCAAGCCATCCGGATATCCGGTACCGTTCCATAGTTCCTGATGGTGATAAATCCAGGAAGAAATATCTTTAAATAATTCGGAGGATTGCAAAATTTGCGCCCCATAAACCGGGTGCATCCGCACCATTTTTATGTCATCGGCGCTGAGTTTTCCTTTTTTGGTGAGAATGGATTCTGGTATCCATATTTTCCCAATATCATGCAGCAAGGCGGCGATTTCCAGATACTGGATTTCTTCCTGCTCCCAATTCATTACTTGGCTTGTCGCGACAGCTAGGTGGGCAACGTTCAGTGAATGCTGTCTCATCAACGGGTCGCGAACGTCCATCGCTGTAATAAACACTTTGGTCAATTCAACCAGGCGAGGCAATTGTTGCGATTGTCCTACTGTGGAATGTTCTTTGTGTTGCATATGTCTTTCAGCAAAAGCGATCTCACTATCCAACTCGGGCTGATAGATAGTCACAAAGGATTCCAGTTCGGATAGATGGTGATTTAACTGGCTTTTCTGCCCTTGGGCCCACATCTTTGGAACAGCACTATACAGGACTGTCGAAAGTTCTTCCAGTAATTCCTTCTGGATGATTGATTTTCCATAGGAATCAACCAGTAATGCATGATCATAAGTAAGGCGGCTGAAGCGCTTTTCAATGTCATTCACCCATTTCGCCATGATGGGGGTGTCATACACAGTTTTTACCAGGTTTTCCATTTCATTGACGATAAGACTCAAATCGGCCTTTTTCTTCTCCAGTTTTTGAATCTCTTTTAGTTTTTCTCCCCAATATTCCCTGGCTTTTTCCAGGCTCAGGATGGATGCTCCGAAAACACTAATGCTATTCGTATTGTCATACTCTTCAACATATTCCATCGCTTTTTCCAAGTTTTTATATGCTTTTGATAATTTTTGAGACACCTCCATATCTGCTTTCTCTTCTCGGAGGTGTTTTAGCTTGAAAGCGGCCATCTTATTATAAAAGTCGAAAGCGGAAGGTGCCTTCTCTATTTTTTGATCCAGTTCCTTTTGCCTGAGAATAATGTCATCCCATTTTTTATCCAAAGAGCGCAGGGTTTTTAAGGAGCAGAAACGGATGTAATAATCTGCTCCAAACGAGACCAATTCTTTCATATCGTTCTGGAGTTTATGAAATGAATTCCAAATATTTCTGTCAACATTCGTGGCAAAGTAATCGCAAGTAATTACATATGAGCGATACAAAATTAATGCAGTTTGAATTGATTGAAATAATGATTCTGCCTGTTTTTCTTTGCCTTTTATTATTTCAGGTAATTTCACCCATTCTCGAAAGCCGGCCACTATTTTTAGCGATGATATTTTCCTGGCGGGTTTACGTACCTTTGGCTTCGCCTTTTTTTTCATGCAACCTCCGAAATTTGACTCCTGGTTGTAAGAATATAATCACACACTAGGATTTCTTCTTCCTGGTAATCGTGAGGCTTTTCTTGGCTTTTTCAAACACTTTGGCTATATTGGGAAACTTGTTGACATTGCCCTTCTTGATGATATTGGCCAATTCAATAATACTTTGTGATATCGGAAGTTTAATTTTGTCCGTGACGAAAGGAACACCCAGGTTGTTTGCAAGTAATACCGTTCCGTAATCTTGAGGAATGATGTGGGAGACATCCATTTCCAAACGTTTCTTCAATCTATCTTTTGTCAGGATGGCGTTGTTCTCAAACCTGTTGATGACCAAGAGCAGTTTTTCGGGATGAATGCGCAGAGTACCGATCAAGTTCAAGAACATGTGCAATGCCCGTATGGAGGAAATCTCTTGAGTACCGACCAGGATTAGAGTTTCTGCTTTATCCAAAGCCATGATGGTTGAGTCGGATAGGTATGAGCCTGTATTGATCAACACATAATCATAGTCAAGATTCGATAATCCTGAGAATATTTTCTCAAAAACAGGGCCGGTAATCTCAACCGATTCTTCGGCAGTGGAGGGAGCCGCAATCAAATCAACTTTCCCATGCGTGATAACTATTTTTATTACATCTTCGTCCAGATTGTCTTTGTACCTAACCAGGTCTGCGATGGAGTTGTTGCTGCGCTGGTTGAGTAAAACTTCCATGTCTCCGAAAAGGAAATCAGCATCAACGACCAATACTTTATTATCATTTGCTGCCAATACACAGGCAAGGTTTGCTGTGATGGTGCTGACCCCAACGCCTCCTTTTGGACTGTAGACGGCAATTGTCTTTGCAGGTTGTTTCTCGGCAGGTTTTATTTGTTTTTGCGGTGCAGGTTCAATTTTTTCTTTAGAAAGAACCTTGGTCTTTTTTTCTTCGCTTACCAACTTTCCAGCGTGTTCCAGGGCAAGTGTCAATTCCTCAACTGATAGTTTCTTATAACTAATAAAATCGCACGCCCCCGCCCGCATTGCCTGCCGAACGGATTCGGCGCTTGCCATTTCAGCAATCATTATTATTTGCGTTGGAGCGGCTTCTTGGCGGATGATTTGTGTGAAGTAATACCCATCAATCCCCGGAAAATCATTTCCCAGAATGATCACATCTGGTTTTTGAGAGTAAACCAGTTCAAGAGCCTCTTCAGTGTTGTTGACATCGTTTTCGACAAATTCAACAAATGGAATTGACTTGAGTAGTTCGATGAGAGTTTTCCCAAATTTTGGAAAAATCTCAAAGACAATAACTTTTATCTTTTCCATAAGATCTCTTCTCCTTTTCACTCACTCGTGATGCGGTTGATATAAATATCAACGCTGCAATCCGAAGTAAGTTGCTCGGTGAAATACTCCCACGAGAAGCCTCTTGCCAGGTCCATATCTTCCACGGCATTTATAACACAGCCTGCCCCCACAGTGTAGTTTGCAAGGGTCAGGCGCCATGCGTCTTCATAAGAGATGGTTTCCGTGGAGAACCCGTGGTTATTGAGGATCAGATCAACTTGATGGCAATTTGCAACAATAAGTTTGGCAAAATAATCAATGCTTCGCTCGATTTTTTCCAAATCAATTCCATTCGGGCATGTAGCACAGTATGCATGCAAATATTGGCTGATAAAAAAACCCCTGAGCACCTGTTGGTCCTGAAGGGATAGTGCGTGATATGGCTGGACACATGCTTGTGAAAATACTGCGCGACAGGTGTCTTGATAAATATCATCATACCACATGAAGAGAGGTTCAATTCCGGGGCTCGTCACATTCCCTATACCGTATGTTGATGGTGCAAAAGAATTCGGAGGCCAAAATTGTGTTTCCTGAGCAAAAAGTCTTTTTATGATTTGTGCTGGGATCTGGTTATCTTGTGCTGCCGTTAGGATCTCCTGGTCAAACTGGTTTTGCCAACTGACAACTTGTGAATATGCTTTCTCCATACCACAGGTATTTGCGGCGCCATCGCCGGTAAGTCCTCCGTCAGGACAATCGCTGGCATTGACGATCCCGAATGAAATTAATTTTCCGGCCAGGATGACATATTTTACTTCCGTGTAAAGACTCTCGGCATTCTGTGGGGTGCTCAACCATTCCGGTAATGCTGCAGGAGGTTGAATTCCCCAGGCTTGAGCGCAAACACTCATCGGAGCAGCGGATGTAATTGGAGTTTGTGTATTTTCAGTAAGTGGTTGGAATATCGTGCTGGTTGTCGTCGGAACCGGGGAGGTATGGCTGGCAAGTTCGATGTCCTGTGTATAGGCAGGCGGAGAGTCCTGTTCTCCACGTTGGTTTATCACGATCATCGAGCCTATAAAGAATAGAACCAAAAGGGAAAAAATACAAAAGCCAATGAGGATAGAAGATCGTGAGAAACTTGGCCTTTCACTCATATCATCCTATGGAATTGGGAAAAATAATGTTGGTTCTGAAGTTATTGGTTGATAGGTCACAAGAGAGCATGCTTTGAAAGATGGGGAGATATCAGTATAACCTTCTATTGTTGCGCAAAGATACCTTATACTTCTACGTAATTGTACTCACATGCTGCTCCCTAATTGCCCAATGAATTTTGAAGGGAAATTCCCATGCCAAAACGTAAGAGCATTATAGCGGGTTTCAGGGAAAATGCAATTACTCAAAGACCGTTCCTGTACCATTTTGATTGGCAAATTATTTCATATGGTAGGAAAAAAGCAGAGCAGGCCTGCCCAAGAAGTCACAGGAACCCAGGTGGATACCGCTCAAACTTGACATTTCTTGTAGATTTCTCGGTGGGTTGTGTGAACACCTTTCTCGCTGCGCTCCCATCATTTCTACAAGGCACAGACGCCCGTCACTTTTTTGCCCTTCCAGCGACTCTACTTATAGAGTATTCTTGGGTTATAAGCACGCGCTTACAAGACAAAAAAACCTGCTAAACTGGTAAAATCGCTATAGAAATGTAAGGCAAGAAATACTGTCGAAAAGGCAAACCCGCCGCGAGACGGGGGCGCAAAGTCTATGGATCTGTTCTGAACAGACAGCCAGACTGCCGAAGGGATCATGCTTCGGGTGTCTGGCTGTCTACTATTGGAAGGAGGTGATCTTCAAAATATGATGTTGCGTGGTAGGTCTTCGTGAAAAAGCTTGTGATTCTGGAACGTAACTCTATCACCTGGAGGATGTCAGATGTATAAACGCTTGATGTTCGTTGTTCTTGTAACAACCCTGTTGCTAATGAGTGCCGTGCCGGTTTCGGCAGATAGCCCCAAGACCATGATCGGCATCAACATTGTGCTTAACACCGACATTACCGACGCGATCTTGGCCGACCTGGGCACGCATGGTAAAGTGCGGGATGTGATCTACGAGATCGACGCGATAACTTTGCAAGCACGTGCTGGTGAGCTGGACGCGATCCGCGCCCTGCCCTACGTAGCAACCGCCAACCCGGACGCCGAGCGCAATGGCGCCCCGGTTGACACAGTTGCTGTTACCGATTTCATGGATGGTCTGAGCACCTGGGACCTGGACGCGATCAACGTGACCGATTTCGGTTTCGATAACCGCCAAGTGACCTATGATGGCACGGGCGTCTTCGTGGCTGTGCTCGATACCGGCTTGCTTGATTCCTGGCGGCAGTACTTCCCAGAAGAGCGGATTGCCACACAGTTTGCCAAAGCCTTCCGCGGCGGCGGTGGGGAGAATGGCAATGTCTCGGAACCGACCAACATGTGGGAGCATGACCAGAACTCACATGGCACGCATGTAACCAGCACCATTCTGGGCTATAGCCTGAGAGGTACTCCCGTCAATGGCGTTGCGCCAATGGCAACAATTATTCCAGTCAAAGTGCTTGGGCAGAACGGCTCTGGTTGGTCCTCGGTGATTGCGCGCGGTATTGTTTACGTAACAGACTTGAAGGTGAGCGGCGCGCTTGGAACCAATCCAGTTGTAATTAATATGAGCCTGGGCGGCTCGTCCCTGGACGCCGTTGAAAAGGCTGCGATTGATTACGCAATTTCAAATGGTGTAATCATCGTGGCTTCGGCTGGTAATGAGGGCGAGGCCGGCATGGGTTATCCGGGCGCGTACGCGCCGGTTATTTCGGTGGCCGCCTCAGGTTGGATTGGGGAGTGGTCTCCGGCC
>JACQYE010000152.1 GCA_016208355.1 Chloroflexota bacterium | reverse complement strand
CAGTTCGGTCTCGGTGGCTGCGCCGACGCGGATGATGGCAACGCCGCCGGAGAGTTTGGCCAGGCGTTCCTGGAGTTTTTCCTTGTCGTAGTCGCTGGTGGATTTGTCAATCTCGACGCGGATCTGTTCGACACGACCCTTGATCTGGGCGCTTTCGCCTTTGCCGCCCACGATGGTGGTGTTGTCTTTGTCGGCGACGACTTTCTCAGCCTTGCCGAGGTCGTTGAGGGTGGTGGTTTCCAGTTTGCGGCCGGTCTCTTCCGAGATGACCTGTCCGCCAGTGAGCACGGCGATGTCCTGCATCATGGCCTTGCGGCGGTCGCCAAAGCCGGGGGCTTTGATGGCCAGGACGTTCAACATGCCGCGCAGTTTGTTCAGGACGAGGGTGGCGAGGGCTTCGCCGTCCACATCTTCGGCGATGATGACCAGGTCGCGCTTGCCGATCTGGACGAGTTTCTCCAGCACCGGGACGATGTCCTGCGCGGCGGAGATTTTCTTGTCGTAGATGAGGATATACGGTTCGGCGATGACCGATTCCATGTGCTCGGCGTCGGTAATGAAGTAAGCCGAGATGTAGCCGCGGTCGAACTGCATACCTTCGACGTATTCGGTCTCGAATTGCAGGGACTTGGACTCTTCGACGGTGATGACGCCGTCTTTGCCAACCTTGTCCATAACATCGGCGATCAACTGGCCGATTTCGGGGTCGGCGGCTGAGTTGGTGGCGACCGAGGCGATTTCTTCCTTGGTCTCGATCTTCTGAGCCATCTTCTTCAGTGCGGCCACCACGGCGTCCACACCCTGCTCGATGCCAAGTTTCAGGCGCATCGGGTTGGCGCCTGCGGCGAGGGTCTTGAGGCCTTCGGTGACGATGGCGTGTGCCAGCACTGTGGAGGTGGTGGTGCCGTCGCCGGCGATGTCGTTGGTCTTGGTGGCGGCTTCCTTGAGGAGTTGCGCGCCCATGTTGGCAAACGGGTCTTCCAGTTCGATTTCCTTGGCCACGGTCACGCCGTCGTGGGTGATGGTGGGGGAGCCGAACTTGCGGTCGAGGGCCACGTTGCGGCCTTTGGGACCGAGGGTGGTGGCAACGGCGTTGGCGACGATGTCAATCCCTTGCTGCAAGCGCCGGCGGGCATCTTCGGAAAAAACGAGTTGTTTGGCTGCCATAATTCATTCCTCCAATTTACTTTTTGATGATGGCAAGGATGTCGCTCTCGCGCATAATGAGTAGTTTCTTGCCATCCAGTTTGATCTCGGTGCCGGAATACTTGGCGAACAAGATTTTGTCGCCGACGGCTACGTCCATGGCAATGCGCTGACCCTTGTCATCGCGGTCGCCGGGACCGATTGCCATCACGTTGCCCTGCTGGGGCTTTTCCTTGGCCGTTTCGGGGAGCACAATGCCGCCCGCAGTGATCTCTTCCTGTTCGATGGGTTCGATCACAACACGGCTGCCGAGGGGTTTAAGATTAAGTGCCATATTCGCCTCCTGAATAGAGTGGTAGCAGTATTTTAGCACTCCCGTGGCGCGAGTGCTAATCTGATGATACATGGCTTTTGGAGAGGAGTCAAGGGGAAAGCGCCAGAATTAACAAAATTCTGACATTTTTTCTGCACCTGCCTCCGATTCAAAGGGCGGTTGGGCGAGGGTGAATCACGGCTTTGGCGTAGGGAGCGGCGTAGACGTTGGATAAAATGTCGGGGTCTGTGTCTGGGAGGCGGCAACCGAGGCGCAGATTGCAAGACCATCCTCGGCGTTGATGCGGATGGTTAGGTCGTCGCCGTAGGCTTCGATCAACTGGGTCAACACGTCTACCGCGTCCCCGCAGTACTGGGGGTATTTGGGGCTGAAGGCAGCCAGCACCGAGCCATAGTCCAGATAATAGGTGGCGGAGATAGATGTGAGCGGCAGGCCGATGACGGTTGTACCAGGATCACCTTCCACGCACCCGCCGCGCGCCTCACAGGATTCAGCCGGGGTGCAACCGCGCACGGCGCATTTCAGGGCGATGATAGAGGTTTCGTAGTTGCGGCCACGTTTATAGATGTTGCCCAGTTGACCGTACAGATCGGCATTATCCGGCTCGATCTCTACTGCTTTGATGGCGTTGCGGGCGGCGGCGAAGAATTCCCCCATCTGGGCATAGGTCTTGGCGATGGCAACGTAGGGCAGGGGGTCCAGAATTTTCAATTGCTCATTCAGACGGCTGGCCTTGGCAAAGTATTCAAGCGCCTGCTCGTAGAGTTGAGTCTGCTGGGAGGGAATCGTACTGCGGAAGGCCAGGGCGCGGTAGTTCTGTCCAATGGAGATGATGAGGAAAGTCAGGTTGGGATTGATCTCCAGCGCGGCCTGATACTCCTCAATCGCTTGGTTGTAACTCAACGTTGATTCGAGATAGTAAGCATAGACACGATGTACGTCCATCAACTCCGGTCCCCGCTGGAGGGCCTGCTGGATGTATTGCTCGGCCTGGTTCCATTTTTGCTGGTCAATCAGGATTTCGGCGTAGAAAGCCAGCGCCAGGGCATCGTTTGGATTGAGGGAAAGGGCGCGCAAGGCCTGCTGCTCGGCGCGGTTGAGCTGGGCCTGGGTATCCTCCACGAATTGATGCGTCCCATGCCAGTCCAGCACAAAGGCATAGATCGCCAGCGCCTGGCTGTCCTCGGGGGCCAGGGCCACCGCCTGCTCGGCGGAGGCAAGGGCTTCCACCAGCCGGTCGCGGCGGTCCTGGTCGGAGGTCAACAATCGGGAAGAGTAAGCCTGGATGCGCGCCAGCGCCGCCCAGGTGGAGGCATTATCCGGGTCCACGTTGGTCGCTTCCTGGTAGGCGGTGATGGCCGCTTCCAGGTTACCAGCGTCAAAAAATGCCTGGCCTTCGAGTTCCAGCGAGTTCGCGGTGCGGGTCGAGGTGGGGGTAGGCGCAAATGGGTTGCGGACAGCCCCGGAGTCCAGCCCTGTGGCGATGAAGACTGCAACGATAAGCAAGACGAGGAGTCCGAACATCCGGTAGAGGTTGGTATACCGGCGCTTGTAGAAGAGCGCGCGGCGGCGGGTCACTTTCATGGAGTTTGCTGGGGTTCCAGAGTGGCGGTGGGAACCACCTGGGTCTTTCCACTGCACTGACTTAGGGCAAATTCAGAGTTATAGACCGCGTCTGGATCCCCGGGCAAGGCACCCAGGATGACCTGAGTCATGGACAAAACTTCTGCGCACCGGTCGAGATTGGCCAGCAGCAAGGCGTAGGTGTAGTAATAGCGGGCCACCCAGGTGTCACCGCTGATCTGCAAAGGCTCAATGACCTGACCGTCTTCTGCCTGCCCGCCATAGATTGCCAGTACATATTGCCTATCGGCCTCGGCCCATTCAAAATTCTTATAGAGCATGTAAGCCCAGTTGCCCCGCATGTAAGGGTCAGTAGGCGTATCCATGGCTGCATCCTCGGCTGACTGGACCGCCTTGGCCCATTCACCGATCGAAGCCCAGGCGCGTGAGATGTACAGATCTGGCAGGGGATCGGAGGGATTGTATGTATTGGCAAGCGTATATTCCTGCACAGCCTCAGCGATCATATCAAGAGAACGGTATGTCACTCCCAACTCCAGATGAATTTGGGAGATGTTGGGGTTGATCTCGATGGCCGCCTGGTACTGTTGGATGGCCAGTTCAAGATTCCCGGTGACAAACAAAATATACCCGCGTGCCCAACGCGCCTCCAGTTTATCGGAAGCCAGCGCCATACCTGTATTGGATTCGTCTATTGCCAGTTGGATAGGATCCACGTAGGGACCCGCGTTCTGCTCGAACATGTTCCCGAGCAGAATGGCATAGTAAGCATGTGCAATGCCGTTGTTGGGGTCAAGGCGCAGGGCCTCCTGGATAACCGTGTCGGCCTCCTCCAGGTCCCCATTGCGGGTCAATGCCCAGGCGCGCACGGCATAGGCCATCGAGTTATCCGGGTTGAGCAGCAGCGCATTACTGGCATTGACCAGCGCCTCGTCGTAACGCCCGGCAAAAACCTGGGCACGCGCAATCGCGATGTAGAGGGCGGCATTGTCCGGGTCGAGGCGGATGGCCTCGGTGTACACGTCAATGGCCTGGATGAATTTTCCTTCGTCCACAAGCCCTTCCGCTTCCGAGATGTATGATTCGGGTTCGCGCGTGACCGTGGGGGTCGGGATGAACGGCGATTCGACTGTCGGGATGATGAACCGGTCCAGGTAACTGACTGTCAGGATCAAGACTACCAGCACGACGACGAGGAACCAGTTCACTCGCCGCCGTTTCTGGCGCATATTCCATTTTGAGCCTCTGAGATACATGCAGTCATCTTACCATCCCACTCAAACGGGCGTCAACCCCTCTTGTCAGACATCTCACTTGCGGCTAGAATGGGCGCATGGAGTTTGACGTTTTCACGCTCCTGCCCGAAGTCTTCCCCCCCTACCTCGAAAGCAGTATTCTTCAACGCGCCCACCAGCGCGGGTTGATTGACGTGCGCATCCATAACATTCGTGATTGGGCCTCTGACAGGCACCACGTCACCGACGATGTGCCGTATGGCGGCGGCGGAGGCATGGTCATGAAACCGGAGCCGGTCTTCGCCGCGGTCGAGAGCGTGCTCGGCGCGGGACCCGAGGCCTGCTGCCCGTTGATTTTGCTCACCCCCCAGGGACGCGTTTTCAACCAAACCATTGCATATGAGTTGTCGCGGCAACCACGCCTGGCCTTGCTTTGTGGTCGTTATGAGGGTATTGATGAACGCATCCGCGAGCACCTTGTTACCGACGAAGTCTCCATCGGCGACTACGTCCTGACCGGCGGCGAACTCCCGGCGCTGATCCTGATCGACGCTGTTTCCCGCCTCCTGCCTGGCGTGCTCGGCGACCCGGATGGCGCTTTCGATGACTCCCACGCCTCCGGCCTGCTGGAGTACCCGCACTATACCCGTCCGCCCGAATTCCGCGGCTGGGGTGTACCCGAAATCTTGCTATCCGGCAACCATGCCCAGATTGATCGCTGGCGGCGCGAACAGTCGCTGGCACGGACGCAGAAGCGCCGCCCGGATTTGCTGGAAAAAGCTCCATTGAACGAGAAAGACAAGCAATATCTCGAAAAACTGAATTGAGCAAGAGTTCGATGAAACCATAAAAGAAGAGGAGAATAAGCAATGGAGAAAAAACGATTTCCCTGGGGCAAGACTTTTCTGCTGGGTTTCGGGTTTCTTGGGATCAGCATCATCTGGCCAATCTTCAACCAGTACATCCCCATCTTCCTGCAATCCGGCAACTTTGTCTACATCAACCGCCTTTTGGAGGAAGGCCGCGCCATTCCAAACATCCGCGGCTTCGGCCTGGCGCCCAGCCTGGCCATGTTCATCATGACCTGGGATAACCTGCTCAACATGTTCATTGCTCCCTGGGCAGGCGCCGCCAGCGACCGCACCTGGAACCGCCTCGGCCGACGCAAGATGTGGATATTGATCGGCGCACCGATTGCCCTGCTGGGCTTTGTCTTTGTACCGGTGGCGCAAACTGCGCTGGCGATCATGGCTTTCATCCTCATCACCAATTTTGGGATGGCGCTCTTCCGCTCTCCTACTGTCTCATGGCTTGGCGACCTATTCGACCGGGATAACCGTAGCAAAGCCAACGGCGTCATCAACCTGATGGGCGGTGTGGGTGGTCTGCTGGCTTACTTTGGCAGCGGGATGATCTTCAACGCATTCGAATCGTCTTCACCGGAAACGGCGCGGGTGATGCCGTTCGTGGCCGGCGCCATTGCCACCGTCGTCGCCCTGACCACTGTGCTCATTTTTGTCAAAGAGCCGCGCACCCTGCCTGGCGGGGAAGATAAGGAAAAATCCAACGTCCTCACCAATATACGGACAATGTTCTCTAACCCCGACAAGAGCGGCGTTTATGTCCTCTTCGGCATCCTGTTCTGGTTCATGGCTTTCAACGCCCTGGAGACCGGGCTCTCGTCATTTGCCGTCTTTTCGCTCGGCATGAAAGCCGGTACGGCTTCCATTTACGCCGGTTTGGTGACTATCTCGTTCATCATCTTCTCCATTCCGGCCGGATTCCTAGGTACCCGCTACGGGCGCGGGCAGATCATCCGCATTGGGCTGGTCGGGATGGTTGTCCTCCTCTTGCTGGGATATTTCTTTGTCCAGAGCACGCTCACATTCGCAATCGTACTCATCCTGGCAGGGGCTTTCTGGGCACTGGTCAACGTCAACAGCCTGCCGCTGGTCTACGATTACGGTGACGAGCGCCGGATTGGTGCTTTTACCGGACTGTATTATTTCTCGTCGCAATTGGCGGCTGTGCTTGGTCCCACCCTGGGAGGCTTCCTCGTGGATGCCCTGGGCAGTGAGTACCGCTGGTTGTGGTTGTTCAGTACCGTTTTCATGGCGCTCGCTTTCCTGGTCATGCTCGGTGTGAAACGCGGAAAGGTGAAACAAGTCGCCTAACGGTGGGCAGGTCCCAAGTCCGATATGCCGCGAATGGTGACTTTCGTCTGGAAGAATCGTGAGCCATGCCAGCCCCCTTCAGCGCACACAGTCTTGCGAAAAGATTCAAGAGGCTGTATACTATTTTAGACAGGATTCGTATTCTATCTGTTCCAGGAGGAGGTGTCAGTCTGCAAAAACAATTACCACTTCTTTGGTCCGTTCGATATTTCGTTCATATCATCAACTAGAGGAGAAGATAGTATGAAAAAGCTGTATTTCGTAATCACTGCTCTTGTGCTGGCCGCCATGCTCATGCCGGCCTGCACCCCGACTGCCCCGGATTGCACCCTGCCCGATGTTGTTTGCGTAGGGCTGGTGACAGACGTTGGCAAGGTTGACGACAAGTCATTCAATCAATCTTCCTGGGAAGCCTTGCAACAGGCAAAGACTGAAGGCTTGGTGGATTGGGTGCAGTACATCGAGACCACCGATGGGAAGGACTATGCCAAGAATCTCGCCACCTTCGCCGATGAAGGCTATGACATCATCGTGACAAGTGGTTGGAATCTTGGCTTTGCCACGACCGGGACTGCCCCGCTTTATCCCAATGTCCTTTTCATTGGCGTAGATCAACCCTACGGAGACTTCCTGGCTGCAGATGTTGAAGTCCCCGCCAATTTCGTTGGCTTGATCTATCACGAGGATCAGAGCGGCTTCCTGGTGGGCGCCCTAGGCGCCATGATGAGCCAGACCCATAAACTCGGCGGTGTGGCTGGCGCGGACTGGATCCCGCCCGTCTGGCGCTTCGGTGAAGGCTATAAAGCTGGCGCGGCTTATATTGACGCTGAAATGGGCACGACGACCGAAGTAACCGTCATTTACCACAGCGACGTCGGCATCGATAAGACATTCACCGACCCCGAATGGGGCAAGATCACGGCTGACTCGATGATTGACCAGGGCGTGGATGTCATCTTCGGCATCGGTGGCAAGACCGGAAATGGAGCCGTCGAAGGAGCAGCCGCGCGCGGGGTATGGGGTATTGGCGTTGACAAGGACCAGTATTACGAACTGGTCGATGCGCAACCATATATGCTCACCAGTGCTATGAAACAAATCACTCCTGGCGTTTACGACCTGATCGTGTTAGCTGTTGAGGGCGCCTTCCCTGGCGGCGACAACTTCTATGGTGTGATTGGATACGCTCCATACCACGACCTTGAAGACCAAGTACCGGATGACGTCAAGGCCAAGATGGAAGATATTCTTGCAGGCCTCTTGGATGGCAGCATCCTGACTGGCGTCTCAGCGACCAAGCCAGCCGAATAACAATATCTTTTCGCAGTGCAATACGAAGGGGAAAGGGAGAAATCTCTTTCCCCTTTATCATGAATGCACCGGATATTTATAGGAGCGACGTAATGCAGGAAAAAGAGGGAAGAAAATGGTGGAGGAATTTTGCAGAGGATAGCATTTCGTCCATCTTGGTGCCCCTTTTAGCCGTCCTCACGGCGGTGGTCATCGGGGGGCTGGTCATCGCCCTTTCTGGGGGTAATCCATTTTTTGCGTATGCCGGGTTGTTCGAGGGAGCATTTGGTTCCCAAAAAGCCTTGAGTGAAACAGCAGTCTGGGCTACGCCCTATATCTTCGCCGGGTTGGCTGTAGCATTGGCTTTTAAAGGCGGCCTATTCAATATCGGTGCAGAAGGACAACTTGCCTTCGGGGCTGTAGCAGGGGCGCTGATTGGATATGCTCTACCAGATTGGGTGGGGCACGATATTCCTGCCACCTTGCATGTTCCCTTGGCTGTTGGCGCCGGGGTATTGGCGGGTACTCTGTGGGCAGCCATACCAGGCATGCTAAAGGCGTATACGGGGGGGCACGAGGTCATCAATACGATCATGATGAATTACATCGCCCTCAATATGACAAGTTTTTTGCTCAACGGCCCTATGCAGGACCCCGTCCTTACCAGTGTATCCTCGCGGACTCCGCCAATTGCTGAGAGCGCTTATATTCCCCAGATTTTTGACGGTCTGCGCGTGCATTGGGGTTTTGTCCTGGCCTTAATAATGGCGGTCCTGGTTTGGTTGGTTTTATGGAAGACAACCTTGGGATTTGAAATCCGCACAGTGGGAAGCAACCCTGATGCAGCAAAGTATGCTGGAATAAATGTCAAAAGGACGATTATCCTGACCATGGCATTCTCCGGGGCATTGGCTGGTCTGGCAGGGGCAATCGAAGTCACCGGATTGAATCACCGCCACGAGTTAGGTTTTTCAATCGGGTATGGCTTTGATGCCATTGCGATTGCCTTGCTCGGGAAAACCCATCCGTTGGGTGTTGTACTGGCTGCGTTTCTATTTGCGGCCATGCGGAACGGCGCCACACGGATGCAATTCCTGACACAGATTCCAGTGGATATTATTTCTGTGATCCAGGCTCTTATATTAGTGTTCATCGCCGCAGATGCAATTATCCGTTTCATTTATCGAATTCGTATTAAAGGTGAACGCGTTGTATTGACGCGTGGCTGGGGAGGTTAGGCTATGGATTGGAAACGTTTCGGTTTTATTGCCCTAATCATAGCTATTCTTTTCGGCACGGTTGTGCTGGTCGGGCATACGGCTTCATCGCCGCTCGTTATTATTACCAGTATGCTGGCCACAACCATCGCTGTCGCCACACCACTTACGCTGGGCGCTCTCTCTGGTATTTTCTGTGAGCGAGCCGGGGTGGTCAATATTGGGATTGAAGGCATGATGTTGACAGCAGCCTTCTTTGGTTGGCTTGCTGCGATATATATGAGTGCAATCCTGAATATTTCGCCATTGCCATGCCTTTTCACTGGCGTAGCAGTCGGGATGCTTAGCGGGGGTCTAATGGCGCTCCTGCATGCCGTTCTTTCAATAACTTTTAAAGTAGACCAAATCATTGGAGGCACTGTTATCAACATACTGGCGGTTGGAATTACAGGCTTCATGAATCGACAACTCTTCTTTGAAAAAAACAGCATTTTTGGCGGCAGTGTACCGCATGCACCTGGGGTGTTGCCACGTTTTTCTTTTCCTTTTCTATCTGACATCCCGGTATTTGGCCGGATATTCGACCAACAATTGATCACCTGGGCAGCCATCATTCTAGTTATTGTTGTCCATTTCGTCTTGTTCAAGACGCGTTGGGGGCTTCGAACAAGAGCCGTTGGTGAGCATCCACGGGCAGCGGATACAGTTGGCATCAATGTCGAACGGACGCGTTACATAAATGTCATCATCGGTGGCATGTTAGCCGGCCTGGGTGGGGCATATTTCACCATAGAATCAGTTCCTTCCTTCGAACCTTTGATGACCAACGGACGCGGCTTCATTGCGCTGGCTGCGATGATATTCGGTAACTGGACACCGTTCGGCGCCTGGTCAGCCGCGTTGGTCTTTGGCGCGGCTCAAGCTTTGCAAATAAAACTCCAATATTTCCGCGATTTAATTCCACCACAGTTAGCCTTTTTGCAAATCTCCTATGTGGTTGGGTTGGCCCCCTATATCCTGACCATGCTGATCCTGACCGGTATTATCGGCAAGACGGTTCCCCCGGTCGCCGACGGCCAACCTTACGAGAAATAGGAAGTCGCCATGTCCGAACCCTCCATCGTCCTTGAAGCAAAAGGCATCACAAAACAGTTCCCGGGCGTGCTTGCCAATGATACTGTAGATTTCGACCTTCACCTTGGCGAGGTCCATGCCCTGTTGGGCGAAAACGGCGCCGGCAAGACCACTCTCATGAATATCCTCTATGGTCTCTACAAACAAGATGCCGGTGAGATCAAGGTGAACAAACAGCCGATTGCCATCCACTCGTCCAAGGACTCCATCGGTGCGGGCATTGGCATGGTTCATCAGCACTTTATGCTCATCCCGGTCTTTACAGTCGCCGAAAACATCATGCTTGGAGATGAAGGCACAGGGATCAATGCCGGATTCTGGAGACGGTTTTGCGCATTATTCATTGATGCTCTGTTATTGACCACAGCCTTTTTTCTCCTTGAGTTTTTACTCAACCATCTCGGAGGCGCGTTACTTAGTCTCGTTCTTCTCCCATTTTTAGGTATTATTCTTGCCTGGCTATACTTTGCAGGATTAGAGAGTTCTACGAAGCAAGCAACCTTTGGAAAGCAGGCATTTGGTCTGATTGTGACAAATGAAAACGGGGAACGACTTTCCTATAAAGTAGCGACGCTTCGTTTTCTTGCCAAGATATTGTCTGGACTACCTTTTGCTGCCGGATATGTTATGGTAGCCTTTACAGCCAATAAGCAGGCACTCCACGATAAACTTGTTCACACGCTGGTTGTCGATGTAGGGGGAGGCATTCTGGACCGGAAAACCGTTGAAAACCGGGTGCGCGAGCTCTCCAAACAATACAGACTGGATGTTGATCCCACTGCCCTCGTCGGTCAATTGCCTGTCGGTGTGCAGCAACGCGTTGAGATAATCAAGACCCTGTACCGCAATGCCAATATCCTCATACTAGACGAACCGACTGCCGTTCTCACCCCGCAGGAGGCGGACGACCTGTTTGGTATCATACGCGAACTTACCCAGCGCGGCGTCTCGGTCATCTTCATCACACATAAACTCAAGGAAGTCCTCGCCATTGCTGACCGCATTACCGTAATGCGCGCCCACCATGATGGTCGGTCGCGAAGTCATTCTCAAGGTGGAAAAAAACATCGCCAAACCCGGCGATGAGATACTTAGGGTTGAAAATCTGAAAGTCCGCGACACGCGTGGGCTGGAAACTGTGCGGGGGATAAACTTCCACGTCCGAGCCGGGGAAATCCTAGGGATTGCGGGGGTGCAGGGCAATGGGCAAACTGAACTTGTCGAAGCGCTGACTGGCTTGAGGTCCATGGTGGGCGGCAAGATGTGGTTCTCCGGAAAGGATATGACAGGCAGGCCGCCGCGTCCCATCACCGAGACAGGAATGGCCCACATCCCTGAAGACCGTCAGCGGCACGGACTGGTGCTTCCCTATCCGGTAGCGGATAATATGATTCTCAACACCTATTACAAGCGCCCGTATGGCGTTTGGGGCTGGATGATGCCGGAAGCCATTGACAGGAATGCCCGCAAACTCATTGATGATTTCGATGTGCGCACCCCCTCCCCCTACGTTCCGGTAAAGAAACTTTCCGGCGGCAACCAGCAGAAGGTCATCGTAGCGCGCGAACTCAGCCGCGGCATCAAACTGTTGATTGCCAACCAGCCCACGCGAGGTCTTGATGTAGGCTCCATCGAATACATTCACAAGGAGATCGTCGCCATGCGCGACCGGGGCATCGGCGTCCTTTTGGTCTCGGCAGAACTGGACGAAATCATGGCCCTCTCCGACCGCATTGCCGTCATGTACCGCGGCCAGATCGTCACCACCGTGGACGCCGCCAAGGTGACCCGCGAACAACTCGGACTGTGGATGGCCGGTGCGCACCCGGAAGAATAACTTTGCAAGACGACAGACCGCCGGGACGCATCTCATGCGCCCCGGCTTTTTTCTCCCATGCACAAACACACCCTCCGGACCCTCATCCTGCTGTGGACCATCGGCATCCTCTTCCCGATGGCTTTCCTCGGGAAACTCTGGCCCGCTTTCGGGGCAGTTTTCGATGCCATTTTCATTTCCAACTGGATGCACATTCTGATGCACAGCCTGCTCTATGCCATGCTGGGATTCCTTCTGACGCTGTGGGCGGAACCTTTTGCTACCAAGTCAATCGTCATTCTGCTTGGCCTATCCCTGCTGGTGGGACTCTTGCACGAGGGCCTGCAGTTGCTGGCGGCGCATACCTGGCCCGGCCTGTTTCCCGAACTCTTCGACCTCGGCGTGGACTTCGTCGGGGCCGCCGCCGGGATCGGCTTCGGCTGGTTGAAACTTCGTCGAAATGCCTCGCAGGTTTCAGGTCCGGATGAGCCGGGTAGGGAGTGGTTACTTTAGTGGGCAAATGCTTTACCACAGAGAACCCTGAGTTCACAGAGCAAAAAACAGGGTAAATCTCAGTGCTCTTATCATCCCCGAAGGGGACTGTGCTCTCTGTGGCGAACAATGGTGGCTGGCCCACAAGGTTATCCACTCCCGACGGGTATTGCCCATAGCAAAATCGCCGTTCTTGTGTTATAAAAGCCGCTCTATGAGCATCCTTCGCCGGTCATTGGCTCCCCTTCTGCTGGCTGCCCTCACCGCTTGCTCCGCTGGGACACAGTCCTCCCCATCTCTAAGCGGGATCCATCCCACCCAAACGATCCCGGAAACGGCAACAGTCACACCCAGCCCCATTCCCACAGAGACTCCCCAGCCCACTGCCACCCCTACCATCACCACCACCCCGCTCCCCAGCCTTGAGCCGTCGCCCGTCACCCTGATGGCCGTCGGCGACATCATGCTGGCGCGCACCGTCGGCGAGCGCATCCTGGACGAAGGCCCCGGGGTTGTCTTTGCCAATGTGCAGACGATCCTCTCCACCGCCGACATCCTGGCCGGGAATATCGAGTGCGCCATCACAGACCAGGGCCAGCCTGAGCCGAAATCTTTCACCTTCGCTGCCCCACCGATCAGCGCGCAGGCGCTCGGCTTGGCGGGTTTTGACATCGCCGTTCTGGGCAATAACCATTCTTTCGACTATGGCCAGTCGGGTATGGCGCAGACCATGCAACTGCTCGACGAACAAGGCATCGCCTCCCTGGGTGTCGGAGTCGGGGAAGCAGCTCCCGGCCCATTGTTCATCGAAAAGAATGGTCTGCGCCTGGCCTTTCTCTCCTATGTCGACGTGCCTGTTGAACTCAGTGGTTTCGACGCACGCGACTGGATCGCTACCGACGCCGCTCCCGGCATCGCCTGGGCTATCGTCGAGGACATTCACGAAGATGTCTCCGCTGCCAAACAACAGGCCGATGTGGTCATCGTTTTTATGCACTTTGGCTACGAAGGCAACGAGTTGCCGGTGCGCTTCCAGCGCGACATGGCCGTCGCGGCCATAGACGCCGGGGCGGCGGCCGTGATTGGTTCCCACCCGCATCTGCTCCAGCATGTGGAGGAATACCACGGTGCATTGATCGCCTACAGCCTGGGCAATTTCGTCTTCGACGATTTCGACATGCCTGAAAACAGGTCAGTCATCTTGAGCCTGCTCCTCGACCAGAGCGGGATGCTCTCTTACGACTGGTTCCCGGTTGTCATCATAAATGGCCTGCCCCACCCGGCCACGCCCGAACAATCCACTGAGATCCTGCGCGTGTTGGCCCCATAAGTTGTCCAGTGACTTTTGGGGGATGGGTGTAACACCTTCCGCCAGCACCCGTTATTACTGATGACGGTTGTCTGTAAAATCGATTCTGTTATAATGAAAAATGATGTGCATATCGTAGCATTACCAAAAACAGCACGTCGAAGAAATGGAGGTATGGATGTCCCGTTCGTACAAACTTTTCTGGGTCTTGCCTGCTCTGCTCCTGCTTGTACTCTCAGCCTGCAATCTCAACGAAGCCACTACCGACCCGGAAACCTTCTATACTCAGGCCGCTGAGACCATGGTCGCCGCCCAGACTCAGACCGCCCTGGTCATGTCGTCAACCCCTGCCGAATCCCCTACCCTGGCCGCCAGCCCCACCCTGGAAGCGAGCAATACTCCGCTCATTACCAATACTTTCGCCCCCGGTTCGGCCACCAATACGCCCATTCCCCTCAGAAGCCCGCAGTCCACCCAGGGCCAATCCTGTGATAATGCCCTTTTTATTGACGATATCACCTATCCGGATTATTCCGAAGTTCCGGCTGGAACTACATTTGTCAAAACCTGGCGATTCAAGAACCTCGGCCCGTGCACCTGGACGACCGATTATCGTGTCATTTTCAGCTATGTCTCCGATACCGGTAAAGATGGCGTCTTCACTCCGCCTGCACCAGCCAACTTCCCTGAGACTGTAGAGCCAGGAGATGAAGTTGATCTTTCCATCACCTTGACCGCTCCGACGGAGGCCGATGGCTACATCGTCGTCTTCCGCCTGCAAAACGATAAGGGTTTCAACTTCGGTGGAGAATTCTGGGTCATTTTTACCGTCGAATAGCCTGTGAATTCATGGTCCTGACCGAAAAGATCAAAGACGAAGCCCGCCTCCTTGGCTTTGCCATGGTTGGCGTCACCACGCCCGACCCACCGCCCCACTGGCCCGTTTTCCAAAACTGGCTGGCCGTGGGGCGGCACGGTTCCATGGGATACCTGACTGACCCGCGCCGCGCCGATCCGCGCCTGGTGCTGCCCGAGTGCAAATCCATCCTCGTGCTGGCAATGTGCTACCCGGACCCGGAATCTGCTCCAGCCACCGGTCAGTCGCCTTTATCCGGGCGCGTCGCTGCCTATGCCTGGGGGCGCGATTATCACCTCGTCCTGCCTGAAAAGCTCAAGGCCCTGGCCGGGTTCATTGAACGGGAGGCAGGCGCCTCGGTCCCGCACCGCTGGTATACCGATACCGGTCCTCTCCTCGAGCGCGACCTGGCCCAGCGTGCTGGTCTTGGCTGGATTGGCAAGAATACCTGTCTCATCAACCCGTCAATCGGGTCGTACTTCTTCCTCGCTGAAATCCTGCTCGGTATTGAGTTTGAACCTGACCCGCCCTTCACCTATGACCGTTGCGGGACATGCACTCGCTGTATCGAAGCCTGCCCCACTGCTTGCATCCTTCCCGACCGGACGCTGGATGCCCGCCGCTGCATTTCTTACCTGACGATTGAAAATAAGGGCGAAATCCCCCTCGACCTGCGCCAAAAGATTGGCAATTGGGTCTTTGGCTGCGATATTTGCCAGATCGTCTGCCCCTGGAACCGGCGCTCCAAGCCAGCCCCCGACCCTGCCTTCGTCCCCCGGTCCGGGGTGCCTGCCCCAGACCTGACCATAGTAATGCCCTTATCTCCGCAGGAATTCAACAAGAAATTCAAGGATAGCCCCATCCAGCGCGCCCGGCGGCGCAGCTATCTGCGGAATGTATCAGTGGCCTTGGGCAACACCAAAAACCCGGCAGCCGTTCCGGCCCTGGAAGGAGCCACACAAGAGGAAGATTCGCTCATCGGCATCCACGTCCGCTGGGCGCTGGAACAGATCCGAAAAGGTTAGCTTTTCCCAATCTATATCCCCAAGCCAGAGAAATACTATGCTCCGTCTGTTAATCGCCACGAACAACAAAGGCAAGGTACTCGAAATCAAGGATTTGCTCGCCGGTCTCGGCATGACACTGCTCACCCCGGCAGAATTGGGCATTCGCCTGGAGGTGCCTGAAAACGGCCTCACTTATGCAGAGAATGCCGCCAAAAAGGCAGTTGCTTTTGCTCAAGCCAGCGGCTTGCCCTCCCTCGCCGATGACTCAGGCTTGGAAGTGGACGCGCTGGATGGAAAACCCGGTTTGCACTCCAACCGCTTCGGTCCCCTGCCTGCCACCGATGCCACCCGCCGCCGTTACCTGCTGTAGCAGTTGCGGGATAAGCCGCGTCCGTGGACGGCGCGTTTCCGCGCCACGGTAGCCATCGCCGCACCTGATATGGATCCGAAACTTGCCGAGGGGGAATGTAAAGGGGAGATCATCCCCGAAGAGCGCGGGACAGGTGGATTTGGCTACGACCCGATTTTCCTGCTCTCCCTTGTGGGCCGCACAATGGCCGAACTTGAGATGGAAGAGAAAAACCGCATCAGCCATCGCGCCCGGGCAGTGCTGAATTCCATTCCCATCCTCGAAGAAATCATGAAGACCGGTGGTTGAACCGCCACTTTTTTACGCCCCGGGGGTATAGGGAACCGTCATCAGGAAAAACGATAAAATTTTGGCCAAACGCTGGGGCTGCTCGAGTATCAACAAGTGACCGGCCTCATCCACTGTTTGCAGGGCTGCGCCGGGGATTTGGGCCGCCAGCGTGGCTGAGTAGCGCAGCGGTGTCAATTTGTCATACGTTCCGCAGATGGCCAGGACCGGGGTCCGGATGGAGGCGAGGTGCTCGGTCGCATCGAACCGGTCGCAGGTCAGTAAGTCGCCGTAAAGCAGGGTGGGGCGCACGCTCATCAATCGTTTCAGGTTCTGTTCCGCCACCCGCGGGGAAGTGTGAGTCCCGCAGGAGAGGGTATGCAGGTCTTGGGCTGCAAAAGGGAAGGTGGAGGAACTGGCGGCGTTTTCCAGAATATCCGCCGGGACTGGCAGGCGCGCCCCGCTGGATACCAGCCCCAAACCAGCAGTGCGTTCCGGATATTCCAGAGCCAGGGTAAGCGCAACAGCGCCGCCCATGGAGTGACCGACGAAAACCGCCCGCCAAAGCCCGACCATGTCCATGAATTCCACAACACTCTGGGCATAATCTGCCGCCGACTGCCGCCCGGCTCCGCTCGATTTTCCATGCCCGGGCAGGTCGAGAGCGTAGACGCGGATACCCGGCATGCGGCGGATCTCGGGTGGCCAGGCCAGATGGTCGCCGCCGGCGCCAGGTAACAAGATCATGGGCGGGCTGGTCGTTTTTCCCCCGTCATGAAAAAAGTAATACAGCCCGGCGGAAAACGGCATGGTTGCAGGATTATTTCTGCGCCGCGTGGTGCAGGCGGTCGGCAGCTTCTTCGGAGAGCGGGATATAGACCTGAACGCGCGTCCCTTTGCCGGGCGCGGACTGGAGATTAAGTACCCCATTCACCAATTCAGCGCGCTCACGCAGGTTGACCATGCCCAGGCTGCCGCGCTGGTCGTAGGCGCGGGTGACGGCAGCCACGTCGAATCCGACGCCGTCGTCTTGAATCTCGAGCAGGGCGATCTCTTTCCCATAAGGATGCAGGCGCACCGAGATGTGAGCCGCTTTGGCATGTTTACGGGCATTGGTAATGGCTTCTTCCACAATGTAGAAGATGACGCTCTGCTTGCCCATTTCCATGTTTTGGAGAAGACTTTCATCAACCTGGATCTGGATCTGCTGCGAATAGGTTTCATTCGTCTTCTCTGCCATGGACTGCAGAGCCGCCACAAGCCCCTGGCTTTCCAGCACCAATGGGCGGAGGGTGAAGAGCATATGGCGGATCTCTTTACTGGTGCGGCGTGCCAGCTCTTCGATCCTGCCCAGTTCGGGCGCGGCAGACTGGGTGTCTTTGGTCAACAGGCGCTGAACGAGGTTGATGCGCATGGCAATGGCAGCCACTGACTGGGTGGGGCCGTCGTGCAGGTCACGCGCCAGCTTCTTGCGGGTTTCCTCCTGGACTTCGATCATGCGGTCGCGTTCGTCCACCAGATCCTGGTAAAGGCGGGCGTTCTGGATCGCGATCACTGCCTGGCTTCCCAGGATGTCAATGGTTTCGCGCCGGTCGGGGGTGAAATAGCCTGGTTCGGGATGGCCAAAGAGAAGGATGCCATAGGCATTAAAACCGCTGCGCAGGGGAAAACAATACATCTCGCGGCAGACTACAAAGGTGACGATGCGGCTTAATTCGGGATCGTTCTTGACATTCCTGACCAGGACAGGTTTATCTTCTTCAATAGCCCGGCCGATGGCGCCGGCCTGTCCACGCAGGGTGGCACGCTTATCCGCAGGTGTCAGGCGGCGCGCCGAAGCCACCTCAAGGACATCGTTCTTGGAGTAAAGCATCACCACGCCCACCAGCCGGTCATCGGCGGCAGTCTCAGGATCTGTATTGACGGCGGACAGGCTAAGGTCCAGGACGGAGTCGAGCACGCGCTCGTAGTTGAGGGTGCTGGTAAGGGTTGAGGTCAGGTTGTAGATGGCGCGCATGCGCTCGTTTTCCACCCGCAGTTTTTCGCGTTGGGTGTCCAATTGGACCTGGCGGCTGCGGCGAATGGTCTGGATGAGGCGCATACTCAGGAAGCTGAACACAATCCCAATCAGGATGAGCAATGTCCCGGAACCGATGGGAAAAAGCAGGCTGGAGATAGCAATGGATTGAAATGCGGTGACAGCCATCTGCACGAGGATCATAATCGGGGCGGCGATGAAAACACCTTGCCACTCGAAGTAGAGCGCGGCGGTGAGCAATGGCAGCACTCCCAGCCACCAGGCCGGGCTGGCGAAACCGCCTGAGGCAACGAAATAGACGGAGACAATCAGGAGATCCATGCCCAGACCGATCTGGCGATGGTATCTCATACGGATATTCAACCCGGCTAATAGAGTGAGGGTCAAGTTCCATAATACCAAGATAACGAGCAAGATATTTGGAAGCGCGAGAACATTCCCCCCCATTGAAATGGAAAGCAAGGCACCCATCAAAACCAGCCAGCGCAGAGATACGGCAAACCAGTCGGCAATGAAGGGAGAATCAGAGGCGCGCATGGGCATAATGATACCTTATTTTATGCCACTGATTTGTTCAGCAAAAAATTGTATAGGAAATGATATTAAGACAGGCGCTCTTCTTCCAAGCCAAGCATGATTCCAAAGGGGATCCAAATCATGGGCATGGCAAAGGCATCAAGAGAAAATCCGGAAGCAAGAATGGTAGCAATAGAGAAGATACCTGCGGCTCCCACAAACAGAGCTCCTTTATGATGGGATTTCAGGGATTTCAACACTCTGCCTAACATTAGCAAATAGAATGACAGAAAGGCCCAAAAACCGGCAACCCCTGTCTCGGCGAGCAGGCGGATGAACAGGTTTTTAGTATTGGGATAACCAAAGTAATCTGATGAGAATATCTTTGCGACCTCAGAAATATTGAAATGCGCCCAGGCAGGCATGGCAGCATGCAAATATAAACCAGCTCCGCCCAAGCCAACGCCGAACCATGGATGTTGGGTGGAAATATTCCAGCCCCCCAGGGCATAAGCCAGGCGAGGACCGGCATAGATGTCCACAAAATAGTCTATGAGATCTGTGCTTTCTGACTTCCATAAGATCGCGAAATAATCGTTGCCAGAGAGCGCGATTCCTGCGCTTGCCAGCCCAGCCAAGATCAATAACAGCGCGGCCAGGCGCAAGGCAACCTGCAAAGTGCTTTTTTGGCGGATGTCTGTGATTTTTCGGAACGGGGAGAAGAACCATTCCCTGATACGTGGCATCCACACACGAGTTGTCATCAAAGCCGTCAAGGTGACTGCGAATACAATGATTGCCAGTCCGCTGCGGGAATAGGTGAGTAAGGCAAGCGCTAAAAGACCCACAAGAAGGAGGAAAGTAATAAAACGTCGCTTGAAAATCGCATAGCCAGTCAACAACGCGCCAACCACCCAGGGAAGGTACAAGACTGCGATTTGCGCTGCCAACCAGGAGGGCTCCAAAGATAGGCCAGAAATCCGTTTGTTGGGTGAAATGCCTGCCATCATCACCGTTTTTTGAATGGAATCAACAATATTGCCAAAGGGTGAATCTTCAAGCAGGACGCTGGTTATATGGATCTCTACCAATTGTGCCAGGGAAACCAACACATGTCCCATCAAGCCGATGTATAACCACTTCAGAGTGAATTTTAGGTCATCTTCGCCGTGTATCTGGCCAATAGAGGTGAGCAGGAAAAGTATGCCTACAAAGAATGTGACCCAGGCTCGTAATGCACGCTCCCAATAAGTATGCTGGTACAGGTCCGGGGGTGACAGTAATGCGCCCCAAGCGGTTGAAATCAGTGCAATCAAGGTAAATACTACCAGAGGCAGGAGGGAAGGCGTCCAAAAGACGAGTTTTCTTTCCCGGAAACTGCGTAATACCACCAATAAAAACAATAGAGACGCCGGGATGAAAGAGAGTGGTTTGACCTGCGCATCACCAAAAAACGGCAGGAAGCGAAAGCTGGTCACAGGCAAAGTGACCAGCACAGTCGCCCACAAGAAGCGCTCCGCTGATAATAAGCGATTGGGTAATGACCAGTTCCTCATGCCTTCTCGTTCCGGTCAACAAACAAGATAGCCAGCGCCAGCCCGGCTACCCCGAAAAGCGTGCCGCAAAAGATATAAACCCCGGTCGGGATTGACCGCTCGACAGGGATTTCACCTGAGACCGACAAGGCGCTTTCGGTGGTGGGTGCAACTCCAACCTGCCCAGATTGCAGGGCCTGATAAAACGACCCTGCCCAGGCGCTCGCCAGCGCGGAAGCGACTTGGGGGTCGCGTGAATCGGCCAGAAAGTTCCATCCGCCGTCGCCAGGTTGGCTCAGGCGCAGGGTCCCGCCGCGCAGTTCTTCGAGCGAAACACCAGTTTGGGAGGAAACGGGGAGGAGTACCGCGTCAGACCAGGCGATCTCCACCAACTTGTCGCTCTCCTGTTGAAGGTAGTAGAACCGGTTACGGTCCGTCTCTTCCTGAGGGATGACATCCTCTACGTTAAAGTCCACCAGGATAGTCGCCTGGGCGCGGTAATCCGGCGGGAGGATGATATAAAACAATAGTCCAACCAGGCCGCCAATCAACGCTCCGGCCAACCAGATTCGCCACGCTGTCAGTAAACGAATAATGTCTTCATTAGACGGGGATCTTAGAAAAAAATGTTTCATCTCGTTACGCTTTCTTCAACCGCGCCCGCATCCGCCCCTGCCAGAGCGGAGCAATCGCTTTACGGACCATGTATTTAGCCTGGATGATGGAAAGCCACGAGCCTCCATCGCGATAATGCACTTTGAGCATTTCAGGCCAGCAACGGCTGTCAGCCACTACGCTTTTACCGCCGGCATGCAGGCGGAAATTTGCCCAGACCTGCCCCGGTAAGTATTGCAGGGTGGAAATGCGCGCCAGCCGCACCCACAAGTCATAATCCATCGCAAAGTAAAAAGAGGGATCGAGCGGCCCAATCTTTTTCCACAAATCTGCCCGCCAGAAGGAGGCCTGCTGAGGGATGTGGACGTAGCCGCGTCGCAGGCGCGTGTAATCCGTTTGGGCGGCGGGGAAGCGGCCAATAACGCGCCCATTCTCGTCTATGTAATTGGCCTCACCATACACCATCCCGATCTCGGGCCGGCCGCACAGGAATTCGACTGCTTCCCGCACCGCTCCAAGCTCGTAGGTGTCGTCAGAGTTGAGCCAGGCCAGGATCTCTCCGGTGGCGCGGGCGAAGCCTTTATTGATGGCATCTGTCTGGCCTTTGTCCTTTTCCGAGACCCAGCCTGCCAGCCTCGGAGCGTACTTCTTGATGATATCGAGGCTGCCATCGGTGGAGCCGCCGTCCATGATGAAATATTCAATGCGTGGGTAATCCTGCTCCAGCACTGAGCGGATGGTCGCTTCAAGGAAACTCGCCTGGTTGTAGGATGGGGTCACGACGGTTACAAGCGGTAGTTCTACAGTCATCAAGGCCTCAAGTCATAAATAAGATAACCATCCCCTTCTGCAATCAAGGGGTAATGGGCAGCGAGATATTGTCCTAACTCTGGCTGGTTTTCCAGTTCGGGCAGGGACGTGACAACAAACAAGTCCATACCTTCTATCTGTTCGGCGAACATTTCGGCGAAATCAGGCTGTTCCTGGCCTGCCAGCGATCGCAGGTTTAGGTCCGCTATAGTCAGCCATTGCGCCCCACTGACCCAGCCAAAGTAGGCCAGGCGGCATCCATAATCGCCGGAGAGTTGGATGATGGACTTATCCTGCCCAATCACCTGACCAAGTTCCTGCCAGTAGACTATTTCGTGGCGGTAACTGTCGCGTGCCATCGTATTACGCGCTTCCCACATTTTCATGGCCACAGCAAACAAAAGCAAGGCAACTAGCACGGCACGCCCAAAACGGTCGCTTCGACCCTGCCCATTAATGGCCCAAACCCGGCCTATTTGCTCAAAGAAGGCCTCTGCAACAGGGATAAGGCCAATTGCTATGATTGGAACGAATGGCAGGTGGTAATAGTCATGGGTCAGGAAATGGTAGGGGAATACCAGTCCGTACACGATATATCCAATCCACAGGCCAATGACCAGGAACCGGGACGCCCGGGTGCGGAAAAGCAGGATGCCGGTCCAGGACAGGAACAATGCCATGAAACCCCCAAACCCGGCTAACAAGAATAGCCAACGTGCATAGAAAGAGGGATCGGTCAATAAGTCCGGGAAGAAGCGCAGGGAGAACTGTCCACCCAGGCTGCCCTCGATCAGTAAACCGTAGATGTAATATGCAATGGTGGGCAGGGCAGTAATGCCCGCCACGGCCCAAGTCTGCCAGTTGAGGAGCATTTTTTTGAACGAGGCGCGGCTGAGGATGAGTCCCGCCGCGGCGCCTAGCAGGGGAAAGATGATGACTGACTTGACCAGAATGGCCAAGCCGGTCAGCAAGCCGGCCAGGAGGACCATTTTCCAGGTGCGGCGCATTTCCCAGCGATGGAGCGCCCAGACCGACCATGCCATGAGCGCCACCATCAATGGGTCGGGCATGAAAGTGCGGCTGGCGATGACCCCAAAGGGTAAGATAAGATAGTAAGCCACTCCGATGATCCCGCCCATACGCATAGCGAGGTCTTTTGCCAGCAACAGGAGCGCCAACCCGCCTGCCAGCCAGAACAGGGACGAGTAGATACGACCCACCCAAAGGTGCTCGCCAATGACATGATAGGTCAGGGCAACCAACCCTTCCAGAATGGGCGGTTCGATCAGGCTTTCGCTCTGCCACTGGGACACCGCCACCTGCCGCTGCCAGTCTTCAACATCTTCCAGACCGGCGTAATACATACCGCGCGCCATCAGCAGGCCACGGTACTGGCGCACCATGTAGAAGTCGTTGGGTAGATCGGTCAGGTCGTAAAGGCGGATGCCCAACGCGGCGCAGAACAATACCACGACCAGGAGAGTTGTTTGCCAGGGCCTGAAGAAGGAGAGGGGTCTTTCATTGACGGTCATTGGGTCAAGGTTGTCCTTCCAATGGGTGATTGAGGTCGAAGATGAGATATTCATCAGTCTCAGCATAGACCGGGTAATGACTGTACAGGTAATCTTTGATAACAGGCTGGTTGTCGAATTCGCCGAACATGGTCACCAGGAAAAATTGCTTTCCGGCTATGTCCTGGGCAAATTTTTCAGCAATATCCGCATCATCCTGCCCGGCCATATAACGCACATTGATATCCGCACTGGTGTACCAGGCGGAAGAACTCTGCCAGCCCCAATAGGCCAGGCGATAACCGTAGTCCTGGGTCAGGCCAATCACAGAGGCGTCATGCCCCAGCACATTGCCGATTTCCGCCCAGAACGCTTCCTCATGGCGATAGCTGGCAGAGGCGAGGCTGTCGCGCGCCGACCATGCCTGGACGGCAGTACCGCCCAGGATGACAGCTGCCAAAACCAGCCGCGGGAAGATGCCCGGGCTTTTTTCAACGAAACGTTTCAGGAACAGGTGAAGCGCTGGCGCTAACGATAAAGCGACCAACGGGATGAACGGGAGTTGGTAATAATAGTGTGTGTAAAACGCGTAGGAAAAGACCAAACCGAAGAGAAGATAGCCAAGCCACAGCCCTGCCAGCAGAGGGCGTTCTCTTTTGGGTTCTGTCAGGAATACACTCAAACCGGCGACCAGTGTGGCGCTGAAACCAGCGATATAACTAATCGTATAATCCCAGCGGAAGTAAAACGCCGGATCAATCCACATCTCCGGAAAAAACTGCAGGGCGAAATAGCCCTGTAAAGAACCCGAAAGGCCGCCAGCGCCAGATAACATAAAGATAGCTGTCGGGAGGACAAATAGAATGCCAATGCCCCACACCTGTATATCACGCAAGGCACGTTTTAGCCCCACAATGCCAAGAATCACCCCGGCAAATCCGCCGATGACTAAGAAGATGGAAGTATTTTTTACAAAAATCGCTAACCCGCCGAAGAGACCCGCCAGGATGGCCCGTTTCCAAGTATGCTTGTTTTGCCAGCGGAAGAGCGCCCACCAGGTGAAAACGATCAATGCGGTCATTAAAGGATCTGGCTGGAAAGAGCGGCTGGCAATCACGCCAAAAGGAACAAATAGATAAAACAAGGTGCCAATAATGGCTGGCCCATAGGATGTTAGATCGCGTATGAGCAGGAAAAGGGCCAGCCCCCCAAGTACCCAAAAGAGCGAAGAATAAATTCGCGCAATCCAAAGGTGTTCACCGGTCAGGCGGTAGGTCTGTGAAACGAGTGTCTCAATCACCGGAGGCTCGAACGTACCGACCCCTCCCAGCGCGATTGCCCGGTCGCGCTGCCAATCTGGCGCGTCGGTCACATATTGATAATACATTCCACGCGCCTTGAGGGCTGAAAACAATTGGCGGGTGGGGGAAAAATCCAGGGGCAGGTCGGTCAGGTCGTACATACGAATGGCAAAGCCTGCCATGAGAATCAAAACCAGCGCGATCTTCCACATCCAAGGGCGTTCACGGAAAATGAGTTCTGAAAATATCTTATTCATCGACTCTCCCAACATTCAAAAACCTGGATTTTACCGAACGTTTGTAAAAGATCGCATGACGAGGCACCCTCCTGCCCCGGACCGCGTTCATCCTGCACCGAGGCGGGGGTCTGACCTTCATCCGGGTTAACGAAGACGAACAACCGGTCAAAGGCTGATTCGGGCCGGTAGAGTGCCGCAGACAGTCCGTGCAATTCGGCATAATACCACACAGAGGCGTCATCCGGCGGGGCAACGACCAGTTCATCGCCTGTCTCCAACTGGCTTTCCACGAACAGGATGGCATTCTCCTCGTCTCCGTGGATGGCCCAAAGTTCGGGCAGTTGGGGGAGAAGCCAGGCGGCGCGCCAAACTGCAGCAAAAAACAGCAGACCGACTGCCAGTGCAGAAAGTGGGAGAGATTTCACTTTCACCAGCCCAAGCAGACCCAGAATCCCGGCAGCAGCCCACAGGAGCGCCAGCGGCAGGAGGAATACCCAGACTTTCGACCACGCGTTCGGGCGCTGGACAAGGAGCAGAATAAGGATCCACAACGCGGCGGCCCACTGCAGCGGGACGCGGGTGGGGGAAACCTTCCTGTGGAAGAGCAGGCTCAAGGTCCAGCCAGCGACAACCAGGAAGATGACAATCAGCGGGACGCGCAAGGTCCACTCTGCCCAGGTCTCCGCTAGACGATGGGATAACGTCTCCAGGAAATCCGACCAAGGGACGGGGGAAACGAAGGCGTTGGCAAACAAAGCCTCCGGGCCAGTGTAAATCAGGATGGGCAGGTACAGGAGCAGGGTCAACGCCGCTGCGGAAAAGCCGGAAGCCAGCCAGTACTTCAGGAAGTCCCGGCGGGAGGTGTAACCGGGTGAAGCGGACGGCCGGTTTTCCAGGAAAAGCCAGAGGTAGAGAATTCCAAACGGGAAGAGGAAAGCCGGGACAGTGTACATGCCAAGCGCGGCGGTCAGCATGATAAGCGCCCAGGCAAACCGATTCTTCGCGGCGCGGACGGTGTATCCGAGCAGGAGCAGCAGGAGGCCCAGAAGCGCCACCAGGCTGTAGCCGCGGGCGTTGTCGGAGTAGCCAATCAGGGCAGGAGAGATAGCCACCAGCAAG
>JACQYE010000036.1:5122-13622 GCA_016208355.1 Chloroflexota bacterium | reverse complement strand
GTTTCCCGGCCGGGTAGTCAATGTTGGCTGTCGGGACATTGATGTGCCGCCCGCGCCCGTCGCCGTGGACGACTGTCCCGGAAAGGGAATACCAGCGCCCCAGCGCGTTGGCGGCCTCGGCCACTTCCCCTGCGCGGACCTGGGCCCTGATGGCGCTCGACGAGATGATCTTTTCTCCCCGCTGCACCGGTTCCACCACCTCGACGGTGTAGCCCAATCCCCGGCCCAGCTCTGATAAACGGGCGGCATCCCCCTCCCGGCCGCGGCCCAGGGCGGTGTCGTAGCCGATGACGAGGTGGCGCAGCCCCAGGGTCCGCGCGGCGCGGCGCATGAACTCCTCGGCGGTCTGCGCGGCGAAGTCGCGGTCGAAGGTTTGCGTGATGACAGCATCCACGCCCAGAGAATCCAGCAATGCAGCGCGTTCCGCGGGCATGGTCAGGCACTTGAAGTCTGTCTTGCCGCCCAACACGACGGCCGGGTGAGGGTCGAAAGTAAGCACGGCAGCCAGGGCGCCGGCGCGGTGTGCGCCGTCCACCAGGTGTTGCAAGAGCGCCCGGTGGCCAAGATGCACACCGTCGAAGATGCCGATGGTCAGCCAGGTGTTTGTAAGATTGATGTTGTCGAGGGAATGGTAATGAGGCATTTTTGTGTAAGGGCACAGCGCTCGGCCTGAGCGAGGTCGAAAGGTCGCTGCGCCCTTACTGGTTGTTATGAGAAAAACACTTTTTTCGGCTGCCACTCGAGCGAGCCGTCTTCGGCGGTGGCCAAGTCCATAATGGCGATCAGTTCACCCGCCATACTGACGCCGCGCACCAGGCCGGGTTGTGTCTCCGGCGCGGCCTTGACGCGGTGCCCGTGCTTGACTTCCTCCACCTGGTCCGGGTTGAGTTCCACGGCCGGCCATTCGGCCAGGGCTTCGGCAGCCGGGATGAGGTACTGGTACCAGTTTCCGATGGTGAAGGCTTCCTGCAACTTGCGCAGTGGGGTGGCGTCGCGCAGGCTGAAGCGGCCGCTCTTGGTGCGCCGCAGGCCGACGAGGTATGCCCCACAGCCGAGCGCCGTGCCCAGGTCGTTTGCCAGCGAGCGGACGTAGGTCCCGGACGAGCAGTGCACGTCTATGACCACTTCGGGCGGAGCCCATTCGAGCACTTCAAGGTGGTAAACGTTGATCATGCGCGGGGCGAGTTCCACTTCTTCTCCCTGGCGCGCCATCTCGTAGGCTTTGCGTCCCTGTACTTTTACGGCCGAGTAGGGTGGGGGAGTCTGCTCGATCTCACCCACAAAACGCTGGAGCACTTCATTGAACTGCGCCTCGGTCACATTGACCGGGGTGTTCGCCTGCCCGGTGAAACGACCATCCGCATCGTAGGTGTCAGTCGCGCCGCCCAGCCGGATGATGGCCTGGTAGCGTTTATCCGAAGCCGAGACGAATTCACTCAGGCGCACTGCCGGCCCAACCAGGACGACCAGCACACCGGAGGCGCGCGGGTCGAGGGTGCCGGTATGCCCGGCGCGGCGGATGTTGGTGCCCTTGCGGATGATCTCGACGACATCGTGCGAGGTCAGGCCGACAGGCTTGTCCACAACCAGGATGCCGGAGATGGCATTTCTTACATCTTGACTTTCCATACTCTTATTCCTCCAGGAAGATAACTCGTCCCCGGCGAGTCAAGTTAATGGGGCTGATTCAAGGCTTTGCGTGTGGCCGCCAGGACTTTCTCCTGCACCTCGGCCAGCGAACCGTTGATTTCAGCCCCGGAGGCGGCCTTGTGGCCTCCGCCGCCGAACTGGCGCGCAATCTGGGATACGTCCAGATGTGCTTTGAGTCCGCGCCAGGAAACTTTTGTTTTTTGCGGGTTCTGTTCGACGAACATGATGGCGATATCCGCCTCGTCAATGGATGAGACGACGCTGATCAAATCGGCGTCATCGTTCCCAGTATACCCCGATGCTTTCCGTTCCGCCATAGTTAATGTGGCCCAGACGATTCCGTCGGTGCGCTGGAGGCTGGAAAGCCCGGCGCCCCAGTATTTTGCACCTGCAAACGTCCGCCGCACCAGGCTGCGGAAGTAGAGGCTGCTCATGTCCACGCCGAGTTCGAGCAGGTCAGCGGCCTGGCGCAGGGCTTCCGGGGTGGTGTTGGCGGTGCGGAACCCGAGCGTGTCGGTCACCAGGCCGGTGAGCAGGTTGGCGGCAATCGGGACGGTAATGGTTAAGCCCCAGAGGGGCATGTAACGGGTCAACAGCGAGGCAGTGGCGACAGCCTCCGGCTCGATCAGGTTCAGGGTCCCGAAGGGTTCGGTGGTGAGGTGGTGGTCAATAACGATGTCGGGGTGGGCGTAGCCGTCCAGTGCTTCGCCGACGCGTTTCAGGTCCGAACAATCCACCGTCACGATCAGATCGAACTGACCTTCGGCTTTTTTTACGATTTTATCGCTGCCGGGCAGGTGTTTGAACCCGGCGGGGACTCCATCGGCCAGCGCCATCTGGACCTCTTTCCCGGCATCGGCCAGCGCCAGGCCAAGGGCCAGGGTGGAACCGATGGCGTCGCCGTCCGGGCGGACGTGTGAGACGATCAGGATGCGCCCGGCGGTCTGGAAACGGGATTTGATCTCGGCGTGCAATTCGGTCATTTGTTTTTAAGTTCTGCCAGCAGCCGCTCGATGTGGTCTGCGTTTTCGGGCGTCGGGTCCCAGTGGAAACGCAGGCGTGGCATGGCGCGCAGGTCAACGCGGGCGGCCAGGGCGCGGCGCAGGAAGCCGCTGGCATGGTTCAGCCCCTCAAGGATTTCCACAGAGCGGGCAGCCCCCTCGACTGCCGAGACGTAAATGTCGGCGAAAGCCAGTTCGCGGTCCACGTTCACGTCGGTGATGAAAATCTGGTGCAGGCGCGGGTCGCTGATCTCGCGGATCAAGAGTTCCGAGAGTTCCTGTTTGAAGCGGTCTTCGATACGTTCGATTCTTACTTTGGATGGCATGATTCACACCACGAATTACAAATAATGATTTTCAACTCACTCGATCTCTGTTTTTTCCAACACATAACATTCAATAACGTCGCCAACCAGGATGTCGTTGAAATTTTTCAGGCCGATGCCGCACTCAAAGCCGACGCGCATCTCGCGCACATCGTCTTTTTCGTGCTTGAGCGAGGCCACATCGCCTTCATAGACTGTATCCTTGCCGCGTAACAGGCGTACTTTGGCGTTGCGGCGCACCTCACCTTCGGTCACCTTGCAGCCGGCCACCTTGCCGCCTTTGGAAAGACCAAAAACAGCCAGTACGGCGGCTTTGCCGATGACTTTCTGGGTAAATTCGGGAGCCAGCATGCCTTTGAGGGCTTTCTCCACATCCTCAGTCAGGCGGTAGATGATGTCGTAGAGCCGGATCGAGACGCCTTCCTTTTCGGCCAGGCGGCGGGCGGCCACATCGGCCTGGACGCTGAAGCCGATGATGATGGCCTGCGAGGAGGAAGCCAGCAGCACGTCGTTTTCGCTGATGTTTCCGGTTTCGGCGTACAGGACATTGATCCTGATCTCGCCCTTTCCCAGGTTATTGATCTCGCCGATGATGGGTTCGAGCGAACCCTGCATGTCGGCTTTCAGGATCAGGTTCAGTTCCTGGGCTTCCCCGGCCTTGATCTTGGAGAACAACTCTTCCAGTGTGATCTTTTTGGCGACGGTGGCCTGTTGCTTGGCAGCTTCTGTACGTTCCAGGATGATCTGGCGGGCTTCCTTTTCTGTATCCACCACCTGGAACACATCCCCGGCGGAAGGCATTTCATTCAGACCCATCACCGAAACCGGGAAGGACGGGCCGGCTTTTTGCACCTTGCGCCCGCGGAAATCGAACAGGGCGCGCAGGCGGCCATGGGCATTGCCGGCCACCACGATGCTGCCAGTCTCCAGCGTCCCATTCTGGACCAGGAGCGTGGCAACCGGCCCCTTCGACTTGTCCAACTCTGCTTCGATGACCGTGCCGATGACCGCGCCCTTGTCGTTGGCGCGGATGTCGGTGTTGTCGGCCACCAGCAGGACGGTTTCCAGCAAATCCTCGATACCCTGCTTCTGCCTTGCCGATACCGGGACAACGAACGTACTGCCGCCCCACTCGTCGGGCATGAGGCCGTTTTCAGCGAGTTGCTTTTTCACGTTTTCGGGGTTGGAATTGGCCTTATCTATTTTGTTCAGAGCGACAATGATGGGTACACGCGCCGCTTTGGCATGTGCAATCGCCTCTTTGGTCTGGGGCATTACTCCGTCGTCTGCGGCCACCACCAGCACCACGATATCAGCGCCTTGGGCGCCGCGCGCCCGCATGGCAGTAAAAGCCGCGTGGCCGGGGGTATCCAGGAACGTGATCTGGCGTCCCTTGAGTTCCACCTGGTAGGCGCCGATATGCTGGGTAATGCCGCCCGCTTCCCCGGCGGCAACATCTGCGTCCCGGATGGCATCCAGCAGGGAGGTCTTGCCGTGGTCCACGTGGCCGAGAATGGTCACGACCGGCGGGCGCGGCGTCAGCGTGGACTCATCCTCCCCGGCAATCGTCTGCCGCCACATGGGCACTTCGCCGGTCTCTTTCTCCACCGGGGCTTCCTGGCTTTCGAGGACGGCTTCGAATCCCATTTCTGCGGCCACAATGGCCGCCGTATCGAAATCAATTGCCTGATTGATGCTGACCATCATGCCGTTCTCCATCAACTTGCGGATCACGTTAATGGCAGAAACATCAACCAGTTGCGCGAGATCGCGTACCGGGATAATTGCAGGAAGTTTAATAGTTTTGGACTTTGGTTCGCTCATACGGCAACTCCTTCCGGGAAACACCTGTTCAGCCATGCCCGCATTGTGCGAGGTGTGGTGCGTCATTGGACCTGCGGCATGCCGGCTGAGCGAGGGGCGTTTTCTCAGCCCATGGATGCCTCATCCTGCCTGTCGTCCTCCGGCAGCATTCCCATGAATTGACGGAGGCCTTCAAGGTCATCCGGTGACAGAGTCACCTTCAGGGCGTGGGCAAGGGCGCCTTTCAGTCCCTTTTCCCAGCAGGAGCGGCGGTTGTGCAGGTACGCGCCTCGCCCGGCCAGTTTGCCGGTCGGGTCCACCCGCACTCCGTCGGTATGACGCACAATGCGCACCAGCGACTGCTTGGGCAGCACAGTATGGCAGCCCACACAGGTACGCTGGGGAATATGCTTGGGTCGTTTGATCTGTTTGCCAGACACCTTCTATTGCCTGCCGGGGTCAGGCAGTTGCCTGACCCCAAAAAATCACCACTCTTCTTCGACGCCAGTGTCGCCGCGCTTGTGCTTCTTGTGCGCCACGGCCTCGCCGCGTTCCTCGTCGAATTCGATGACGCGGTCCTTGCGGCCTTTCTTCTTGGCATCTTTCTTGTCGCCTTGTCCTTCTTCATCTTCTTCAGCGACCGGGGCCTGGGTAATTACGTTCTGAAGGGTGAAGAGTTTTTCGAAGTCTTTGATTTCTTCTTCAGCCTCAGGTTCTCCGGCAGCGGCTTTTTCTTCCGTCACAGCCGCGGCATCTTCCCCGGCTGGCTCAACCACCGCTTCAGGGGCGGCTTCTGCCACGGCCTCTGCAGCTTCGGGTTCAGGGATCGGTTCCGCTTCGATTTCGACGGGTACTTCGGGTTCCGGGAAGGAGACCGACGCCAGCGCTTTTTCGATGGCTTGCATGGCCTTGGGTCCAATGCCGGCCAGGCCCAGGACGGCATCGGGGTCGAGTTTCATCGCCATCATCAGGCCGCCGACGGTGCGGTGCTCGGCCTCGGTGAGGATGGTGTAGACGTGGTCGGGCAGGCCGAGGGTCTCGATATCCGCTTCGAAGGCCGCCTGCGGGATGCCGGCGCGCGCTTCGCTGACGCGTTCCTCTTCGGCCGCGGCTTCAGCCTTCTGTTTTTCGACCGTGCGGCGTTCCACGCGTTCCACGAATTGGATGAGCAGGGAATACTCTTCCGGCGTGACGGGCCGGTTTTCGGCCTTCTTGCCGAGGATGGCCTCGATGACCGGGAGATGATCCTTCTCGATCTCGGCAATTGCGGCCAGTTCGGGGTTGGTCTGGAGTTTGACGATGGCGTCGCTTGCCGCTTCGGGCAAGGACTTGATGTCAATCCGCCAGCCGGTCAGTTTGGCGGCCAGGCGGGCGTTCTGCCCATCGCGGCCGATTGCCAGGGAGAGTTGATCCTCCTGGACAACAACGGTGGCGGTCTTCTGGCTTTCATTCAGGTAGACGCCGGAGACCTTGGCCGGGCTGATGGCCTTGGAGATATACATCACCGGGTCCGGATTCCACTCGATGATGTCTATTTTTTCGTCGTGCAGTTCCTTGACGATGGCCTGGATGCGCACGCCCTTGATGCCCACGCAGGCCCCCACGGGATCCACGTTGGGCTGGGTGGCCGAGACGGCCACCTTGGCGCGCTGGCCGGGTTCGCGTGAGATGGCGCGGATTTCCACAATGCCGTGATAGATTTCCGGCACTTCGTTTTCGAGCAGGCGGCGCAGGAAGTTGCGGTGCGAGCGTGACAGGATGATCTGCGGGCCGCGCGGGCTGTCTTTCACTTCCAGGACGATGGCGCGCACGCGGTCGTGCACCTTGAAGCGTTCGCCGGGGACCTTCTGGTTGGTCGGCATGATGCCTTCGGCTTTCATGTCCAGGCCGATGGTGGCGCCCTGCGTTGCATTGACCGCCTGCACCACGCCGCTGATGATTTCGCCGACCTGCTTATTGAAGAAATCGGCCTGCATCTGACGTTCCGCCTCGCGGATGCGCTGCTGGATCACCTGGCGGGCGGTCTGCGCGGCAACACGCCCGAAATCCTTGGGCGTGGTTTCGACGATGACCATGTCGCCCAGGTTGGCTTCCGGGTTCACCTGGCGCGCTGCTTCGAGCAGCACCTCGGTGCGCTCATCCTGCACGTCTTCGACGACTTCCTTTTCGGCGTAGATGACGACCTTGCCGGTCTCCACGTCGAGGGTGGCTTTGACTTCCTGTGCATTGGAAGCATTAACAGCCCGCCGGTAGGCGGAGATCATGGCCGACTCGATGGCCGACAGGATGATCTCCTTGGGAAGTTGTTTTTCTTCCAAGACTTCGTTGAAAGCAGAATGGTTTCTGTTTTGCGGTTGTTTCCCGCAATCTCCTGGATAAGATGCAGAAAAGTGGGGGGCGCCCACTTTTCGATGCGAACGGTATTGATGCTACAACGGGCGGGATTTTAGCACGGAATCGGAGAGGATGCAAGGGATTTTTCAGCCCGAGAGTAAACAATCTTGTGGGCCAGCCGTCATTTTCACCTCGGAGTCCACAGTCCCCTTCGGGGATGATAAGAGCACAGAGATTTACCTTGCTTTTACTCAGTGAACTCCGTGTTCTCAGTGGTGAAGATTTTTTTGCCCACGAAAATAGCCACTCCTTCGGCCTTGCACGCCAGTCAACTTTAGGGCACAATACAAACCGGAGCGTTCGCGTGAAGATACTTGCTGTCAGCGATGTCATGGTCAACCGACTCTACACCTCCAACGTAAAGGAAAATTTCCCTTCGGTGGAACTTGTGCTGGGATGCGGCGACTTGCCCTTTGAATACCTCGAGTTCCTTGTCTCGTCCCTGAACGTGCCTCTCCTGTACGTCGCGGGGAACCATGACCCGCAATTTGATTCCTCCAACCCGGCAGCGCGCGCCGATGGGTGTCAGAATATTGACCGGCAGGTGGCGCAGGTCAAAGGTCTGACCATTGCCGGGCTGGGGGGCAGTGCCCTCTACAAGCCGACAGCGGTCAACCAGTATACCCAGTCCCAGATGTGGGGCAGGGCCGCCTCCCTCGCTCCCGCGCTCCTGTGGTCGCGGCTGCGCAGCGGACGGGTCCCGGACATCATGATCGCGCATTCCCCGCCGCTTGGCATCCACGACGATGACGATCAGCCGCACGTTGGCTTTGCCGCCTTCGTCGGGTTGATCAAAACCTTCCAGCCACGCTACTTCCTGCATGGACATACCCTGGCTTATCGGAACAATCTCGAAGAAACAATTTCCTCGGTAGGCGGAACGCAAGTCATTAATATCAACCCCTACCGGGTGATTGATGTGGAGTCTTATGTTTGACAACCTTTCTGAGCGGGTGCGCCGCGACTTTGCCCGCGCTCGTTTCAAAGCCTTCTTGAACCGCATTCTCAACACGCTGGGCGGCCAGCCGAGGAACCTGCTTTCCTATGACGAAGTCAAGGAAAAACTGCGCATTGGAGGCCCCGTCTATCGCGGTGTGCGGGTGGTCCCAATCGAGAAGATCGCCGGCAGCCTCAACCGTTACCACCAGTTCGACCGCGCCTTCATGCCGTTGGAGGATCAGATCGCCAACCGCTGGCAAAGCATTGACCGCGCCTTCTATCAGGATGTCAGCCTGCCACCGGTGGTGCTCTATAAAGTCGGGGAAGTCTATTTCGTCGTGGACGGTCATCACCGCGTCTCTGTGGCGCGTGAACAAGGACAGGTGT
>JACQYE010000036.1:0-5103 GCA_016208355.1 Chloroflexota bacterium | reverse complement strand
GAACCGGAAGACCTGGAGATTCTGGGTGAAAAGGTCAACTTCCTGGAGCGCACTGGCCTTGACCACATCCGCCCCAAAGCCAGCATTATCCTCACCATCCCCGACGGTTTCGACCGCATGTTGGAGCACGTGGCAGTGCATCGCTATTTCATGGGCCTGGACTTGCAGCGCGACATCTCCGAAGAAGAAGCCGTGGCGCACTGGCACGACACCGTCTACCAGCCCATCGTCCGCGTCATCCGGCGCAGCGGCCTCCTCAAGGAATTCCCCGGCAAGACCGAAGGCGACCTGTACCTGTGGGTGCTCGACCGCCAACGCTTCCTCAGCCAGGAAGGCCACAACCTGGTCGCCCCTCAAAAAGCGGCCAAGGATTTCATCAACGAGGTCAAATAATGCAACCCCTGGCAGGCGTCTACGCCGCGGCAGTGACGCCGCTCAAAACCGATTTCTCCCCGGACATGGACTCCATCCCACCCCTGCTCGACTTCCTCGCCAGGCGCGGCTGCCATGGAATGCTGCTGTTGGGGACAACGGGCGAAGGCCCGTCTTTTTCGGCGCAGGAACGGCTGGAGATTTTCCGGGCCGGAGCCCGGGTCCGCGAGACGCACCCGACCCTTCGACAGGCTCAGGGCGGCGCCTTTCGCCTGCTCGCCGGGACCGGGACGCCCAGTCTGACTGAAACAGTTGCCCTCACCCGCGGTGCATTCGACCTGGGCTGCGACGGCGTGGTCGTCCTGCCGCCGTACTACTACCGCAAAACCACTGACGCGGGCTTGTTCGCTTGGTTCAGCGAACTCATCCACCGCGCCGTGCCAGCGGACGGGGCGCTGCTGGGTTACCATATCCCCGGCATGACCGGCATTGGTTTCTCGCTCGACCTGCTTGCCCGCCTGAAAAACGCTTTCCCACGCCAGTTTGCGGGCCTCAAGGATTCTTCCCATGACCCTGATTTTGCACACGCCTTGGGCGAGCGCTTCGGCGCTGACCTGCTCGTGCTGACCGGCACCGACTCGTACCTGCAACTGGCAATGGAGAACCGCGCCGGGGGCTGCATCACTGCTCCGGCCAACCTGATCTCGCCTGACCTGCGCCGGGTCTGGGATGGATTGCAGAATGGCGAAGATGTGTCTGCGGCGCAGGAGCGCGTGACGGAGATTCGCCGCCTCCTCGAGAAATATCCTCCATTCCCACCTCTGCTGAAAGCGTTGCTGGCCAAGCAGCATGGCTTCCCACGCTGGCCCGTCCGCCCGCCGCTGGAGTCGGTGGAGGCAAATGTGGTGGAACAAGTAATGAAAGAAATGGAACGACTATTTCCTTTTTCTTGATTTCAACTCGGCGTTTTTTAGATTTTCCGCAACCCTGAATTTAACGATTTTGCGGATCAATTCCAACGGCATAGGCTGGTTTATTGGGAATTGCACCGAACCTTTTGCTCGTTTATAAATTGATAATTCACGCTCGAACTCCCGGGTCCCGCTGGGCGTTGGATACAAGCCAACATGGTTTTTCCAGGCGGCGAAATGAATCAGATTCCCCTTCAGGTAGAAAGTGGGCATCTGGTAACTGATCTTTTCTACCGCGTCGGGCGCGGCGGCGTTGATGGTTGCCCGCAATTCTTGCAGGATTTTCTGGATTTCTTCGGGGAAAGTCGCAATGTATTCATCAATCGAAGTGAAACCCGCTTTACTGTTTTCCATGGAGTCTCCTTGTTTGGTGATTCTTCTACCGGTAATGTCCAACGGTTGGCGTTCGCGACATCGTCCCCGTAGGGGAAACACCCTTTAGAGAGTGTTATATTAGTCAAAGGAAACCACAGATACCCTACGAGTACGATGTAAACGCAGATGAACACTGATTAGTAGATAAAACCCTGTTGGAAATGTCCAAATCCCTTTTATCTGTGTTCATCTGTGGCAAAAAAACGAATTTCAAAACACTCTCGTAGAGCAGCCGCAAGTATGTCTCGACAAGGTTTCGACAGGCTCAACCACCAGTTCGGCAACCAGGCGGGCGTGGATCAGGCTTGAGAGCAGGATTCTGCTGAGGCGCTGAAAACTGCCTGGAAACGCGCAGACTCCCACTGATCGGGTGCATATTGTGTTGGGGGCAAATTGACATTTGTTATATCAACACCCACAATACTCAAGTACCTCGGTTGCTCTTTCCGTGATAAAGGCATTGGCGCAATCCCTTTGACCGATTGAGACGATGATATTCATGGATTTCTCAAGTTCCCAGAAACCACCGTCCTTCATCTTGGATTGCAACAACTGCAAGGCGCGTGACATCTTCCTGTCGTGCACTTCTTCCCTTGCCAACAGCCACAATATTTCGAGGAAATCACTCTTATAGAAATTGGGAAATGTGAGTTGGCCGACATCACGGTGAAGGAATTTGTCCCCATCATGGGAACTGAAGCACACCTCGTGGTGTAAAACAAAAGCAATGCAATTTTCAATTAATTGTTGCGCCTCTTTGGTTCTTTGTGTCCTGGGAATGAACGAAATTCCTTTGAGCAATTTGGTCACGCCCCAATAACAGGTATGCTTTCCGTAGCAGAAAATGTTTGAACAGTACGGATGGGTTTTCGGGGTCTTGAAATCACCATCGTCAAAGCGTTGATTTGCGGCGAAAAATCCGATGGTTTTATCCAGTGTTTCTGAATGAACTGTCTCGAAATAATGGTGGAGATAGATCATATTGCCGTTCAGACAGGGGATAGGGAACCGGCACATGTCCGGCAGCCTGAAAATCCCGTGTTCAGGGTCATAAAAACGCCCGGTAATCAACCGGATGGATGGTTTGAGTTGCGGGAGATTGGCAGGCGCTTTGAGATCAGCGAGCAGGAGCAAGGTCCATAACGTGGATTTGAAATTAGGTGAATAGTACAAATACTCCGGGCGCTCCCGGGCTTGTTTCTCGTCGAATCCCCACCGGAACGAATCGTCTTGCGCGAGAAGGATTTTTTCGATGGCGTGCTTTCGGATATCTGCGATCTCTGTATCCATAATTTGGTTCTTTACTTCAAATCTAAAGAACTTGGGAGTGGCTACTTCAATGGGTTAAAAGAACTTCACCACAGAGAACGCTGAGTTCACAGAGCAAAAAAACAAGGTAAATCTCCGTGCTCTCTGCCTGCGTTGGGCCGCAGGCATACGTGCGCGCTCCGTGGTGAAAAATAGCGGCGCAGCGACCGTCATTTGATCGGTGTTGCAGTACCTGTGGTCTCATTACTCGGACAGGAAGCAGGGCTGCTAAAACTGTCCCCGAACAACTCGGGGGGCCAGCAGGCCTCGGCAAAGGCGTTCGTCGTGTCGCTGCCCAGCAATTGGTTGAGGATGTCACGATATTGTGCCACAGTCGGCGAAGGATGTTCGTACCCTTCCACATACACCTGGCCTCCGCCGGATTGATATAAGAGATCCAACTCGATCAGGCTGCGCGCCACATCCTCCAATTGGAAACCATTTTGCTGGCAGAGTTCAGAGATCAACCATCCGGGATAGTCTCCCCTGGGAGGATTTTCGTTGCGGTAGGAACAGAATCCGGCCGGGTCCATAATCCCGATGGCGAAAGAGGGAACTGGATTTACAAAATCGTGGAGAAACTCCGCATAATAGTCCTGGAAATCCCCTGCCTTCCCGGAGATCCTCCCAAAGAAAATCGTGTGCATGTATTCGTGAAGAGGGAAATATTGTTCTTCGGGCTGAGCCGCCTTCTGGATCATCTCCTCGAGCGTGGGGTAATATCCGGGTCCTTCGGTGCAGGTGTACGCCTGATGTGCGTCAGAATAAACATAGGCATGCCCCCATGGGCGTTCACCGCAGATACTGTCTTGTAATACGATATGCATGTCCACCGGCTGCAGTTCGGCCAGAGTATCAATTCCGGTCAATTGGATCAACATGGCATGGGCGAGGCGAAATCCGGCATATTCTGCGTAAATGTAATCCAAATCCAGCGGACAGGGCTCCTGGCAAACGAACCGGAACGGGTCGCCAGGAATTTGATATGCCAGGTAAGGCACTCCCTCGATTTGGATTGAGCTGACCGGGACAGGGACGATCGCGTTGGGTGTGGACGTGCCTGTGTCTGTTGCCTCGGATGCCTGGCCGGTGATTTGGGCATCATCGGACGGGGCGGAGGTTGGTCCTTCATCGGGAATACCTGGCAGATTGCAGCCAGCCAGCCCAACCACCAGCAAAAGTGATGTTAAAAATTTTCGGATCATTTTTCCTCCTCGATAGGATATACACAAAGGATAGTTTATCTTGTGGAGATACAGACTACCCAACGACATGGCTCAACGGCAGCGGTGGGATATCCCAAGGTGGGTATTCTTCGGACGTGTTTAATATACTGACAATACTATACAACGGAATTTCTCCCTCGACAAGCATTTTCCGACTCCCTGGTCGCCTCCTTTCGGGTAAAATACCGCTGCAATGGACACCTGGCGTCTTCTTCTGCATCCCACTCCTGCCCGCGGCGCATGGAACATGGCCGTGGACGAAGCCATCCTCGAATCCGCCGGTCGTGGCGACTCGCTCCCGACCCTGCGCCTGTACGCCTGGGAACCGGCTTGTCTCTCGCTCGGTTACGCCCAGCCCGTCAGCGATGTTGATATGGAGCGCCTCCACGCCCGCGGCTGGGACCTCGTCCGGCGTCCCACCGGGGGCCGCGCCGTCCTGCACGTGGACGAACTGACCTACTCGGTCAGCGGTCCGCTGGGCGAGCTCCGCCTCGCCGGGACGGTGCTGGAAAGTTACAACCGCCTGGCCGCGGCGCTGACGGAAGCCCTGCGCCTGCTTGGCCTTCCCGTCCAGGTGCAGGAGCACGTCAAACCCACCGGCCGGACGACCAACCCGGTCTGCTTCGAGCTGCCGTCCACGTATGAGAGCACCGGCGGTGGGAAGAAACTGGTCGGCTCGGCGCAGGCGCGGGGTCGGGAGGGCGTGCTCCAGCACGGTTCCCTGCCCCTGACCGGCGACCTGGGGCGCGTCCTCCAGGCGCTGGTCTAGCCGGACGAAGAGTCCCGTTCCCGCGCCGCTGAACGCCTGTTGACGCGGGCGACGACGGTGGAGACGGCCCTGGGGCGACTCG
>JACQYE010000151.1 GCA_016208355.1 Chloroflexota bacterium | reverse complement strand
TACGAGTTCGGTGATGCGGCCTGGCGTTTCCGCTTTATGATGACCGAGGAAACCGGCTGGGGCTTGAGCTGGAATAGTGCGCGCCCCGCTGATTTTGTTGGCATCACGACGGGTGGAACATATTATGGGATAATATTCTCCACCAACCGGCATATCGTCGTTACGCGTCGCATTCTGGATACTTCCTACCAGCGGGTCTTTCCCGAGGGTTCAGGCAAGGGGAATCTTACGGACAAGGTTTTGATCCTGGAAACAAACATTTGGCATTACATGGAAATATCCACCTTCCAGGGGCGGTTTCAGATCTGGCTGGATGGGGAGAATATCGTGGATGTTCAAGATGATGTACCTCTCCCGCCCGGCGGCTTTTCCATCGGCAAAGGCGATTCGGGGATCATGTACTTTGACGCCATCTCGGTCTGTGGATTGAGCGCGCCATTATTATCCATCCCTGTCCCTGTTCCAGTAATGCCGTAAACTCTTTGACATTCTTGCGTTACCGTGCTAAACTTTGCCCGTTTCCACTGGCGCTCTCACCCGAGAGCGCCTTTTCCTGTGAATCAAATGCGAACTGTCTTCTGGGAATCCGACACTCTGAAAATGGTTGACCAACGCCGTCTGCCCGGCTCGTTGGAGATTGTCACATTGCGCACCCATGTGGAAGTTGCCGAGGCCATCCGGGACATGACCGTGCGCGGCGCGCCGGCCATCGGCGCAGCGGCGGCTTTCGGATTGGCGCTGGCCGCGAACGAGTCAAAAGCCCAATCCGCCGCCGCGTTCTTATCGGACCTGGACACTGCCGCGCGTACCCTGAAAGCCTCCCGCCCGACGGCTGTCAACCTGGCCTGGGCAATAGAGAGGGTGTTGCGTGTGGTTGGACCTAACCCCCCGTTCCCCCCTTCCCTGCCAGGGAAGGGGGGCTGGGGAGATAGGTCTGTGGACGATTTGCGCGTCCTCGCCCTCGCCGAAGCCCAGCGCATCGCTGACGAAGATGTGGAAAGCAACAAACGTATGGGACGACATGGCGCGGCGCTGATTGACGATGGTGATACCATCATCCATCACTGCAACACCGGCGCGCTGGCCGTGGTGGACTGGGGCACGGCGCTGGGCGTTGTCCGCACGGCGCACGAACAGGGCAAACGCGTGCATGTTTTAGTGGACGAGACCCGTCCGCGCTTGCAGGGGGCGCGGTTGACGGCCTGGGAGCTCCAGCAGTACGGCATTCCCTATGAAATTATTTCGGATAATATGGCCGGATATTTCCTGCGCGCCGGGCAGGTACAAAAAGTCTTCTTCGGCGCGGATCGCATTGCTGCCAATGGCGACGTTGCCAACAAGATTGGCACGTACATGCTGGCACTGGCAGCTCACGATAACAATGTCCCGGTCTATTCGGTGGCTCCGACATCCTCGATTGACCTTTCGCTCAGAGATGGCAGCCAAATCCCCATCGAAGAACGCGACCCGGACGAGGTTTTGGGATTACAATTCCACGGCGAGCGCATTGCCCCGCAGGGGGCAAAAGCCCGCAATCCGGCCTTCGATGTGACCCCGAACCGGTTGATCACCGCAATCGTTACCGAGAACGGGATTGTAAGACCGCCGTTCGATGTCAATCTCCCGAAATTCGTGATTCGCAATCCGTAACCCGTTACGACCACGAATGCCGAATTACGATCTACGAATAATAGAATACAGGAATCTTCCACCTGCACTTGCAGCAGATGCAAGTGTCGTCGCTCCCTCCGGTCGCTCCTCGCACCGACAAACGAAAGCAGGATGTGAAAATGGATATTTTGCTTACCGGCTCCGTCGCCTACGACTACCTGATGACCTTCCCTGGCTTGTTCAAGGAACAGATCCTGCCTGAAATTCTGGAAAAGATCAGCCTGTCGTTCCTGGTCGATTCCATGTCCAAACAACGCGGCGGGATTGCCCCGAACATTGCCTACACCCTGGCCCTGCTTGGCCAGCGCCCGCGTGTGATGGCGACGGTCGGCGAGGATTTCGGGGAATACCGCGCCTGGCTCGATCAAGCGGGGGTGGACACGACTTTGATGGAGGTGGTGCCGGGCTTGTTCACCGCCTCGTTTTTTGCCACCACTGACCGGTCAAACGCACAGATCGCCTCGTTCTACCCCGGAGCGATGGGCGTGGCCTCGAAGCAGAGCCTGACCGAGGTCCGGCCCCGCCCCGACCTGGTGGTTGTCTCCCCGAATGCCCCGGACGCGATGACAAAGTTCGCCGCCGAATGCCGCACGTTGTCCATCCCGTACCTCTACGATCCATCCCAGCAGATTTTGCGGCTCGAAGGCTCCGAACTGGCGCGCGACATGGATGGGGCGCAGTTCCTGTTCGTCAACGACTACGAGTTTGGGCTGGTCTCCAAGAAGACCGGTTGGGACCTGGGGCAGATTCTCAAGCATGTGCAGGTGCTGGTGGTGACGCGTGGCAAGGATGGAGCCTCGGTCTATACCAATGGCGAGGAACTTTTCATCCCAACTGTCCCGGAGTGGGAGATCGTAGACCCGACTGGCGTTGGCGATGCTTTCCGCGGGGGATTCCTGGCCGGGTACGCTCATGGTTGGGACTGGGTGTTATGCGGGCAGGTCGGTTCATTGTCAGCGGTCTACTGCCTGGAGCAGAAGGGGCCGCAAGTACATTCTTACACGCGTGCCGAGTTCGTGGGACGATTTCGAGAACATTTCGATGATGGTGGCAGACTAAACGAGTTGTTGAGAGATTAGAAAGTAGAAAATAGCGAATGGTAAACTGTTCTCTTCCCTCTGTTTTTTTTGAAAACCAGAATAGGAGTTTCACATGAGCAATTCTGACATTAAAGATATCAACCTGGCCGAAGGCGGCCGCCGCCGTATCGAGTGGGCAGAGCGCGAAATGCCCGTCCTGCGCCAGATCCGCGACCGTTTCGAAAAGGAAAAACCGCTCAAGGGTGTGCGCCTTTCAGCCTGCCTGCACGTTACCACCGAGACGGCGAACCTGGCGCGCACGCTGGTGGCCGGCGGCGCGGACCTGGTGCTGACTGCCTCCAATCCACTCTCCACGCAGGATGATGTGGCGGCCGCGCTGGTCAACATTTACGAAGTACCCACCTTTGCCATTAAAGGCGAGGACAACGTGACTTATTACAAGCACATAGGGGCTGCCCTTGACCATAAACCGCATATGACCATGGACGACGGCGCCGACCTCGTCAGCACCATCCACAAGGATCGGCGTGAACTGCTCCCCGGTATCATCGGTGGCACCGAAGAGACCACCACCGGCGTCATCCGCCTGCGCGCCATGGCTGCAGATGGGATGCTCCAGTTCCCGGTCATTGCCGTCAACGATGCCATGACCAAGCACTTCTTCGATAACCGCTACGGTACGGGCCAGTCCACCCTGGATGGCATCATCCGCGCCACCAACGTCCTGCTGGCGGGCAAGAACTTCGTGGTGGCTGGTTATGGGTGGTGCGGACGCGGCCTGGCCTCGCGGGCGCGCGGTATGGGTTCGCTGGTCATCGTTACCGAAGTGGACCCGCTCAAGGCGCTGGAAGCCGTCATGGATGGGTTCCAGGTCATGCCCATGATGGACGCCGCCAGAATCGGCGATATCTTCTGCACCGTGACCGGCGACATTCACTTCAATGTCGAAATCAACATCCCCGGCTTGGCGAAACTCGCCAAAGGCGACCCCAAGCTTGTCCGCCCGTTCGTAGACCAGTACGAGACGAAAGACGGCCGCAAGATCAATATTCTGGGCGAGGGGCGTCTCATCAACCTGGCCTCCGCCGAGGGCCATCCGGCCTCGGTGATGGACATGTCCTTCGCCAACCAGGCGCTGGCGGCAGAGTTCATGGTGAAGAATGCCAAAACATTGGAGAAGCGCGTCTACTCCGTCCCGGCGGAGGTGGATGCCGAGATCGCCCGCATCAAACTGGCGGCGATGGGCGTGAAAGTGGATACGCTGACCGAAGAACAGGTGAAATACTTGAATTCATGGGAAGAGGGTACGTAAAAGAATAAGGGGTTGCAAAGTCCTGCCGGCAAAGGAAGCAGCAGGACTTCTTGTTTTATTTGAGTACAAAGGAAAAAACGATGAGCGTAAAGGCATTTCAAGATTATTATCCAGAAAATGTGGCTTACTGTTATGGCTGTGGCCGTCTGAATGAACACGGCCACCAGATCAAGACTTTTTGGGAGGGCGATGAAACCGTTACCCGCTTCCGTCCCGAGGAGTTTCATACTGCCATCCCGGGCTATGTGTATGGCGGGTTGATTGCCTCTTTGATTGATTGCCACTCGACCGGCACTGCTGCGGCGGCGATGTATCGCGCCGAGGCGCGTGAGATGGATTCTGACCCGCCCTTCCGCTTTGTGACTGCCTCCCTGCATGTGGACTACCTGAAACCGACCCCGCTGAACGGCATCCTTGAGATTCGTGGAAAAGTAAAAGAACTTAAAGGACGCAAGGTTATTGTTGAATCAACGGTTTACGCCATGGGAATTGCCACCGCCCGCGGCGAAGTGGTTACTGTGCAAATGCCGGAAAGTTTTCTTAATTCGTAGAGGGAATAAGGTTCTTACAAATATATTGGTGCGGAACCGATAGTTGCTTGTTGGCAGGGTGATAGGTTGGAATTGGTTATGGGGGGTATTATCACGATGAAAGGAACCTTATGTTCTCAAAACTGCGCGAACCTATTAATGGTTTGACCCACCTGGGCGGCGCGATTGCCGCTTTCTTCGGTCAGATTGCCCTGCTCGTCGCCGGTTGGAGCGGGACGGCGAAGATCGTCTCGGTGGTGGTTTATGGTCTCAGTCTGATTGCCATGTTTTCAGCCAGCGCAGCCTACCACCTGGCAAAGGTCAAACCGGCTACCCTGCAAGTCCTGCGTAAACTGGACCATTCGGCCATCTTCCTGCTCATTGCCGGCACGTACACGCCATTTTGTGTCAACGCCTTTACTGGTTTCTTCCGCTGGGGCCTGCTGGCGCTCATCTGGGCGATTGCGCTGACCGGAGTCCTGGTCAAGGTGTTCTACGTGGGCGCGCCGCGCTGGCTGAATGCCGGCATGTACGTGTTGATGGGCTGGTTGTGCGTCCTGGCCGCGCCGCAAATGCCGTCCGTGTTGCCGCCTGCTGCGACGACCTGGCTGATCGTTGGCGGTGTGACCTATACCCTGGGGGCGTTCGTGTATGCCATGAAACTCTTCAACTTTTTCCCCGGTAAATTTGGCTTCCACGAAGTGTGGCATATTTTCGTCCTGCTCGGCGCGCTGGCGCATTTTGTAGCCGTCCTGTATGTTGTTCGCGCGTAGGAGGGGGGGCAAGTCCTCTCTCTTTGCCTCGGAACTGGCTTACAACACAGCAGAGGTAGGCGCCTACTGGCGCGGCTTGTTCCAGCGGTTGAGCAGGGCCAGGAAGGCGAACATGGCGATAACGGCCAGGAATGCGATCAGGCCATACAACAGCATGAGCGTAAAGTTATCAGTCACGCCACCGGGACCAGGCGGAGGTTCCCCGCCCGGTTGAGGTGTAAAACCTGGCAAGGGGAGCAGAGGAAGTTCTGTTGGCACGATGGGCGGCAATGCGCATCCTGCCAACAGGGTGGTACAGATCAACCCAAAGAGAAGGATGGTTTTTATTTTCATCACAATACTCCTTGCAGCCATGCATTAATCCCGATTGACATCAATCCGCAAAATATCAACCGCACCCGCTATCTTCCATGTGCTGTCTCCTGGCTGTATCTGTAATAACGAAAGACGAGGGCGATTGTTATTGGCCTCTTCCCCAATTCACCTGCCTCTGATACAATAACGCCCGCACGCCGGAACGACCAATTTCCCCGGTCCCTTCTACGCCGGGGTTTTTCATTGGGGCACAGCGACACCGCGCCCTTACCAAGGAACATATGCTCAAGGAACGAACCGACCTCCGAAATATTGCCATCATCGCCCACGTGGACCACGGCAAGACCACCCTCGTGGACGGCCTCCTGCGCCAGTCGCACACCTTCCGCGCCAACCAGCAGGTGGCCGAGCGCGTGATGGACTCGAACGACCTCGAGCGCGAACGCGGCATCACCATCCTGGCCAAGAATACCGCCATCTCCCTCCCGGACCCGGAAACAGGCCAGACCATCAAGATCAACATCGTGGATACCCCCGGCCACGCGGATTTCG